>JALOTG010000236.1 GCA_025458005.1 Thiobacillaceae bacterium
GTCGGGATGACCTTCCTGCTCATATTCGGCGGCATGGACTTCATCAGCGCTTTCACCGCCGTCATCGCGTGCATCAACAACGCCGGCCCAGGGTTGGGCACAGTCGGCCCCGCTACGAACTACCAATCCCTGACCGACTACGAGACCTGGGTGTGCAGCGTCACCATGCTCCTGGGGCGCCTGGAGATCTTCTCCCTGGTCGTGCTGTTCACGCCGCAGTTCTGGCGGAAGTAGCCGCTTAATCTCGGCTCACGGGGATTTTATGCGCACGTCGGGCTTGCTCAGAACCAAGGCCATCAACGCCGATCACGGCGCCTGTGACATTGCCTTGAAAAGGGTCCTGGGTCCTGTGGACCTGACGCTACTCGGCATAGGCGCCATCATCGGGGCCGGCATCTTCGTCCTGACCGGGGTCGCCGCCGCAACCCAGGCCATCTTCGTCCTGACCGGGGTCGCCGCCGCAACCCAGGCCGGTCCGGCCATCATCCTGTCCTACCTGGTGGCGGGGACGGCCTGCGCCTTCAGCGCCCTGGCCTATGCCGAGCTGGCCGCGGCCATCGGCGGCTGTGGCAGCGCCTACGGTTACAGTTACGCGGGTCTGGGGGAGATCATCGCCTGGATCATCGGCTGGGACCTGATCCTGGAGTACGGGGTAGCCACCTCGGCGGTGGCCATCGGCTGGTCTGGCTACATGAGCAATGCCCTGGCGGCGGCCGGGCTCGCCCTCCCCGATGCGTTGCAGAAGGGCCCCTGGGAGGGCGGCCTGATCAACCTCCCCGCCGCCCTCATCGTCCTGACCCTGGCCCTGCTCTTGAGTGTTGGGGTTCGCGAGAGCGTGCGGGTCAATGGGGTGATGGTGTTCATCAAGCTCAGCGCCATCGCCGTCTTCATCGCAGTCGCCGTCTTCCATGTGGAGCTGGCCAACTGGAGCCCCTTCATGCCCTTCGGCTGGGAGGGGGTGATGGGCGGGGCGGCCCTGATCTTCTTCGCCTACATCGGCTTCGACGCCGTCTCCACCGCGGCGGAGGAGGCGCGCAACCCGCAGCGCGACCTACCCATCGGCATCCTGGTCTCCCTGGCCGTCTGCACCCTGATCTATATTCTGGTGGCGGGGCTCCTGACCGGCGTGGTCGCCTACCCCAGCCTCAACGTCGGCTCGCCGGTGGCGGACGTGATGCTGCGCCTGGGCTACCCATGGGCGGCGGGAGTGATCGCCGCCGGGGCCATCGCTGGGCTGACCACCGTGATGCTAGTCCTCTATTACGGGCTGACGCGGGTCTTCCTCGCCATGTCCCGCGACGGGCTGCTGCCGCCGGCCTTCGCGCGGCTGAACCCGCGCACCGCGACCCCGGTGCGGGTGATCCTGGCCGCAGGGGTGGCGATGGCGTCCATTGCCGGCTTCACCCCCATCGGGACCGTGGCGGAACTGGTCAACATCGGCACCCTGGCCGCCTTCTTCCTGGTCTGTCTGGGGGTGGTGTTCCTGCGCTGCACCCACCCGGACCTGCCGCGCCCCTTCCGCACACCCTTCTCGCCCCTGATCCCGCTGCTGGGGGCCGCCTGCTGCCTCTATCTGGCGGCACAACTCCCCGCGATGACCTGGCTGCGCTTCGGAAGCTGGCTGGCGTTGGGACTGGTGATCTATTTCGCCTACTCGCGCCGCCACAGCACCCTCGCGACCGCCTCGGCCTGAGTCCCGCCCCCCGGGAAGTCGAGAGGGGGAAGTCTGAGGGGGACGCGCCCAAGACCGCGCATTAGCCCGCCGCGCCGGCGGGTTGGGAAGCGAATAGGGGCCCTGCCATCGTCCTGCTCGGTTCCGCTAACCCTCGGTAACCAGCCGATAGCCGATGCCGGTCTCGGTGATCAGGAACTCCGGCTGGGCCGGATCGCGCTCCAGCTTCCGGCGCAGGTGCCCCATGTAGATGCGCAGGTAGTGACTGCTGTCCGCGTGGCTCGGCCCCCAGACCTCGTGCAGCAGGTGGCGGTGGGTCAGGACCTTACCGCGATTGCGCACCAGCACGCCAAGCAGTCGGTACTCGATGGGGGTGAGGTTCACCGGTTCGCCGCCCCGCAGGACGCTGCGGTGGGCCAGGTCGATCACCGTGTCGCCCAGGCGCAGTTTCTGGTCTATCCCGTCCTGGGGCAAGTCGCGGCGGCGCAGGTGAGCGCGGATGCGGGCCAGTAGCTCGGCCAGGCCGAAGGGCTTGGTCAGATAATCGTCCGCACCCAGGTCCAGGGCGGCGACCTTCTCCGCCTCTTGGCTACGCGCCGACACCACGACAATGGGCACAGCGCTCCAGCCCCGCACCCCACGAATCACCTCCAGGCCATCCAGGTCGGGCAGGCCCAGATCGACGATGAGGAGGTCCGGCTTGCGGTTGCCCGCCTCCACCAGACCCCGGCGGCCTGTGTCTGCCTCGAGCACCAGTATCCCCTCCGCCTCCAGGGCCGCACGCAGGAAGCGGCGGATGGCCGGGTCGTCCTCAATGACCAAAACACGGATGGCAGTCGCGCCGGGCATCACGCCTCCCGCCCGTCTGGCGCCGGCTCAGGCACCAGCGTCTGCCCAACCTCGCGCACCCGCCCAGGCACTGGTTCCGGCGGCAACTCCGGTTGGGGCGCCCCCAGGTTCGGCGGCGTGCCCAGCGGCAGCGTGAAGCTGAACTGGGCCCCCCCATCCGGGCGATTTGCCGCCCGGATCCGCCCGCCGTGGGCCTGAACGATGGCCCGGCAGATGGCCAGGCCCAGGCCAACGCCGGGCCGGGCGGATTCCTTCTCGCCGCGGGTAAATTTGTCGAAGAGCCGGTCTTCTATGCCCTCGGGCAGTCCGGGGCCATCGTCGGTCACGCGTACCTCCAGATGGTTGCCCTGCACCCCGGCCGCCAGGCCGATCCGGCTGCCGGGCGGCGTGAACTTGGCGGCGTTATCCAGCAGGTTGCACAGGACGCGCTCGATCAGCACGGCGTCAAAGGCCACCGGGGGCAGGTCGGCGGCCAGGTTGGTCGCAACCCGATGCCCGGCCAGGACCCTGGCACTGGCGCGGAGCGCGCTGCCCACCACCTCCTCGACGGGCTGCCATTGCCGGTCGAGGACGAGGCCGCCGGCCTGCAGCCGGGCCATGTCCAGCAGGTTCACCACCAGGGCACTGAGGCGCAGGGCCTCTTCATGGATGGCGGCGGCCAGTTCCCTGGTCTGGGAGTCCCCGGAGCCGGCCTCGGACCTGACTAAGGCAGCCAGGGTGCCGGACAGACCGACCAGGCCGGTCAGGGGCGTGCGCAGGTCGTGGGAGATGGCTGCCAGCAGGGCGTTGCTCAGCCGCTCCGCCTCCATGCTGACCACCGCATCCTGGGCCACCTCGACATAGTGGACACGTTCCAGGGCCAGGGCGATCTGGGCGGCGAAGGTCTCCAACAGCCGCTGCTGCTCCGGCTGAAAGATGGCATGCGGGTCGGCGGGACAAATCGCCAATACCCCACGGGTGCGCATGGGTGCCCGCAGGGGCAGATAGAGGACCGGGTTGGCCGGCAATGTGTCGGTCCCCAGCCCGGCGGGCTCCTGGTGGTCGTAGACCCACTGGGCCAGGCCCAGGTCGGCCTCGGCAAGCAAGCCGTCGCCGCTGCCTTCGACCACCGGCTGTTGGAGCCGGTCGCGGCTGTCCGGCAACAGGATCAGTACCCGAGCCTGGAAGACCCCGGCCAGGCGGGCACTGCCGTCCTGGACGATCTGACCGGCGGTGAGGGCCGAAGAAAGCGCCTTCCCGGCATCGAACAGGGCCTCGGCGCGGCGTTCCCGGTAGCCGGCGACGAGCGCCTGGTAGCGCAGGCTGGCGGTGAGGTTGCTGATCACCAAGGCCACCACCAGCATCAAGGCAAAGGTGAACAGGTACTGGGTGTCGGCCACGGTGAAGGAGAAGCGCGGAGCCACGAAGAACAGGTCGAGGGCGACCACATTGAGCAGCGAGAGCAGCATCCCCGGCCCCCGGCCGAAGCGGATGGTCACCAGCACCACCCCCAGCAGGTACAGCATGACGACGTTCGCCACATCGAACACGTTGAGCAGCCCTGCGGCCACCAGGGTGGTTGCCAAGCAGGTCGCCGCCGCCCAGACGTAGCCCACAGCCCCGGCGCCTTCCCTCTCCCGCCCCAGGTTTAGAACCCTCGGCAGGGTCTCGGTCGGGGTCTCGTCGTGCCGGTGACCGACGATGTAGACATCCATGTCGATCTCAGCGTCGAGTTCGTCGATGGGGCTGGGCCGCAGTAGCCGGCTCAGCAGGCTGTGGCTCGACCGGCCTATGACGAGCTTGGAGACGTTGCGCCCGCGGGCGTAGGCCAGCAGGGTCGGGACCAAGTCGGTTCCGGACAGAGAGGCGGTCTCCGCCCCCAGTCCCTGGGCCAGCGCCAGTCCGCGCGCAGGCTGGCCGCCAGGCGGGCGGCGCTGCGCACCAGCCGTTCCGCACCGGGACCCGGGCCGACGCACACCATCAATCGCTCCTTGGCTTGCCAGACCTGGCTGATGGACTGATCCGCCCGATAGTCGCGCATCTGGGCATCCACCCGGTCGGCGGTGCGCCGCAGAGCCAATTCC
>JALOTG010000076.1 GCA_025458005.1 Thiobacillaceae bacterium
ACATGCAGAAGCGCTACGACAAGGGCGAGCTGGATCCCAGGGTCAACTGAGCCGAGCGCTCACCACGAAAAGGCGGCTGCGTGCCGCCTTTTTCCATTCAGAGGAATCCCGCCATGGCCGATGCCCTGTTCGAAACCTCCATCCGTTCCCTGCCCCTGATCCACCGCGGCAAGGTGCGCGACATCTACGCCGTGGACGCGCGGCGCATGCTGCTGGTGACCACCGATCGCCTGTCCGCCTTCGACGTGGTCCTGCCCACGCCCATCCCGGACAAGGGCCGGGTGCTCACGGCGGTGTCCAACTTCTGGTTCGGGAAGCTGGCCCACATCCTGCCCAACCACCTGACCGGGGAGGCGCCGGAGTCGGTGGTGGCCGCCGACGAGCGCGACCAGGTGACGGGCCGCGCGGTGGTGGCCTGGCGGCTCCGGGCGCTGCCGGTGGAGGCCATCGTGCGCGGCTACCTGGTCGGCTCCGGCTGGAAGGACTACCAGCGCAACGGCATGATCTGTGGCATCCATCTGCCCGACCGCATGCAACTGGCCGACCGGCTGCCCGAACCCATCTTCACCCCCTCCACCAAGGCGGCGGTGGGCGAGCACGACGAGAACATCGACTTCGAGCGCTGCCAGGCCCTGCTGGGGAAGGAGATGGCCGACCAGGTGCGCACAGCCGCCCTGGCCCTCTACCGGGAGGCGGCCGAATACGCCGCCGGCCGGGGGATCATCATCGCCGACACCAAGTTCGAGTTCGGGCTGGATGGCGCGGGCCGGCTGACCCTGATCGACGAGGCCCTGACGCCGGATTCCTCCCGCTTCTGGCCGGCCGACCGGTACCGGGTGGGCGAGAACCCGCCCAGCTTCGACAAGCAGTACGTGCGGGACTGGCTGGAAGCCACCGGCTGGGACAAGCGCCCGCCGGGCCCGGCGCTGCCGGCGGAGGTGGTGGCGCGGACCGCCGAGAAGTACGCCGAGGCCCTGCGCCGCCTGACCGGCTGAGGGGGCTCAGGCGGAGATGCGCTCGGCCACGGCGGCCGCGAACTCCGCCGCCGGCATCGGCCGGCCGTAGAAGTAGCCCTGGGCCTCGTCGCAGCCCAGGCCGAGCAGGAAAACCGCCTGCTCGGGGGTTTCCACGCCCTCGGCGATGACCCGCAGGCCCAGGCTGTGCCCCAGGGCGACCACCGCCCCGGCGATGGCGGCGTCCTCCTCGTCGCCGGGCAGGTCGCGCACGAAGGAACGATCCACCTTGAGGGTGTCGATGGGCAGGCGCTTGAGGTAGGCCAGGGAGGAATAGCCGGTGCCGAAGTCGTCGATGGACAGATCCACGCCCATCCTGCCGAGTTCCTCCAGCACGGCGACGGCCTTGCCGGACTGGTCCATGATGAAGCCCTCGGTCACCTCCAGCTCCAGGTGCTCGGCCGCCAGGCCACTGTCCGCCAGGGCCCGGCGCACCGTCGCCACGAAGTCGCTGCGCAGGATCTGCGGTCCTGCCACGTTCACGGCGATGTTTTCCAAGGTCAGCCCGGCGTCCCGCCACGCCTTGGCCTGACGACAGGCCTGGCGCAGCACCCATTCGCCGAGGGGGAGGATCAGACCGGTATCGATGGCGGTGGGCAGGAAGCGGTCCGGCGGGATGTCGCCCCAGTCGCGGTGGCGCCAGCGCACCAGGGCCTCGGCCCCGACCAGGCGGCCGGTGGCCAGGTCGACCTGGGGCTGGTAATGCACCGACAGCTCCTCCGCCTCGATGGCCCGGCGCAGTTCGGCCTCCAGGTGCACCCGTTCCAGCGCCGCGGCGGTCAGCGTCTGGGTGTAGAACTGGTAGGTGTCGCGGCCCTCGTGCTTGGCCCGGTACATGGCGGCGTCGGCGTTGCTGACCAGGGCCTCGGCGCTGATGCCGTCGTGGGGATAGAGGCTGATGCCGATGCTGGTGGTGATGTACAGCTCATGCCCGCCGATCATGTAGGGACTGGCCAGGGTCTGCAGCAGCTTGCCGGCCAGCTGGGCGGCGTCCTGCTCGCCGTGCAGGTGTTCGACCAGGATGATGAACTCGTCGCCGCCCATGCGCGCAACGGTGTCTTCCCGGCGCAGGGCGTGCCGGAGTCGCTGCGCCACCTCCTGCAGGAGCTGGTCGCCGACCGCGTGACCGAGGCTGTCGTTGATGTGCTTGAAGCGGTCCAGATCCATGAACAGCACAGCCAGGGACTGCCCCTCGCGTTCGGCGCGGCGCAGGGCCTGGTCGAGGCGGTCATGGTAGAGCAGGCGGTTGGGCAGGTCGGTCAGGGGGTCGTGCTGGGCCAGATAGGCCAGCTGCGCCTGGGTATCCTTGATGCCGCTGATGTCGGAGAAGACCGACACGTAATGGGTCAGCGCCCCGTTCGCGTCGCGCACGGCGCTGATCGTCTGCAGGACCGGAAAGGCCTCGCCGTTCCTGCGCCGGTTCCAGATCTCGCCCTGCCAGCTGCCGCCGCGATTGAGCGCCTCCCAGAGGGCCGCGTAGAACGCCGCGTCGTGATGCTGCGACTTCCACAGGCGCGGGTTGCGGCCGATGACCTCGCCGCGGGGGTAGCCGGTGATGTCGGTGAAGGCCTGGTTCACATCCAGGATGCGGCCCTCGGCGTCGGTGATGATCACCCCTTCGTGGGTGTTGGCGAATACGCTGGCGGCCAGGCGCAGGTCCGCCTCGGCCCGCTTGCGCTCGGTGAGATCGAGGAAGGTGGCCATCATGCACAGCGGCCGTCCCCCTTCGTCGCGCACCAGACTGGCGTCGCACCGCACCGTGAACGGTGTGCCCGTGGCGGTCCGCGCCTCCAGTTCGCCGGACCAGTGCAGGTCCCTGCCGAGGCGGTTGATCACCTCCCGCGCCGACTCGGGCGAAGCCCAGTAGTCCAGCGCCGAGCTGCCGATGACGGCGGCGCGCTCGGGCAGCTCCCACAGGCGCAGGAAGGCATCGTTCACATAGGTCAGGCGGCCTTCCGCGTCGGACATGGCCACGGCGGTCATGGCCGAGGCCATGGCATAGTCCATCAGGCGCAAGCGCTCCTCGGCCTGCTTCTGCTCGGTGATGTCCTGCACGGTGCCGATCGAGCGCAGCGCATGGCCCGATGCGTCGTAATGGGACTCGCCCCGCTCCAGCACGTGCTTGACGCGGCCGTCCGGCAGCAGCAGGCGATGGGTGATCTGATAGGGAGCGTGGTTGGCCAGCGATGCGGCGTAGGCCTGTTCGACGCGCTCCCGGTCCTCCGGATGGACGAGCTCCAGGAAGGCCTGGTAGGAAGGGCTCTGCCGTCGCGGGTCGAGTCCGAAGATCCTGAACACCTCTTCCGACCAGGACAGCCGCTTCGTCGTCAGATCCAGTTCCCAGCTGCCGACGTGGGCAAGGGTCTGCGCCTCGTCCAGGCGTCGCGTGCGTTCGGCCAGGGCCTGATGGGCCTCGGCGAGTTGTTCGTCGTAACGGATCCGGCGCCATTGGTACAGCGCGAGCAGGCTGGTCAGCAAGGCCCCGATCCAGAGCGCCAGGGACGGGCGAGGCTGGGTGAATTCCTTGTGCAGGGCGGGCGCCGGACTGAACAGCATGACCCATTGCCGGCCAGGCGCCCGGATCGGCACCAGCCAGTGCGCGCCGGACATGGCCTCGCGCAGGGACGGGGGCTGTTCGCCCGGCCGGTGCGAGCGGGACGCCTGGGCATGGAGCAGTTGGGCACCCTCGGCGGCCGACTGGTCGAGAAGATAGCTGTCCAGACTCGAGGCCGGGCTGTCCCGCAGGGCCGCGTCGTATACCCGCCCGGGCAGGATCACGGCGACGCTGAAGCCCAGCAGCTGGGCGCGTCGTTGGCCGACGCCGTGCAGGGCTACGCCACCGCGGTAGACCGGCCGGTAAATCACCACAGCCTGCCCGTTTCCCCCCTGCACCAGGCGGATGCCTCCGGAGACCACGATCGCGCCGCTGTCGCGGGCCTGCTCCATGGCTTGCCGGCTGGTCGGGCGTGAGGCGGCGTCCAGACCCAGGGCCGCTTGGTTGCCGGCCAGCGGCTCCACGTAATGGATGGGGAAGTATTCCTCGCGAGACATCGCCGGCGCCAGACGGCCGCTGGCATCCGCCTCGCTGATGCGCAGGCCGGGCCGGGCTCGATCCAGTTCGGCCTCGAAGCCCGCCCGCTCGTCCGCCGTGACTCGGGGCAGCCATTGCAGGGCGCGGATCTCGGGGTGGGTGCGCAGGGCATGCTGCACATAGACGGCGAATTCGTCCCGATCGACCCGGATCGACGCGGACAGGAAACTGCCCAGGCCATCCACCACCTCCAGGGCGCGGTCCAGGCCGCGCTGGAAGCGGGCGGCCTCGGATTCCGCCAGCCGCTCGAGCTGACGCTGGAAATGCTCCTGGGCGCGCGACTGCTCGTACCTTAATCCGAGGAAGGTCAGCGCCATGCCGACCAGCACCACCGCCGCCACGCTGCGGTAGCGGGTCAAGGGTGAGATCCGGCGGGAGGGGGTGACAGGCATGGGAGGCATTCGCGGTCCGACTCCTCCCAATATCGGCCGCCAGCGGCCTTTCCTTAATCCCCCGGCGCGCCCCGGCGCATGCCGCCCGCGACCAGCCGGTACTCATACAGACGGCATTCCAGCGGGCCGTTGTAGAGCGGCACGCGGCTGCTCGCCCTGAGGCCGATGTGGCGCGGCAGTTCCGGGTCGGCGGAGAGCAGCCAGGCGCTCCAGCCCTGGAAGCGCTGCTTGAGGGCGTCGCCCAGGGCCGCGTAGAAGGCGGTCTGCTGGTCGCTGGTCAGGCGCACGCCGTAGGGGGGGTTGCTGACGATCAGGCCCGCCGGCGCGCGGGCGCCGATGGCCAGGACGTCGGCCTCGGCCAGCCCGACGCAGTCCAGCAGGCCGGCCGCCTTGAGGTTGAGCCCGGCCGCCCGCACCATGGCCGGGTCGATGTCGGAGCCGTGGATGGGCAGCGGTCGCCGCTCCAGGATGGCCGCCTCGGCGTCCTTGCGCACGCGCTGCCAGGCGACGCGGTCGAAGCCGGCCAGGTGCTCGAAGGCGAAGTGGCGCTTGAGGCCCGGCGGGATGTTGAGCGCCATCATGGCCGCCTCGAGCAGGATGGTGCCGCCGCCCATCATCGGGTCGAGCAGGGGCGTGTCCGGGGTCCAGCCGGCCAGCCTGAGCAGGCCCGCCGCCAGGTTCTCGTTGAGCGGCGCGGCGGCCGGCTGCACGCGATAGCCGCGCCGGTTGAGCGGCTCGCCGGAGAGGTCCAGGTAGAGGCTGTAGCGGTCGCGATCCAGATAGAGCAGGATGGGCACCTGCGGCGCGCGGGCGTCCACGTCCGGGCGGGCGCCCACCGCCTCGCGGAAGCGGTCGCACACCGCGTCCTTGATCCTGAGGGTGGCGAAGTTGAGGCTCTTCAGCGGGCTGGCGTGGGCCACGGTGCGCACGGCGATGCTGCGCGCGACCTCGAACCAGTCCGGCCAGGGCTGGCCGCGGGCGGCCTGGTAGAGGTCGTCCTCCGAGCGGTAGGTGCCCTGGCCGACGCGCCAGAGCACGCGGATGGCCAGGCGGCTGCAGAGGTTCACCCGCCAGGCCAGGGCCAGGTCGCCGCTGAAGTTCGCGCCGCCGGAACCGGGGACGATGTCCTCGGCGCCGATCTCGGCCAGCTCGCGCGCCAGCTCCGCCTCCAGGCCGCGCGGGCAGGGGGCGAAGCAGTGCAGGCGGGTAGCGGCCGGGGGGGGCGATGGACGTCCGCGCCGACGCGCCCCGCCCTCCGGCGTTACGCCGCCGCGCGACTGTCGTGGGCCGCACGGGCGCGCCTCCGCCATGTTCCGGGCAGAGTCCGCCGGTTCCTTGCCGCCGCCGCCCGGCTGCCCTGTCGCACGCCGGCGCGGAACGCTTTCGGTGGCCGACGGTCCACCCGGTCGGGCGGTCTTGGAGGTGGCCGGGCCGCCCGGCGCCCCCGCCGCGCGATCCGGCTCCACGCCCTCCGCGGCCGGCTTGCGCGCGCGCTGCCGGTTGTAATCGCTGTGGCGCAGCGGCCTGCGCTTGCCGGCCGGGGCGGCCTGCGGGGATGCTTCCCCCTGCGGCTCGGCGTCGCGCTTGAGCCGGATCACCTTTCTGGGCGGTTTTTCGGATGATGAAGACAAGGGAATTCCTCGCGAAGTTGAAGCCCAGCCCGGTCACGCTGATCCTGCTGGGCCTGATCGTCTACCTATGGTTCCGCCCGCCGGCGTGGGTGACGGACCAGCACGCGCCCGCGCCGGACGTGCCGATCGCCGGGGTGGCGGGCGTCGAGCGCCTGGCGGACCTGCGCGGCAAGGTGGTGCTGGTGAACTTCTGGGCTACCTGGTGTCCCTACTGCCGCCACGAGATGCCGGCCATGCAGGCCTTCTACGCCGACTACCGGGCGCGCGGCTTCGAGATCGTCGCCTGGAGCCTGGACGACTCGGCCGACCAGGTGGCCGCCTTCATGCGCGCCGAGGGCTACAGCTTCCCCGCGCCAATGGCTGACCGCGCCATCACCGCCGCCTTCGGTGGCGTCGACCGGCTGCCAACCTCCTACATCATCGACCGGGACGGGGTGATCCGGCACAAGATCAGCGGCCAGGTCCATTACGGCCGGCTGAAGAAGCTCATTGCGCCGCTGCTCGGGGATGCTGGCCGTTCCTGACCTCGTTGAGCAGGCGTTCCATCTCGCGCCGGTAGTAGACGAAATCCATCTCCGGGCAGGGCGCGCCCAGGCGCGTGGCGACCGCGGAGACCTGGCCGCGGTGGTGGGCGTAGTGGGTGAACAGGTGGGTCAGGGCATCGCGCACCCACATGCCGCGGGCGCGCCCGTCGCCGCCGGTGAAGCTGATCTGGCCATCGTAGAAGTCGTCCGACTGGGCCTCCAGCCAGCCCTGCAGCCGGCGCGTCTCCTGGCGCAGGGCGATCATCAGGTCGCGCCAGTCGGGATGGTGGATCTCGCGATAATTCACCGCCAGGTTCTCGCCCTGCAGGCGCGCCAGCCAGGCGCGGCTGACCATCAGCATGTGGTCGACGGTGTGATGGATGCTGGCGAAGAACAGGCCCTGGTCGCTGACGATGGCCTCCTGGTCGAGGTGCCCGAGGGCGGTGAACATGACCTCGTTGGCCCAGTGCTGGTAGTCCGCCTGCACGATGAAGTAGCTCTTCCAGGTGTACATGCGCGCCTCCTGGCGTGACGTCATTAGCCTCGCAGTGTGCCGCAAACGCGGCGGCGGGTCATCAGATGATCCGTCAGGGCAGGACCGTGGCCGGCGGGGATGGGTCCTCCCAGCGCAGGCGGCCGGCCATGGCGGGGGTGAGGGCGACACGGCCGCGCGCCTCCACCAGCAGCGCCTCGTCGACCGCCAGGCGCCGGGCCATGTCCCGCCAGCCCGCCGGTCCGGCGAGGAACAGCGGCTTGCTGGCGACATCCGAGCGCACGCCGGCGCCGGCGCCGCGCGCGATCACCGTCACCGCCTGCACCCCCTGGGCGGGCCGGCCGGTGCGCGGGTCGATCAGGTGGCAGTAGCGCTTGCCGTCGAGCTCGAAGTAGCGCTGGTAGTCCCCGGAGGTGCCGATCGCCTCGCCGTCGGCCAGGTCCAGGGTGGCCAGGGTCCCGGCCCGGCGCGGGTGCTGGATGCCGACCCGCCAGGGGCGGTCGCCGTGCCGGCCCAGGGCGAGGACGTTGCCGCCGATGTTGACCAGGGCGTCACGGATGCCGGCCCGGCGCAGGATCTCCGCCGCCCGGTCCAGGGCATAACCCTTGGCGTAGCCGCCCAGGTCCAGCCGCGCGGCCGGGTTGCGGCTGGCGGCCCGGCCCGCCTCCACCCGGATGTCGGCCATGGCGGGGGCGGCGCGCACCAGGCCATCGATCGCGGCGGGATCGGGCAGCCGCGACTGGTACTGGTCGGCATGGAAGCCCCACAGGCGGACCAGGTTGCCGATGGCCGGGTTGAACAGGCCGTCCGAGCGGGCGGACCACTGCGCCGCGTCCGCGATGATGGCGGCGAGGTCCGCCGCGATGGCCACCGGTTCCGGTCCCCGGGCGAAGGCGGCATTGAGGCCTTCGAGCTCGCCCGGCTGCCAGGCGTGCAGGCGCCGGTGCAGGGCGTCGAAGGCGCTCAGCACCTCGCCGGCGGCCTGCCGGGCGCGCGGCGCGGGCACGCCGTGGATGGTGATCTCCACCAGGGTGCCGAAGACGTAGGCCTGCTGCTTGTGCACCGGCGGCGGCGCGCAGGCGGCGAGGCTCGCGCTGGCGAGGATCAGGAGCGTGAGGCGTGAGGCGTGAGGGGAGAGGGGGAAAAACCGCCGCAGCGCCGATGCCATGCGCCAAATGCCATGCCCGGCCCAGCCGACCGGGAGACGGACACGGCATTCGCCAAGCGAACCGAGCTTTAACCCCTCACCCCTCACCCCTCACCCCTCACCCCTCACCGCCCGCTCCAGCGCGTCGATGAACATCCCCGCCACGTCGAAGCCGGTCTGGTCGGTGATCTCCCGGAAGCAGGTGGGGCTGGTGACGTTGATCTCGGTGAGCCAGTCGCCGATCACGTCCAGGCCGACCACCAGCAGGCCGTCCGCCTTCAGGACCGGGCCCAGGGCCTGGGCGATCTCGCGGTCGCGCGCGGTCAGCGGGCGGGCCACGCCCCGGCCGCCGGCGGCCAGGTTGCCGCGCGTCTCGCCGGGCGCCGGGATGCGCGCCAGGCAGTAGGGGGCCGGCTCGCCGTCGATGACCAGGATGCGCTTGTCGCCGTCGGCGATCTCCGGGATGTAGCGCTGCGCCATGACGGTGGTGGTCCCGTGCCCGGTGAGGACCTCGATGCTGACGCCGATGTTGGCGTCGCCCGGGCGCAGGCGGAACACCGAGGCGCCGCCCATGGCGTTGAGCGGCTTGACCACGATGTCGCCCTGCTCGGCCAGGAAGGCGCGGATCTCGTCCTCCCGGCAGCTCACCAGGGTAGGCACGGTGAACTGTCGATGGCGGGCGATGGCCAGCTTCTCGTTGTAGTCGCGCAGGCTGCGCGGCCGGTTGAACACCCGCGCGCCGTCGGTCTCCGCCAGCTCCAGCAGGTAGGTGGCGTAGAGGTATTCCTGGTCGAAGGGCGGGTCCTTGCGCATCAGCACCGCGCCGAAGTCGGCCAGGGCCCGCCATTCGGGCGCCTCGGCGGCGAACCAGTCCGGCGCGCGGCCGGTCAGGGCGACGCGCGCGACGCGGCCCAGCACGCGGCCATCCCGCCAGGCCAGGTCCTGGGGTTCGCAGGCATGCATGGCGTGGCCGCGCCGGCCCGCCTCGCGCATCATGGCGTAGGTGGAGTCCTTGTAGATCCGGAAGCTGGCCAGGGGGTCGGCGACGACGAGGATGTCCATTACAGCGTCACCTCGGGATGGAACTCCGGATCGGTGTTCTCCAACTCGATGGCCGCCGCCATGGCCGCCAGGCGGGCGAGCACGCCGTAGGTGTAGAAGCGGTTCACCGGCGCGTCGGGCCGCGCCGCGCTGTCGGCGTAGCTGCCCACCTCGTCGAAGGCGAGCGGCACGAAGTGCATGCCCGGCGCGTTCAGGTTCTCGTCCGCGCCGCGACCGGTGTGCACGCGGTAGAAGCCGCCGATGACGAAATGGTCGATCATGTACACCACCGGCTCGGCGACCGCCTCGTTGATGTGCTCGAAGGTGTAGACCCCTTCCTGGATCAGCACCTGGGTCACCTCCAGGCCCTCCTTCACCACCGCCATCTTGTTGCGCGCCTTGCGGTTCAGGTCGCGCACGTCGTCGGGGGACTTCACCGTCATGATGCCCATGCCGTAGGTGCCGGCGTCGGCCTTGACGATCACGAAGGGGGTCTTGTCGATGCCGTACTCGGCGTACTTGGCGCGGATCTGGCCGAGCAGCTCGTCGACGTGGCTGGCCAGACAGTCCTCGCCCTGGCGGGCCTGGAAGTTCACGCCGCCGCAGTAGGAGAAATAGGGGTTGATCAGCCAGGGATCGATGCCGATCAGGCGGCCGAAGGCCTGCGCCAGCTCCTCGTAGGCGCGGAAGTGGTTGGATTTGCGCCGCGTCGACCAGCCGGCGTGCAGCGGCGGCATGAGGGTCTGGGAGGCATCCAGCCCCTTGAGGATGGCTGGCGCGCCGGCGGACAGGTCGTTGTTGAGCAGCACCGCGCAGGGGTCGAAGGCGCCCGACTCGCCGCCGCTATCCCCGAGTTTGAGGCGATCCCCCTCGCGCCGCACCGGCTCCAGCTTGAGCACCTGGCCATCCGGCAGGTCCAGCAGCAGGGGCTCGGCAAGGTCCGGGAGGAGGCTGCCGATGCGCACCTGCAGGCCGGTCTTGCGCAGGATCTCGGCCAGGGCGGCCACGTTGCGCAGGTAGAAGACGTTGCGGGTGTGGTTCTCGGGGATCAGCAGCAGGCGCTGTGCCGTGGTGCACATCTTCTCCACCGCCACCTGGGCGGCCTGCACGGCCAAGGGCAGGAAGACCGGGTTGAGGTTGTTGAAGCCGCCCGGGTAGAGGTTGGTGTCCACCGGCGCCAGCTTGAAGCCGCTGTTGCGCAGATCCACCGAGGAATAGAAGGGCGCGGCGTGCTCCAGCCACTGCACCCGGAACCAGTGCTCGATGGTCGCCTGGGCGTTGATGACGTGCTTTTCGAGGTCCAGCAGGGGACCGGTGAGGGCGGTGGTGAGATTCGGGACCATCGGGTTTCCAGTCTTGACGGAGGGGGCGAGTCTGGCTCAGGCGGGTCTGGGCATGGAGCGTCAGCAGCCGGTGGTGACCAGGCTGACGGCGGGAGGCGCGCCGGGCGCCGCCTGGCGATAGTCGACGTGGCAGTCCTCGCGGGGCGATTTTCCCGCGTTGAGGCTGACGCGCAACTGGCCGGGGGCCGGGAAGCTGATCGTCAGGCCGTCCCGGTCGGCGTCGATGTCGGCGGCGGCCAGGATGCCGCTATGGTCCGCGCTGTCACCGGCGGCCGGATACCCGTGGGCCAGTTGGACCGCCCGTTCCTCCAGGGTCACCTGGCCCAGGGGCCCGGTCTGACCATGCAGCACCGCGCTGTTGTGGCCGAAGGCCACGGCCGAGCGCATGGCGCCGGCGATCCCCTGGGCCTGGGTCTCGCGGGCCTCGCTCTTCAGGTTGTAGTGACGGGGCAGGGCGACGGCGGCGAGGATGCCCAGGATGACCAGGACCATGATCAGGTCGGTTCGCGTGAAGCCCCGCGGGGTGTCGCGCATGGCGTTGTCTCCAGTCGTCGGTGGCGATGGGTGTAAATTATCCGGACATATTACCGGACAAGCCCCGCGCTTGGCGCGCGGCGGCGCCCGATCCCGTCATGTTCGACATCGTCCTCTACCAGCCCGAGATCCCGCCCAACACCGGCAACGTCATGCGCCTGGCCGCCAATGCCGGCTGTCGCCTGCACCTGGTGCGGCCGCTGGGCTTCTCGCTGGAGGATCGCTACATGCGCCGCGCCGGCCTGGACTATCAGGAATACGCCGAGGTGGCGGTGCACGACGACTGGACCGCGCTGCGCCGCGCCCTGACCGGCCGGACGTTCCACGCCTTCAGCAGCAAGGCCGGGCGGTCGTTCGCCGAGGCGGTCTTCCGGCCGGGCGACGCGCTGGTGTTCGGCCCGGAGACGCGCGGGCTGCCGGCGGCGGTGCTGGCGGAGTTCTCGCCCGAGCACCGGCTGCGCCTGCCCATGCGGCCGGGCAACCGCAGCCTCAACCTGTCCAACGCGGTGGCGGTGGCGGTCTACGAGGCGTGGCGCCAGAACGGCTACGCGGGGGGGGGCTGAGCGCGTTCAGACCCGCTCGTCCTTGAGTTCCCGGTTGAGCAGCGCGGCCACTGCCTGCTGCGGGGACAGTTCCTGGTCCAGCATGCGGCAGACGGTGTCGGTGATGGGCATGTCCACGCCGGTTTCGCGCGCCAGACGGCGGATCTCCCGGGCGGTGGTCACCCCCTCGGCGACGTGGTTGAGGTCGCGCAGAATGGCCTCCAGGCCGCCGCCGCCCGCCAGCCTCAGCCCCACCTGACGGTTGCGCGACAGGTCGCCGGTGCAGGTGAGGATCAGGTCGCCCACCCCCGAGAGC
>JALOTG010000237.1 GCA_025458005.1 Thiobacillaceae bacterium
TCGTGGCGGGAAGCCAGGCCAGGCATTTCCTGGATCGCCACGGCGCTGCGCGCCTCGCGATGACGTCATTGCGAGCCTGCTGTTCCGGTCTGGCCGGAACAGCACCGGACCATCAACCGAATGACTGATGCGGAGGGTTCATCGCGAAATTCCCTGGATCGCCACGGCGCTGCGCGCCTCGCGATGACGTCATTGCGAGGAGGCGGAGCCGACGCGGCAATCCAGTCTTTGGCCAGCCCGTGATATCCGAGCAATCATCCGTTTGATGCGGATCGTCTCGGGTGACGAGGGTTCGTGGAAAGCCCTGCGGAACCGTGGCAATCCTGGAAACGCGGCGCTGAGACGTCCCCCAGGGCATCGGACGACGGCGGCGGCGGGGCGAAAAAAGCCGCCCGAAGGCGGCTGGAGGCCGGAGTTGCCGGCAACCTGGGAGAGCGGATCGAGCCGATGCCGGACCTGACCACGCGCGCGGCGGCGCGGCCGGAGAGGCCGTGGCCGCGACGGACGGCGGACCGGCGGCGATAAGGCTACTTCCTGCGCGGCTTGGCGCCGAATGTGCTTTCCACCAGCACTTTCACGTTGGCCTGGGGCGCATGGCACTGGGTGCAGTTGTAGCGTCCCATGTAGAGCTCACCGGCCTTGAGGTTGACATAGTGACTGACGGGCGCCGGGGTGGGCACGCCCTTGTCGATCTTCTTGCCGACCAGGTCGGGGTTCACGTGGCAGTCCCGGCACATGTTGGTCTCCCGCGTGATAGGGACCATGCCCTCGACGCTGTGGGAGATCATCGGCGGCGCCGTGTGGTAGGACGCCGGCACCCGTTTGCTGCTGCCGGCGTCGGGCGCGCCGTAATCGACCACCTCTGGCGCGGGGTCGTCGTAGACGCTGGTCTTGGACAGGCCCAGGGCGTCGTCGGGAATGGGCTGGTCCGGGACGGCCGCGGCGGTCACGCTCAAGGCCAGGCCGGCCAGGATCGCGCCGATCAGTGCATGTTTCCTCATTGCTTCCTCCTTTGCTCAACTCACATCGAACCAGGTCCCCGAGCGCTCGCATTGTGCTTGCCGATCAGGGGTCTCCAATCAAAGGCCAGGCTGCCTTCCGGGCACAGGGGGCTGCAGCGCCCGCAGTTGCTGCACTCGCCAGAGATGACATAGCCGGTCTCCTCGAGCCGCCTCAGGTTGAGCACCTGGGGCTCGGGGCAGACCTTGGCGCATTCGCCGCAATGGGTGCAGGTGGTCTTGTCGAAGCGCACCCGCAGCTGGGCCGTGTGGCGGCCGGCCAGGGACCAGAAGGCACCCAGGGGACACAGATGGCCGCACCAGCCGTTCTTGAGGATCAGCAGGTCGAACAGGAAGATGGCCAGCAGGGCCAGGAAGCCGAGGCCCAGCCCGAAGATGATCTCCCGGTGCATCATGCCGATGGGGCTCACCCATTCGAACGCCGCGACGCCGCTGATGGCCGACAGGATCAGGGCGGCGGCCAGCACGAAATAGCGCACGTTGCGGGTGAGATGGAAGATGGGCTTGACGTCCAGCCGGTTGCGCAGCCAGCCGGCCAAGTCAGTCACCAGGTTGACCGGGCAGACCCAGGCGCAATAGACCCGCCCGCCCACCAGCAGGTAGAAGCCGAGGATGAGGGCGGCGCCGATCCAGACCTCCCGCTGCAGCAGGTGGCCGGTGAGGAAGATCTGCAGGGTGGCGAAGGGGTCCGCCATGGGGATCAGGCCGATGAACTCGGAAGCGGACAGGTTGCCGGTCAGCAGCGGCACGTCCTTGGCCACCTCCCAGCCCCAGTGGGCGGTGCCGAGGAACATCAGCAGGAAGCCGAACTGGGTGACGCGACGCAGGAACAGGTAGCGCCAGGACCAGACCCGCTGGCCGAGGCTCCGGTGGTGGAGCTTCTCGCTGGAGGCCAGGGCATCCTGGCGCTGAGGGTAGCCGCCGATCTCGCTCATAGCCCGCCCTCATTGAGATAGTCCATGCCCGGCGCCGACTTGGGCGGGGCTTCCTGGGGCTGGGGGGCCACCTCGGGCTGGGCCGGCTTGAAGTCCTGGGTGACCTCGGTGTCGAAGGTCCAGCCCAGGCGGTAATGGTCGCCGATCCGGCCCTGCACCATCTTGTGCGGCAGGATGCGGATGGCCGCCTCGGTGGTCGGGCAGGCCTTCTCGCAGATGCCGCAGCCGGTGCAGGCGTCGGAATGGACGATGGGGAAGAACATGGCGTGCTTGGAGAGCTCCCGGGGATGGGTCTCCAGGGTGATGGCCTTGCCCTTGAGCGGACATTCCCGATGGCAGATCTCGCAGCGCAAACCTTTCCAGGACAGGCAGTTCTCCAGGTCGATGACCGCGAGGCCCATGCGCGAGTCGTTGATGTGCTTCAACTCGGGCGAGAGGGCGCCGGTGGGACAGACCTTCATGCACGGGATGTCCGGGCAGAGATAGCAGGGGATCTCGCGCGGGATGAAGAACGGCGTGCCGATGGGCAGGTCGCCGCCGGCGCTGGCCAGCTTGAGGGTGTCGAAGGGACAGGCATTGACGCACTGGCCGCACTTGATGCAGGCGGCGTTGAAGTCCTGTTCGTTCAGGGCGCCCGGCGGGCGCAGGGCATAGGGATGGGCGCGCGCCTCCTGCTTGAGCAGGTAGACCCACATCATGCCGCCCGTGGCGGCCAGCGCCGTGCCTTGGGCGGCCTTCACCAGAAAATCGCGGCGTGTCACGCCTCGTTCAGCCATTTCGTTCCTCACGCGATCCGGCCACGTGTTCTTCTCGGGCGCATGCCGGATGCCAACCTTGGATAGGGATCACGAACCGCTCTACCAAGCCCTAACCCGGAAGCTCTCCGCACGGAGGGCGCCCGGGTGAGGGCTGGGCCCTCACCCCCCTCTCCCGCGGGAGAGGGGGCGCATTGCCGGCTCAGGCCTTGTAGATCTTCACCGAGCACTTCTTGTAGTCGGTCTCTTTCGAAAGCGGGCAGGTCGAGTCCAGGGTCACCCGGTTGATCAGCACGCCCTCGTCGAACCAGGGCACATAGACCATGCCGCGCGGCATGCGGTTGCGCCCGCCGGTCTCCAGGCGCACCTTGACCTTGCCGCGGCGCGACTCGACCCAGACCAGGTCGTTGCGCTTGAGTCCCTTGGCCTCGGCGTCCTTGGGATGGATCCAGCACACGGCATTGGGCACCGCACGGTGCAACTCGGGCACGCGCCGGGTCATGGTGCCGGAGTGCCAGTGCTCCAGGACGCGACCGGTGCACAGCCACAGGTCATAGTTGGCGTCGGGCTTCTCCACCGGCGAGGCATAGGGCCGGAAGTAGATCTTGGCCTTGCCGGAGATGTCCACCTTCTTGGCGGGGTCGCCCGGCTTGTCCAGATCGCCCATCACCAGGCTGTTGCCGTTGTTGCCGTAGAAATCGAAACCGGAGCCTGGCTTCACGTAGGGGTCGTACTTCTCGTTGTTGCGCCAGGGGGTCTCCACCCACTTGTCGCCCTTCTGCACCACCGGCCACTTCATGCCGCGCACCTTGTCATGGTGGTAGACGTCGAAGGGGGCCAGGTCGTGGGCCTTGCCGATGCCGAACTTGCGGTATTCCTCGAACAGGGCCTTCTCGGGGAACCAGCCGTCCTTGAGCAGCGCGGCGGTGATGTTGGGATGGCCCTTGGCGATGGGGTCGGGCCAGCGCACCTTCTTGTTGTCGGGCGTGGCGTAGAGCACCTCGTAGAGGGTCATCTCGGGGTTGTAGCCCATCTTCGCCGCCTCATCGAGCACGCTGGGCAGCTTGCCGTCCTCGAAGCCCTCGGCCTTGAGGCCGGGGATCTTCTGCTCGCCCCAGACGTCCTTGAGCTTGAAGCGCTTGGACAGCTCCATCATCATCCAGATGTCCGGCCGCGCCTGTCCCGGCGGCTGCACCTGCTGGCGCCAGACCTGGGTGCGGCGCTCGGCGTTGCCGTAGGCGCCCCACTTCTCGTTGATCATGGCGGCGGGCAGGATCAGGTCGGCCACCTTGGC
>JALOTG010000077.1 GCA_025458005.1 Thiobacillaceae bacterium
CGTGGCGCTGAACGAGGTGTTCGTGCCGCTGCTGCAGAAGCAGTTTCCGGAGATCGCCGACTTCTACCTGCCGCCGGAGGGCTGCAGCTACCGCCTGGCGGTGGTGAGCATGAAGAAGCAGTATCCCGGCCACGCCAAGCGGGTGATGTTCGGCGTGTGGTCCTTCCTCCGGCAGTTCATGTACACCAAGTTCGTGCTGGTCACCGACGACGACGTGGACGTGCGCGACTGGAAGGAGGTGATCTGGGCGCTCACCACCCGCGTCGACCCGGCGCGCGACACCCTGCTGGTGGAGAACACCCCGATCGACTACCTGGACTTCGCCAGCCCGGTGTCCGGCCTGGGCAGCAAGATGGGCATCGACGCCACCAACAAGTGGCCGGGCGAGACGACGCGCGAATGGGGCACGCCGATTGCCATGGACGCGGCGGTGAAGCGACGGGTGGACGAACTATGGTCCGAGTTGGGGCTGTGAGCTGGGCCCGGCGGGGGGCGGCGCGGGAAAATTGCGCCTTAAGGGTCGTTTAAGTCTCCCCGCGGAGAATGTGTCCTGCCGAACGATAGCCGTGCGGCAATTCACTCACCTAAAGGAGCACACCATGAGCAAGACCCTGACCGCCCTGCTGGCCGCCGCCGCCTTCCTGACCCTGGGTGCCGCCCAGGCCACCGACAAGCCGGCCGAGCCCGCCAAGGCCGAGGCCGCCAAGCACGAGAAGAAGGAAGAGAAGAAGGCCGCCACCGCCAAGAAGACCGAGAAGAAGGAAGAGAAGAAGGAAGAGAAGAAGGCCGAGGCCGCCGCCGCCCCCGCCCCCGCAGCGGCCGCGCCCGCCGCGCCCGCCAAGAAGTAAGCCGGCGCGGTTGCGTGACTGAAAGCGGGGGATCCCCCGCTTTTTGCATTTTCAGTTGCCCGCCGCGCGTCACGCCACCCGCGATACATGAAACGGGTGGGCGGTTAGGAGGCCCGCTGGCGGGCCGATACGTTCGCGCCGCGAGCGGCGCGCTCACGGGCGGTGGGGAGTTGTTTCACATCAGTGGCGCCGGCGCGGGCCGCGAGGCGCGAGACGCGAACACGGGCCGGTGGGGAACGGTTTCCTCGCGGCCGCCCGGCTCGCTGTCGCCGCCGCGGCATGATTTTTTTGAGAATGTCACATGAGATTGCTGCTGGCCGAAGATGACCCGATGATCGGGGCGAGCATGGAGCAGGGCCTGCGCATCGCCGGGTTCACGGTGGACTGGGTGCGCGACGGCAGGGCCGCGGAGATCGCCCTGGAGGACGGCTCCTATGCCCTCCTGCTCCTCGACCTGGGCCTGCCCAGGCAGGACGGCCTTACCCTGCTCAAGCGGATCCGCCAGAGGGACAATTCCGTGCCGGTCCTGATCGTCACCGCCCGCGACGCGGTGGCCGACCGCGTCGCGGGGCTCAATCTGGGGGCGGATGACTACCTGGTGAAGCCCTTCGACCTGGAGGAACTGGTCGCCCGGACGCGCGCCCTGCTCCGCCGGCATGTCGGTCGCGCCAGGCCGGAGTTGGCCCTGGATGCCCTGCGCCTCAACCCGGTGACTCGCGAGGTACGCCTGGACGGGCGTCCCATCGATCTGTCCAACAAGGAATTCGCCCTCCTGGAGCTGCTCATGGAACGGCCCGGGCAGGTCCTGTCGAAGGCGCAGATCGAGGAGCGGCTGTATGGCTGGGGCGAGGAGGTGCTCAGCAACGCCGTCGAGGTGCACCTGCACAACCTGCGCCGCAAGCTGGGCGCCGCCTGGATCCGCAACGTCCGCGGCGTCGGCTACAAGGTGGCGACGCCGCCATGAGCGGTTCGATCCGGGGCCGGCTGCTGCTCTGGCAGATCAGCGCCCTGGCCCTCACCGCGCTGCTGGTCAGCCTGATCACCTACAGCCTGGCCTGGAACGGCTTCAACAGGGTGCGCGACTTCGCCCTGGAGCAGATCGCCTATACCGTGCTGCGGCACGGGAGGGTGGCGGAGCCGGAGGAGGACGCGGCGGAGGCGGAGGACCTGGGCCAGTTCGTCAGCCAGGTCTGGAACAGCCGGGGGCAGCTGGTCTACAGCTCCCGGCCGGACATCGACCTGCCGCCCCAGAGGGACGGCCTCAACGTCGTCAGCCTGGGGGACGACGACTGGCACACCTACACCCTCCGGGAGGGCAAGCGGGTGATCCAGGTGGCCAACACCACCGCCAACCGGAACGCCATGTTCGCCGGCATCGTCCCGTGGCTGCTGCTGCCCATGAGCCTGCTCATCGCCGGTCTGGGGACGCTCATCTGGATGGCCGTGGGCAGGGCCCTGCGGCCCCTGGAGGCGGTTCGCCGCGAGATCGGCGCCCGCGACGCGCCCGCCCTGCATGCCCTGGACACCCGCGCCCTGCCCGAGGAGGTGGCGCCCCTGGCCGGCGCCCTGAACGAGCTGCTGGCCAGGCTGGACGCCGCCCTGGCCCTGCAGCGCCGCTTCATCGCCGATGCCGCCCACGAGCTGCGCACGCCGCTGACCGCCGTGCGCTTGCAAGTCCAGATCGCCCAGCAGGCCCGTGGTCCCGAGGAAAGGGCGGCGGCCCTGACCCAGCTTCTGGCCGGCGTGGACCGGGTCACCCATCTGGTGCAGCAGCTCCTGGACATGGCCCGCCTGGCGCCGGAGGCGAACCGGGCAGCCATGGCCCCCGTCGCCCTGGATGAGCTGGTGAAGCAGGTGGTGGCGGACTTCTCCTCCCAGGCGGAGGCCCGCGAAGTCGACCTGGGCGCGGGGGCCTGCGACCGCGTCGCGATACCGGGCCAGGCCGAGGCCCTGCGCGTCATGCTCGGCAACCTGGTGGACAACGCCCTGCGCTACACGCCGCCGGGCGGCCGGGTGGACGTGGAGGTGACCGTGGGGACGGACGCCGCGCTGCTCACGGTGGCCGACACCGGCCCCGGCATCCCGGCCGAGGCGCGGGAGCGCGTGTTCGAGCGCTTCTGCCGGCTCGCCGGCGCCGACATCCCCGGCAGCGGCCTCGGCCTGTCCATCGTCCGGGACATCGTCGCCCTGCACCGCGGCCGCGTCAGCCTCTCCGACACACCGGGCGGAGGCCTGACCGTGCGCGTCGACTTGCCCCTCGCTGGGCGCGGCGAGCAGGCCACGCCAGGCTGAGACGACGCGGCGCCACCCGCTGCCCATCCTGCAGAGCCTCGGCATTGTCGTCCGCGAGTCCGGGCTGTCCATGCTGCTGCCCCTGCTGATCTCGCTCCATATCGGCGATCAGGCACAGCTGGCCTACGACAAGGCGGTGCTCATCACCGTCGGCGCGGGCGGGCCGCCGTGGTTCGCCACCCATCGCAAGGGGCAGGGATTTCGGGCGCGCGAGGGCTTCCTGCTGGTGGTGCTGGTGCGGACCCTGCCCCTGCACCTGCCCGACCCGAGCTTCGCCGACGCCTATTTCGAGGCCATGTTCGGCCTTGCCACCACGGGCGCCACCGTCCTGTCGGGCTGGACGACCTGCCGTCCTCCCCCGCTGGGGGTGGGCGGCCGGCAGATGCACAAGGCGGAGACGCCCGGGCCATGAAGGTCTACCGGGAGATCCCCAAGCTGCGGCATCCGTGGACCGAGGCGCCGATCAAGCCGCGCGACACGACGGTGACCAGACATCTTCGCCGTGCTCGCCTTGGTGTCCGTCTACACCGTGTCCATCGTCATGCTGAGCCTGGCCCTCATCGCCGGCGGTCTGGACAGCTTCGCCGCCGTGCTGGCCACCCTCGACAACACCGGTCCCGGCCTGGGCATGGCGGGGCCCTCCACCCCCTATGCAATCCTGAGCGACCTCCAGACCTGGGCGTGCACCTTCTCCATGCCGCCGGGCGGCTCGATCTGTTCACCCTGCTCAGCACCCCCTTCTGGCGCAAGTGAGCCGGGCCGGCGCGGTCGCGCCCGGGCTGGTTACAATCGCGGCGTCTGCCAGGAATCCGCCATGTCCACACACCCCAGCTCAGTCGCCGACACCCTGGACCACCTGTCCCGCTTCGCCCCCTTCGACGGCATGGAGCGCGCCCACCTGGAATGGCTGGCCGAGCGCCTGACGCTGCGCCGCTACGCCCGCGGCGAGGCGGTGGTCTCGCCCAGCGGCGGTCCGGCCGACACCTTCCACGTCATCCGCCAGGGCGTGATCCACGGCGAGCAGGACGTGGTGCGCGCCCAGGACAACACCGGCTGGCTGGAGCTGCACGAGGGCGAGTGCTTCCCGCTCGGCGCGCTGCTCTCCGGCGGCGGCGTCGCCAGCACCTACCGCGCCGGGCCGGACAGCGAGTGCTACACCCTCGGCGCGGCCGACTTTCATGCACTGATGGGCCTGAGCGCGGCGTTCCGGGCATTCTGCACGCGGCGCGTGGCCAGCCTGCTGGAGCAGTCCAAGCGGGTGATCCAGGGCCAGTCGGCGCGCGCCGCCTCGGAGCAGCAGTCGATGACCAGCCCCCTGTCGGCGATCATCGGCCGCCTGCCCGAGTCCTGCGCGCCGGACACTCCCCTGCGCGAGGTGCTGGCGCGCATGGACCGGCTGGGCATCGGCTCCATGGTCGCCGTCGACGCGGCCGGCCGGCCGGTGGGCATCTTCACCCTGCACGACGTGCTCTCCCGGGTGGTGCTGCCGGAGCGCGGCCTGGACGAGCCGCTCAGCGCCGTGATGAGCCCCGAGCCGTTCACCCTGCCGCCCCACGCGCTGGCCTGCGAGGCGGCCCTGGCCATGGCCCGGCACGGCTTCCGCCACATCCTGGTCGAGGAGCACGGCCGCCTCGCCGGCCTGGTCTCCGAGAAGGACCTGTTCGCCGTGCAGCGGGTGGGCCTGCGCCAGGTCAGCGCCACCATCCGCAACGCCGAGCGCCTGGACGCCCTGCGCCAGTCCGCCGGCGACATCCGCCGGCTGGCGCGCAACCTGCAGACCCAGGGGGTGGCCGCCGAGCAGCTCACCCAGATCATCTCCACCCTGAACGACATGCTCACCCGGCGCGTCATCGAACTGGAGCTCGGGGACAGCCCGGCGGCGGAGGTGGAATTCTGCTGGCTGGCGCTGGGCTCCGAGGGACGCTTCGAGCAGACCCTCAACACCGACCAGGACAACGGCATCGTCTTCGCGCCGCGCGCCGGTCAGGACGCCGACGCGACGCGCGCCGAGCTGCTGCCGTTTGCCCGGCGCGTCAACGAGGCGCTGGCCGAGTGCGGCTTCCCGCTCTGCAAGGGCGAGGTGATGGCGATGAACCCCAACTGGTGCCTGTCCCTGGAGGAGTGGCAGCGCATCTTCGGCGAGTGGATCTTCCGCGGCGACGCGCCGGTGCTGCTCAACGCCAGCATCTTCTTCGACTTCCGGGCCCTGGCCGGCGACGCCCGCCTGGCCGATGCCCTGCGCGGCTGGCTCAACCAGCGGGCGCGCGACAACCGCCAGTTCCTGCGCCTGCTGACGCAGAACGCCCTCGGCAACCGCCCGCCCCTGGGCCTGGTGCGCGACTTCGTCCTCGACGACGACCCCGCCCATCCCCACACCCTGGACCTCAAGCTGCACGGCACCACGCCCTTCGTCGACGCGGCGCGCATCTTCGCCCTGGCCGCCGGCCTGGCCGACACCGGCACGGCGGCGCGGCTGCGCGGCGCGGGGGCGGCCTGGAAGCTGAAGGCGAGCGAGGTGGCGTCCTGGGTGGAGGCCTTCCACTTCATCCAGCACCTGCGCCTGCGCCTGCACCACCAGCAGCTCGACCGGGAGCTGCCGCTGAGCAACCGCCTCGACCCGGACGACCTGGCGCCCCTGGAGCGCGGCACCCTCAAGGAGGCGTTCCGCCAGGCGAAGCGGCTGCAGTCCACCCTGGAGAGCTATTTCCAGTTCTGAACCGTCCGGCTGGCGACAATACCGAACATTGAGGCATTCAATACCCGCATGTCCCGGATGGGATTATGCTGAGGAACCTGCCCGCGCCATCGGGCAGGCCAGCCGAGGAGAACGCGCATGACCAAGAGCGAGATGAACTGGGCGGCCATCGACGCTGACCCGCGCTTCCAGGCGCTGCACCGGAAGAAGACGGCCTTCCTGTGGGGCCTGATGATCTTCTCCGTGGCCTTTTACTTCCTGCTGCCGATCGGCGCGGCCTATTACCAGGACCTGTTCAGGGTCCGGGTGTGGGGCCCGATGAACGTGGGCATCCTGTTCGCCCTGTCCCAGTTCATCGTCGCCTGGGGCATCGCCTGGATCTACGCCCGCCGCGCCAACCGCGAGTTCGACGCCATGGCGGCGGAGATCATCCGCGACGCCCACAACATCCGCTAGGTCGGGTTGCGGCCCGACCCCTGCCGTCCGCAACGACACGGGGGAACGACATGAATCTGAAAGCGATCGGCGCCACCGCCCTGCTCCTCGCCAGCGGCGCCGCCCTGGCGGCCGACGGCGCCGTGGCCGACCAGTTCAAGTGGCTCACCTTCGCGGTGTTCGGCGCCATCATCGGCCTGACCATGTACATCACCTGGTGGGCCGCCAAGCGGGTCCACTCCACCAGCGAGTTCTACGCCGCCGGCCGCTCGGTGTCCGGGGTGCAGAACGGCTGGGCCATCGCCGGCGACTACCTGTCGGCCGCCTCCTTCCTTGGCATCGCCGGCCTGATCTCGCTGTACGGCTACGACGGCTTCATGTACTCGGTGGGCTTCCTGGTCGCCTACATCACCGTGCTGCTGGTGATCGCCGAGCCCTGCCGCAACATCGGCAAGTACACCCTGGGCGACATCCTGGCCTTCCGCAACGACCCGAAGAAGGTCAAGACCATCGCCGCCCTCTCCACCATCACCGTTTCCACCTTCTACCTGACCGCCCAGATGGTGGGCGGCGGCGTGCTGGTGAAGACCCTCATCGGCATCGACTACGAGGTGTCGGTGATCGGCGTGGGGGTGCTGATGCTGGCCTACGTGGTGTTCGGCGGCATGGTGGCCACCACCTGGGTGCAGATCGTCAAGGCGGTGCTGCTGGTGACCGCCTCCCTGCTGCTGGTGATGTTCACCTGGGCCCCCTACGGCTTTTCCCTGCCCGCCTTCCTGCAGGGCGTGGTGGGCGACGCCAAGGTCCAGGCCCAGGTGGCCAAGCTGCTGGGCGACGCCGCCGCCAACATGAGCGCCGAGGAACTGGGCCAGCGCCTGCTGGAGCCGGGCCTGTTCCTGAAGAACCCCATCGACCAGATCTCCCTGGGCATGGCCCTGGTGTTCGGCACCGCCGGCCTGCCGCACATCCTGATGCGCTTCTTCACCGTGCCCTCCGCCCAGGAGGCGCGCAAGTCGGTGATCTGGGCCATGGCCATCATCGGCGGCTTCTACGTGCTCACCCTGTTCCTGGGGCTGGGGGCGGCCATCCACGTGGGGCCCGCCAGCATCGCCGGCCTGGACAAGGGCGGCAACATGGCCGCCCCCCTGCTCGCCCAGTACCTGGGCGGCGGGGCCGACTCCGTGCTGGGCAACCTGTTCCTGGCCTTTGTCGCCGCCGTGGCCTTCGCCACCATCGTGGCGGTGGTGGCCGGCCTGGTGCTGGCCTCCGCCTCGGCCATGGCCCACGACATCTACGTGGGCGTCATCCGCGGCGACCGCGCCACCCCCGAGGAGCAGGTCAAGGCCGCGCGCATCTCCTCGGTGATCGTGGGGGTGGTGGCCATCTTCATCGGCATCGCCGCCAAGGGCCAGAACGTCGCCCACCTGGTCGGCCTGGCCTTCGCGGTGGCGGCCTCCAGCAACCTGCCCGCCGTCTTCCTCACCCTGTACTGGAAGCGCTGCAACACCCAGGGCATCGTCTGGGGCATGCTCGTCGGCGCCGCCTCCGCGATCGCCCTGGTGATGATCTCCCCCAACATGACCTACCCCCAGGCGGTGACGAGGGACGCCCGCAAGGTGCTGGAGGGCGAGCCCGCCGCGCCGGCCAAGGCGGCGGTCCCGGCGGTGCCCGGTGACGGACTGCTATGCGAGCTGTTCGCCCTGCGCGACTGCCAGAAAGCGGAGCCGGCCAAGCCCGCCGCGCCGGCCAGGGAGGCCAAGCCCGGCGCGCCCGAGAAGCTTGCCCGGTTGCGGGACACGCTGCCCACCCTGACCGACGCCGTCGAGCGCGACAAGGCGAACCAGGAGATCGCCAAGCTGGAGAAGGACATCGCCAAGGCCAGGGAGGACCTGGCCAAGGTGGCGGGACAGACCACCAGCATGGTGGGCCTGGAGCAGCCCTTCTTCCTGCTCAAGAACCCCGGCATCATCTCCATCCCGCTCGGCTTCCTGATGGTGATCCTGGTCTCCCTGCTCACCCGCGACCGGCGTTCGGAAGCGATGTGGGACGAACTCTACGTGCGCCAGAACACCGGCATCCACGCCGAGGGGGCGACGGCGCACTGAGGCGCGCTCGACATGCGCCCCCGCGGCGAACGGGCGAGGGTCCCCGGCGCAGGTCGGGGGCTCTTTCGCAGCGGGGCATCGGTGCAAATCCCCTAGAATGAAGTCCCCTACGGACAGGAGGCCCCCATGCCCGCCGCCCCCGCCCTGATCGCCGCCACCGCCGACCACCTGGCCCGCTTCGCGCCCTTCGACCGCATGGAGCGCGAGCATCTGGCCTGGATGGCGGAGCGCCTGCGGCTCGGCTACTACGCCAAGGGCGAGTCGGTGCTCGCGCCGGAGCGGGGCGAGGTGCGGACCTTCTACGTCATCAAGCAGGGGGTGATCCAGGGCGAGCGCGCCGGCGAGGGGGCCTGGCTGGAGCTGCACGAGGGCGAATGCTTCCCCATCGGCGCCCTGCTGGCCCGGCGGGCGGCCATCAGCACCTTCCGCGCCCAGGGCGACCTGTTCTGCTACGAGATGGACGCGGCCGACTTCCACCAGCTGCTGCGCCTGTCGCAGCCCTTCCACGACTTCTGTACCCTGCGCCTGGCGGACCTGCTGGCCCAGTCGCAGCGCCAGACCCAGGCCCGCTACACCGCCGCCGCCACCCAGCAGCAGTCCCTGGAGAGCCCGCTGTCGGCCATCGTCCGGCGCGACCCGGTCACCTGCGCGCCGGACACCCCGCTCAAGGCCGTGCTGGAGACCATGCGCGACCAGGCGGTGGGCTCCATCGTGGTGGTGGAGGGCGATCGCCAGCCGGTCGGCATGTTCACCGTGCGCGACCTGATCGGCCGCGTGATCCTGCCGCGCACCGAGCTGGACACCCCGATCCGCCACCTGATGACGCCCGACCCGGTGGCCCTGCCCTCCGCGGCGCGCGCCTTCGAGGCCGCCCTGGTGATGGCCCGGCACGGCTTCCGCCACGTGCTGGTGGCGGACGGCGGCCGGCTCGCCGGCGTGGTGTCGGAGAAGGACCTGTTCTCCCTGCAGCGGGTCGGCGTGACCCAGGTCTCCGCCACCATTCGCGCCGCCGCCGACCTCGAGCAGCTGAAGAAGGCCGGCGAGGACATCCGCCAGCTGGGGCACAACATGCTCGCCCAGGGCGTGGGGGCGGAGCAGCTCACCCAGATCCTGTCCACCCTCAACGACCTGCTTACCCACCGCATCATCGAGCTGGAGTGCACCGCCGCCGGCGACTGCCGCTACACCTTCTGCTGGCTGGCGTTCGGCTCGGAAGGGCGTCTGGAGCAGACCCTGGCCACCGACCAGGACAATGGCATCATCTTCCTGGTGCCACCCGGCGAGAGCGCCGACGCGGTGCGCCCCACCCTGCTGGCGCGCGCCGAGCGCATCAATCGGGCCCTGGATGTGTGCGGCTTCCCCCTGTGCAAGGGCGGCATCATGGCCATGAACCCGAAGTGGTGCCTGTCGCTGGAGGAATGGAAAGAGACCTTCGCGCGCTGGATCGACGCCGGCGACCCGGAGGCCTTGCTCAACGCCAGCATCTTCTTCGATTTCCGCCCGCTGCACGGCCAGGAGTCGCTGGCCGAGGAACTGCGTGCCTGGCTGCTGGCGAAGACCGTCGCCACGCCGCGCTTCCTGCACCAGATGGCCGCCAACGCGCTGCGCAACCGCCCGCCGCTGGGTCTGATGCGTGACTTCGTGGTGGAGGCGGCGGGGGAACACGCCGACACCCTGGACCTGAAGCTCAACGGCAGCACCCCCTTCGTCGACGCCGGCCGGCTGTTCTCCCTGGCCACCGGGGTGGATGCCACCGGCACCGCCCAGCGGCTGCGCGCCGCCGCCCCGAGGCTGAAGATCCCGCCCGCCGAGGTGGAGGCCTGGATCTCCGCCTTCTACTTCATCCAGATGCTGCGCCTGAAGGGGCAGCACGAGGAGAGCGAGGCGGGCCTGGCGATGGACAACCGCATCAACCCCGACCTGCTCAACGACCTGGACCGGCGCATCTTGAAGGAGGCCTTCCGTCAGGCCCGCAAGGTGCAGTCGCGCCTGGCCCTGGACTACCAGGTGTGAGGCGCGCGGCGTGAATCCCTTCGCCCGCCTGTTCCGCCAGGGCCCCGCACTGGACGACCACGCCAGCCGGCGGCTGGCGGACTGGCAGGCCCTGCCCCAGGAAACGCCCCAGGTGGCCCTGGACCAGGGCCGCTTCGTGGTGGTCGACGTGGAGAGCACCGGCCTGGACCTGACCCGCGACCGGCTCATCGCCATCGGCGCCGTCGGGGTCCGCGAGGGGCGCATCCGCCTGGACGACAGCTTCGAGGTGGTACTGCGCCAGGAGCGGGTGAGCAGCAAGGACAACATCCTGATCCACGGCATCGGCGGCGAGGCGCAGCGCGAGGGCCTGCCGCCGGTGGAGGCCCTGCTGGCCTTCCTGGCCTACCTGGGCAAGTCCCCTCTGGTGGCCTTCCACGTCACCTTCGACGAGACCATGATCCGGCGAGCCCTGCGCGATCATCTGGGCGTCAACCTCAAGCATGCCTGGCTGGACCTGGCCTACGTCATGCCCGGCCTGCTGCCGGAATACGCCCGCCGGTACCGCGCCCTGGACGATTGGACCGGGCACTTCGCCATTGCCAACTACGCCCGCCACAGCGCTCTGGCCGACGCCCTGGCCACCGCCCAGTTGCTGCTCGCCGCCATGAACCTCGGCCGCGCGCGCAATTCCCTCAGCTACGCCAGCCTGCGCGACCTGGAAAAGGCTCAGCGCTGGCTCAGCTGGGCAAACTGACCGCCAGCCCGGAAAGGGCGTCGGGCGGTCCTTCCAGGCCGGGGCGAGGATTGTTTCACGGTTATTTCATTGCGCACCTCCACATCCGGAACGGGGTTATACTCGGCCGCGTCGCGCGTGGCTGTCTGCGCGCGGCCAGGCTGGGAGGGGGTCAGACAGCGCCCAATCGCTTTTGGAGGAGCACACAATGCAATTAACCGACAAGCATCGCGAGTACTGGCAGAGGAACCTCCGGCTCACCGGGGTCCTGCTCGCCATCTGGTTCGTCGTGACGTTCGTGGTGATCTGGTACGCCAAGGAACTGAACGAGATCGTCGTCGCCGGCTTCCCGCTGGCCTTCTACATGGGCGCGCAAGGGGCGCTGATCGTCTACGTGGTGGTCATCTGGGTCTACGCCCACCGCATGAACAAGCTGGACAGGGAGTACGGCGTGCACGAGGGGGAGGACTGACATGACCGCGCAAACGCAATCCCAGTTCTATTCGTCGCTGAAGAAGTACTACACCTTCTACACCGGCGGCTTCATCGCTTTCGTCATCGTGCTGGCCATCCTGGAGCAGATGGGGGTGTCCAACACGGTGCTTGGCTACATCTTCCTGGCCGCCACCATCGCCCTGTACGCCGGCATCGGTGTGATGTCCAAGACCGCCGACGTCTCGGAGTACTACGTGGCCGGGCGCCGCGTGCCCGCCCTGTTCAACGGCATGGCCACCGGCGCCGACTGGATGTCGGCGGCGTCCTTCATCGGCATGGCCGGCACCCTGTATGCCGCGGGCTATGACGGGCTGGCCTTCGTCATGGGCTGGACCGGCGGCTACGTGCTGGTGGCGCTGTTCCTGGCGCCGTACCTGCGCAAGTTCGGCCAGTTCACCATCCCCGACTTCCTGGGCGCCCGCTACGGCGGCAACCTGCCCCGGACCATCGGCGTGCTGGCGGCCATCATC
>JALOTG010000078.1 GCA_025458005.1 Thiobacillaceae bacterium
AGCTTGAGACCTTCCCGCTGATCGGCCGGCGCGGCCAGGTAGCCGGTACGCGGGAACTGGTAATCGGCAAATATCCTTTCCTGCTCGTGTATCGCATCGTCGGGAGGCGCGTGCGGATCGGCCGGGTGCTGCACCAGCACCAGAAATATCCGGAGTAGGCGGGTTTTCTCCGTTTAACGCATGGCCCGTCTGCCCCGCTACTTTGTCCCCGGCGTGCCGCTGCACCTGATCCAGCGCGGCAATAACCGTCAGGTCATCTTCGCCGACGACGAGGACTTCGCCTTCTTCCGCAGCTGCCTGCTGGATGCCTCGCGCCGCGAGGGCCTGGCGATCCACGCCTACGTCTTCATGAGCAACCACGTCCACCTGCTTGCGACCCCCGCCAGCGAAACCAGCGCCGGGCGCACCCTGCAGTCGGTCGGCCGGCGCTACGTGCAGTACTTCAACCACCGCTACGGCCGCAGCGGCACGCTGTGGGAGGGGCGCTACCGGTCGACGGTGATCGAGGCCGAAGCCTACCTGCTGGCCTGCTCGCGCTACATCGAGCTGAACCCGGTGCGCGCCGGCATGGTGCCGCACCCCCGGGATTACCGCTGGTCGAGCTACCCTGCCCACGCCGACGGGCTGGCCGATGACCTGGTGACCGACCATCCGCTGCAACTCGCGCTGGGGGCCGATGCCGCAGCCCGCCAGTCGACCTACCGCCTGCTGTTCCGCGCCGCGCTCGGCGAGGCGCTGCTGACCGAGATCCGCGAGGCGACCCACAAGGGCTGGGCGTTGGGCAACGACCGCTTCCGCGCCGAGATCGAGGCGCTGGCGCATCGGCGGGCCGCGCCGCGCAAGGCCGGGCGGCCACCAAAGGAGGCGTCCCCGGACAGGGCTGCGGAGCTGTACTGAGATGAAGCAGTCGCCCAACCCTGGCAGGAGCGCCGCTTGCGGCGCGAACAGTTCGGCCCGCGGGCGGGCCTCGTACCGGTGCCGCCGGTTCATGCGTCGCGGGTCGTGCGATGCGCCGTGGAGCAACTGAGATGGCGTACCAGCCGACGCCATGCTCCCTCACGCTGGCAGCGCTGTTGTGGACGGCGGGCATGGGCATCGCGCTGGCCGACTCGCCGCGCAAAACTGTCACTCTGTACAACCGGTCGGGGCAGCCCGTCCTGGTCAAGCTGGTCGGCATCACGTCCCATGTCGTCGAGGTGCCCGACGGCGCGCAGCGCACCGTGCCCGTGGTGGCAGAGGAGTATGCGCTGCTGGCGCGCTATGGGGCGGATCCCCGCCGCTACACCTACGCCCGGGGCGAACGCTTCGCGGTGGACCAGGGGAGCGACTGGTACAGCCCGATCAGCATCACGCTGCACGCGGTGATAGACGGCAACTACGCGACCCACCCGGCCACGGCGGAGGAGTTCGGGCGGGCGTTGCCGAACCGGCTCTTTCCGGATGTGAAGTGAGGTCTGGTGCTGGGCGCGTGATCTGACAAACCGGAGGACCAGCCCAGATGGGGTGCGAACCTGGTGCCTGATGACCCATGCGGTCCAGTATAAAAATGGTTGCGTTTCTGCCCTTGTTTCTGGATAGATGACGTATGGATTTCGAATATGACCCTGAAATGAGCTTGGCGAGCAAGGACAAGCACGGGATCGATTTCGTAGCCGCGCAAGCCCTGTGGGATGACCCCAGCCGGGTGGAGATCCCCGCCAGGGTCAGCGATGAAGCGCGGTCGCTCGTGATCGGCATGATCGCCGACAAGCACTGGTCGGCCATCGTCACCTATCGCAGCGAGCACATTCGCCTGATTTCCGTCAGGCGTGCTCGGAAAGAGGAGATCGCGATTTATGAAAGCCTCTGAGTTCGACAACAAATTCGATGCCGGGGAGGACATCACCTCCCTGCTGGACCTGGCGCATGCGCGCCGTCCTGGGCTGCAGTCCAGGCGGGTCAATGTGGACTTCCCGGCCTGGATGGTGCAGTCGCTGGACCGCGAGGCGCGCAGGCTGGGCGTTACCCGTCAATCGCTCATCAAGATGTGGCTCGCCGACAAACTGGAGCACACGTAAGGCGACACTCCGCGGGGTGTTCCTTACATGCCGGCAGGATCTTGTTCCGGCGCCGACTCGTGCGCCGCGGCCATTTCCATGTCCTTCAGCGACATGAAGCCCGGATTGAATGCAATGGAATCGGTGGCTTTCATCATCAGCCGCCGGTCGTCTGGTTCATGCGCATCAGCCTCTGGCAGAGGGTGCCGATGATGCGCCGGGACAGGGGGGCGGAGTAGCGCATGAGTTCCTCCAGGGTCTCCGGCGGCAGGGCGATGACTACCACCTCGGTCTCCGCGGTGACCGTGGCGGTGCGCTTCTCGCCCAGCAGGTAGGCCATTTCGCCGAACAGTTCCCCTTCGCCAAGTGCCGTCAGCCGGCGCTGCTCGCCGTTGACTGCCTTGAACAGGCCGACCCGGCCGGAATGGAGGAAATAGGCGGTGCGCGTGTCGTCGCCCTCGCGGATGATGACCGCGCCGGGGGCGTAGGTCTGGCCGTACTTGGCCAGCAGGCGCCCGGCGCGGCTGAAGACGTAGCCCTCCAGGCGGCTGGCGCCCTCGCCGCTGCCGGCCAGGAACAGCTTCTCCAGGGCGGCCACGTCCACCTTGGACAGGGCGTAGAGGCATTGCGCCCACAGGTAGAAGGCAAGGCAGGCGAAATACGCGCCGATGAGCACGAACACCACGCCGCCCAGGGCGCCGTAGACGCCCTGGTATTTCTCCACCTGGAAGAACAGGCCGAAGCCGGCGAACAGCAGGTAGAGGGTCAGGGTGGAGAGCAGGGCCAGCAGGGCCGCCTGCCTGAGGCGGGGGTGGCGCAGGGGCAGCCGCCAGTAAGCCGCCAGCACCAGGATCCACACCGTGAGGAGGATGAACAGGAGGTTCAGCGCCTTGAGCAGCAGGGCGTTAGACGCGCCCAGCAGTTCGCTGTCGACCAGGAAGGTGAGGGCGCCCTGGGCGGCGACCGCCAGCCCCACCAGCAGGAAGGCGATGGGGATGATGATCAGGGGCAGGGTCCAGGACACCACGAAGCGCCGCTTGGCCTCCTCCGGGAAGATGACCTTGAAGGCGCCCTGCACGGCGTTGACTAGGCCGCGCGATGACAGCAGCAGGGTCAGCAGGCCCACGCCGCCGGCGCCCAGCCTCGCCTGCTGCGGGATGAAGCCCATTTCGGACAGGGCATCGAGGCGGAACTGCTGGTACAGGGCGGCGAGCAGGATGGTGGCCGGCACGGAATTCTCCGCCAGCTCGGCCAGCCACTGGATGGCATAGGTGAGCAGCAGCAGCAGGGGCGTGGCGGAAAGCAGGAAGTAGAAGGCGGTGGCGGCGGCGTGGTTGGTCAGGCCGTTCTTGTTCGACAGCCGCCAGGTCGTGTAGGCGACCTGCAGCAGCCAGTCCAGGCGGTCGCCGCGCGGAGGGGCGGCGAGCGAAGAGGGTGTGTCGCCGTTCATCGGTCCGGCCATGCGTCGATGCGGTTCGGGAGGGGAGCGCCATTCTCCCTCCGCTGTCCCGCGCGGGGTAGGGGGCAGGGGTGGCGTGCGGGTAGAATACGGGCCTTTCGTGCTGCCCGAGACCAGGAATCCCCCATGTCGCTGATCCGCCCCTTTCCCGCCCTGCGCCCGGCCGAGGGCCGCGCCCAGCAGGTCATCGCCCCCCCCTATGACGTGCTGAACACCGAGGAGGCGCGGGCCCTGGCGGAGGGCCGGCCGTGGAGCTTCCTGCACATCTCCAAGCCGGAGATCGACCTGCCACCCGGCACCGACCCCTACGCCGCGCAGGTCTACGCCAAGGCCGCCGAGAACCTCGGGCGGATGCTGGCGGCCGGGGTGCTGAAGCGCGACGAACAGGCCTGCTACTACGCCTACCGCATCATCATGGGGGCGCACGTGCAGACCGGCCTGGTGGCGGCGGCCAGCGTGGCGGACTACGACGCGAACCGCATCCGCAAGCACGAGTTCACCCGGCCGGACAAGGAGGACGACCGGGTGCGCCAGGTGGAGGCCCTGAACGCCCAGACCGGCCCGGTGCTGCTGGCCTATCCGCATGCTCCGGAGGTGGACGCCATCCTGGCCGCCGCCACCCAGGGCCACCCGGACGCCGACGCCACCTCCGAGTCGGGCGTGCGCCATACCCTGTGGGTGATCCGCGAGGCCGGGACGATCGCCCGGCTGACCGAATTGTTCGACGCCATGCGGGCGGTCTACATCGCCGATGGCCACCACCGCTCGGCCGCCGCCAGCCGCGTGTGCGCGGCGCGCCGCGCCGCCAACCCCGGCCACACCGGCGAGGAGGCCTACAACTACTTCCTGGCGGTGATCTTCCCCGACCACCAGATGAAGATCCTCGACTACAACCGCGTGATCCGTGACCTGAACGGTCTGACCGAGGCCGAGTTCCTCAAGCGGGTGGCGGAAAGCTTCACGGTCGAGGAGGCCCCCGGGCCGGTCAGCCCCGCCCAGCCGCGCGAGTTCGGCCTGTACCTGGGCGGCCGCTGGCGCAGGCTCAGCATCCACCCCAGCCTGGTGCCCAACGACCCGGTCGCCCGCCTCGACGTGAGCCTGCTGCAGAACCACCTGATCGCGCCCATCCTGGGCATCTCCGACCCGCGCCGAGACAAGCGCATCGATTTCGTCGGCGGCATCCGGGGCTTGGCGGAACTGGAGAAGCGGGTGGACTCCGGCGAGATGGCGCTGGCCTTCTCCATGCACCCGACGCACATGGAGCACCTGATGGCGGTGGCCGACGCCAACGAGGTGATGCCGCCCAAGTCGACCTGGTTCGAGCCCAAGCTGGCCGACGGCATGGCCTCCCACGTCCTGGACTGAACGCCCGATGCGCCGCCTGCCGCTGCCCTGGCCGGAGATCGACACCGTCCTGCTGGACATGGACGGTACCCTGCTCGACCTGCACTACGACAACCACTTCTGGCAGGTCTACGTGCCGGCCAAGTACGCCGAGCGGCACGGGTTGAGCGAGGAGGAGGCGCTGCGCGAATGCTTTCGGCGCTACAACGCCCAGGCCGGCACCCTGCAGTGGTACTGCGTGGATTACTGGACCGAGCAGCTCAACCTGGACATCGAGCGTCTCAAGGAGGAGGTGGCGCATCTCATCAGCGTGCACCCGGATGTGCCGGAATTCCTCCGCGAGGCGCGCGCGGCGGGCAAGCGGGTGGCGCTGGTGACCAACGCCCACCACAAGGCGCTCACCCTGAAGATGCAGCGCACCGGGCTGGATGTTCATTTCGACGCCATCCATTCCTCCCACAGCTTTGGCCTGGCCAAGGAGCATGCACCCTTCTGGGAGGCCCTGCGCCGGGTGGAGCCGTTCGATCCGGCGCGCACCCTGCTGGTGGACGACAGCCTGCCCGTGCTGCGCGCGGCTAGGGATTACGGCGTCGCCCACCTGCTCGCCGTGCACCGGCCGGACACCCGCCAGGCGGACAAGGACGTCGGGGAGTTCGCCGCGCTGCGCCGCTTCGCCGAGATCATGCCGGTGCTGCGCGCCTGACCTCGGGTTTTAGAGATTCCCCTGGGGCATCAGGGGAACAGATTGCGGGAAGTGCCCTGGCATCCGGGATGGTTTGTTGGAGGAAAACGACATGACACTCAGCGTCACCGATATCCAGGCCCTGCGCCGCGCTTACCTGTTCTCCGGTCTGGACGAAGCGGAGTTCAAGGCGGTGGCGGCGCGGGCCACCTCGGTCGGCCTGGAGGCCGGCCAGAACCTGTTCTTTCAGGACCAACCGGTCACCGCCTTCTACTGGGTGGCGGAAGGACTGATCCGGCTGTATCGAACCTCGCCCCAGGGCGACGAGAAGGTCATCGACCTGGTCGGGCCCGGGCGCTTCTTCGCCGAGGCGGTCCTGTTCATGGGCGGGCGCTATCCGGTCAACGCCCTGGCCCAGACGCCGTCGCGGCTGATTGCGCTGGACGGCCCGAGCTTCAAGGCCTGGCTGGCGGAGGACGCCAACCGCTGCTTTCGCCTGCTGGCCGGCATGAGCGCCCGGATGCACAAGCTGGTCAACGAGATCGACAGCCTGACCCTGATGAAAGGCACCGACCGCCTGCTGCAGTATCTGCTCGACCACTCCGATCCGGACGAGCAGGGCCGCATGGTAGTGGACCTGGAGGCCCCCAAGCAGGTGATCGCCTCGCGCATCGGCGTCAAGCCGGAGACCTTCTCCCGTCTGCTGCACAAGCTGAGGGACATGGGCTTCGTGGAGATCCTCGACAACCATCTGGTCATCAAGGATCCGGAGCAGCTGCGTCAGGCGCGCATCGACTGAGCGCGCGGCCGCGCTCAGGCCTCGATGATCAGGGCGGCCGCCACCTGACGGCCCTCCGCCACCAGGATGTTGAAGGTGCGACAGGCGGACTGCGTGTCCATCGCTTCCAGGCCGATGCCGGCGCCGGCCAGGCCGGCCAGCAGACGCGGATGGGGAAAGCGTTGCCGCTGGCCGGTGCCGAGCAGGACCATCTCCGGCCGGTGCGCGATCAGGTCGTCGAGGTGCGTGCCGGTCAGGCTGTCGAAGGCGGCCACGGGCCACTCCGGGACGACCCGCTCCGGCAGGATCAGCAGGCTGGCGGCGTAGCGGCGGTTGTTGACCTCCACATAGCCCTGGCCATAGGCGGTGATGAAGTTGACGCCGGCGGCGCGGCTGAGATGCAGTTTCATCGCGGCGGATAAACGCGGGCTGACTGGTGGGCTGCAATTGCCCGTAAAATGGGCGGTCGGCTAAACTTACACCTTTTTGAGCGCCCCGTCAGCGATGGACGATTTTCCCCGCATCAAGCGCCTGCCGCCCTATGTGTTCAATATCACCGGCGACCTGAAGATGGCCGCCCGGCGCCGGGGCGAGGACATCATCGACTTCGGCATGGGCAACCCGGACCAGCCGACGCCCAAGCACATCGTCGACAAGATGATCGAGACGGCGCGGCGCGGCGACACCCACCGCTACTCGATGTCCAAGGGCATCCCGCGGCTGCGGAAGGCCATCTGCAACTGGTACAAGTCCCGCTACGACGTGGACCTGGACCCGGAGAAGGAGGCCATCGTCACCATCGGCTCCAAGGAGGGCATCGCCCACCTGTCCCTGGCCACCCTGGACAAGGGCGACATCGTCCTGGTGCCCAACCCGAGCTACCCGATCCACATCTACGGTCCGGTGATCGCCGGGGCGGACATCCGCCACATCCCCATGACGCCGGGGGTGGACTTCTTCGCGGAGATGGAGACGGCGATCCGCAACCACTGGCCGAAGCCGAAGATGCTGATCCTGAACTTTCCCAGCAACCCCACCACCCAGTGCGTGGAGCTGGAGTTCTTCGAGAAGGTGGTGGCGATGGCCAGGGAGTACGGCATCTGGGTGGTGCACGACATCGCCTACGCCGACATCGTCTTCGACGGCTACCGCGCGCCGTCCATCATGGAAGTGCCGGGCGCCAAGGACGTCGCGGTGGAGTTCTTCACCCTGTCCAAGAGCTACAACATGCCCGGCTGGCGGGTCGGCTTCATGGTCGGCAACCCCACCCTGTGCGCCGCGCTCGCCCGCATCAAGAGCTACCACGACTACGGCACCTTCACGCCCATCCAGGTCGCCGCCATCACCGCCCTGGAAGGGCCTCAGGACTGCGTGCGCGTCATCTGCGAGATGTACCGCAAGCGGCGCGATTCGCTGGTCAAGGGACTCAACGAGGTGGGCTGGATGATCCAGCCGCCCCGCGCCACCATGTTCCTCTGGACGCCCATACCGGAGCCCTACGCGCACCTGAAGTCACTGGAGTTCTCCAAGAAGCTGCTCATCGACGCCAGGGTGGCGGTGTCGCCCGGCGTCGGCTTCGGCGAATACGGCGACGACCACGTGCGTTTCTCGCTCATAGAGAACGAACACCGGACGAGGCAGGCCATCCGCGGCCTGCGCGACATGTTCAGGAAAGACGGATTGATCAAATGAAACCAATCAATGTAGGACTACTCGGCCTGGGTACCGTGGGTGGTGGCACCCTCACCGTGCTGCGCCGCAACCAGGAAGAGATCGCCCGCCGCGCCGGCCGCCAGATCCGCGTCACCCACGCGGCGGTGCGCAACGTCGAGAAGGCCCACGGCAGATATGCCGCCGAGGGCCTGATCATCACCGACGACCCGTCCCGCGTGGTCGACAACCCGGACATCGACATCGTCGTCGAGCTGATCGGCGGCATCTCCCCGGCCCGGGAACTGGTGCTGGCGGCCATCACCAACGGCAAGCACGTGGTGACCGCCAACAAGGCGCTGATCGCCAAGCACGGCAACGAGATCTTCGCCCGCGCCCAGGAGAAGGGCGTGATGGTCGCCTTCGAGGCGGCGGTGGCGGGCGGCATCCCCATCATCAAGGCGATCCGCGAGGGCCTGACCGCCAACCGCATCGAGTGGCTGGCCGGCATCATCAACGGCACCTGCAACTTCATCCTGTCCAAGATGCGCGACGAGGGCCGCGCCTTCGACGACGTGCTGAAGGAGGCCCAGGCCAAGGGCTACGCCGAGGCCGACCCGACCTTCGACATCGAGGGCATCGACGCCGCGCACAAGTTGACCATCATGTCGGCCATCGCCTTCGGCGTGCCGATGCAGTTCGACGCAGCCCACATCGAGGGCATTTCCCGGCTGACCCAGGAGGACATTCGGTACGCCGAGCAGCTGGGCTACCGCATCAAGCTGCTGGGCATCACCAAGCGGCACGACAACGGCATCGAGCTCCGGGTCCACCCCACCCTGATCCCGGCGCGGCGGCTGATCGCCAACGTGGAGGGGGTGATGAACGCCGTGCTGGTGAAGGGCGATGCCGTGGGCGCGACGCTCTACTACGGCGCCGGGGCGGGGGCCGAGCCCACCGCCAGCTCGGTGGTGGCCGACCTGGTCGACATCACCCGCCTGCACACCGCCGATCCCAACCACCGGGTGCCGCACCTGGCCTTCCAGCCTGATCGGATCTCCGACCTCAAGGTGCTGCCCATGGAGGAGGTGGTCACCGCCTACTACCTGCGCATGCGGGCGCTGGACAAGCCCGGCGTGCTGGCCGACGTGACCCGCATCCTGGCCGACCTGGACATCTCCATCGACGCCCTGATCCAGCGCGAGCCGGCGGAGGGCGAGGACCAGACCGACGTGGTCATGCTCACCCACCTGGCCAAGGAGCGGGCGGTCAACGCCGCCATCGTCAGGATCGAGGCCCTGCCCAGCATCGAGGGCAAGGTGACCCGCATCCGCATGGAAGAGCTGAACGGCTGACATGAAGTACATCAGCACCCGCGGCCTCTCGCCGGCGCTATCTTTCCTGGAGATCCTGCTCGGCGGCCTGGCGCCGGACGGCGGGCTGTACGTGCCGGAGGCCTATCCGCGCTTCTCCGCCGACGACCTCGCGGCCCTGCGCGGCATGGACTACCGGCAGCTGGCCCATGCGGTGCTCTCCCGGCTGGTCGACGACGTCCCGGCCGGCGACCTGAAGGCGCTCATCGACAAGACCTACATCGCCGAGACCTACAGCCATGGCCGGCCTGATTCGGACTATGCGCAGATCACCCCGGTGCGCCGGCTGGAAGAAGGCCTCTACCTCCTGGAACTGTCCAACGGGCCGACGCTGGCCTTCAAGGACATGGCCATGCAGTTGCTCGGCAACCTGTTCGAGTATGCCCTGGACCGCGCCGGCCGCGACGTGAACATCCTCGGGGCGACCTCGGGCGATACCGGTTCGGCCGCCGAGTACGCCATGCGCGGCAAGCACCACATGCGGGTGTTCATGCTCGCCCCCGAGCATGGCATGACCCGCTTCCAGCAGGCGCAGATGTGGAGCCTGCGGGACGCCAACATCCACAACATCGCCATCCGAGGGGTGTTCGACGACTGTCAGGACATTGTGAAGAATGTCTCCAATGATCTTGAATACAAAGAAAAATACAGGATCGGGGCGGTCAACTCCATCAACTGGGCGCGGGTGGCAGCCCAGGTGATCTATTACTTCAAGGCGTATTTCGCGGTCACGGTGGACAACGACCGGCAGGTCAGCTTCTCGGTGCCCTCGGGCAACTTCGGCAACGTCTGCGCCGGTCACATCGCCCGCATGATGGGTCTGCCCATCCGCAAGCTGATCGTCGCCACCAACGAGAACGACGTCCTGGACGAGTTCTTCAGGACCGGGGTCTACCGCCCGCGCGACGCGGCGGAGACCCTGCACACCTCCAGCCCGTCCATGGACATCTCCAAGGCCTCCAACTTCGAGCGCTTCGCGTTCGACCTCGCCGGACGCGACGCCGCCAGGGTGCGCGAGCTGTGGGGCGCCGTGGACCAGGGGCGGTCCTTCGACCTCAAGCCCTCCGGGTTGTTCGACCGGGTGCCCGACTTCGGCTTCACCTCCGGCTCCAGCAGCCACATCCACCGCATCGCCACCATCCGCATGGCCTGGGAGCGCTACGGCACGATGATCGACACCCACACCGCCGATGGCCTCAAGGTCGGCCTGGAGCACCGCGAGGCCGGCGTGCCGCTGGTCTGCCTGGAGACCGCCCTGCCGGCCAAGTTCGAGGACGCCATCCGCGAGGCCCTGGGCCGGGCGCCGGAGCGCCCCGCCGGCCTGGAGGATCTGGAAGCCCTGCCACAGCGGGTGGAGGTGATGGACGCCGACACCGGCACGGTCAAGGACTACATCGCCCGCCACGCGAGCGACTGACACGCGCCCTTGGCCATGATTCGGCTGCTGCTCCTGATTTGGTTGGGGCTGTTCTCAGGCTTTCTGCCCGCCGCGGGGCAGGCCTTCTGGTCGGGTGATCGTTCCGCCGAGCAGGCAGGCATCCCTGTCTCTCAGCTGCCGCCCGAGGGCCGGGAGACCCTGGCCCTCATCAAGCGGGGCGGACCCTTCCCTTATGCCAAGGACGGCACCGTGTTCCAGAACCGGGAGGGGCTGCTGCCCGCCCAGACGCGCGGCTATTACCGGGAATACACGGTGCGCACGCCGGGGCTCAGTCACCGCGGCGCCCGCCGCATCGTCGCCGGTCGGGGCGGCGAGTACTGGTATACGGCGGATCACTACCGCTCGTTCAAGCGGATCAGGGAGTGAAATACGGATGGCAAGGCTGACCGACATCCTCGACGACCCCGGCCTGAACGGCGTCTACCGCCTGGCCGGCCCTCTGCCAGAACTGCCCGAGGTGATCCGACTGGATGCCAGGCATTGCCCGGACAAGGACGGCCTGCTGGAGGCCGTCGGCGAGGCGTTGCGTTTCCCGGACTACTACGGCATGAACTGGGACGCGCTGGAGGAGTGTCTGTTCGACCTGTCCTGGAGGGAAGGGCCGGTGCTCATGCTCGTCGAGCACGCCGACGCCCTGGGCCAGCACGACCTGGCGACCCTCGTGGATATCTGGAGCGAGGCCGCGGCCGCCTGGGCGGAGGCGGGGCGTGGTTGTGTGCTACTACTGGGCGGGGGAGTCCCGCCAGGCATCCCGGCGGTCGATCCCTGAAGCGGGAGGTCAAGCGTCAATTCGCGGACAGTGACCGAGCCATAGGCCGAAATGAAGAGGGCAGACCCGGCGGTCTGCCCTTTTTTATGCCGAGTCGACTCGCTTACCAGGACGGGCGGTTGCGCTTGGCGCCGGGCTGGCCACCGCCCGGTTTGCGGTCGGCGGGATGGTCGCCGCGAGCACTGTAATCGCGCCCCTGGCTGCTCCATTTCGGCTTGTCAACGCTGCTGCCGTAGGGCTTGCCGGCGGGTTTGCCATAACGCGTCTTGCCGTCGCCGGGCTTCCAGCCGGCCGGCTTGGCCGGCCGCTCCTTGGGCTCCAGGCCGGGCAGGGTGGCGACCGGGATGGCGCTGCCGGTGTAGCGCTCGATGCCCTTCACCTTGCCCCGCTCGCGGTGGTGGGCCAGGGTGAACGCCTGGCCCTCGCGGCCGGCGCGGCCGGTGCGGCCGATGCGGTGCACGTAGGCCTCGCCGTCGAACGGGATGTCGTAGTT
>JALOTG010000238.1 GCA_025458005.1 Thiobacillaceae bacterium
GCCAGGTGCCGTCCGCATTCCGGGCGGCGTGGGCGATGGCCTGCTGTTGAGGCATGGCGGGGCTCCCTCGGTACATGGGATGGGATTATCCGGGCCTTGAGGCTCATAGGGTGAGCCGGACATGAGGTGTCAATACGTTCAATGGCTTCGCCATTGTCCCCTTCACCCCAACCCCTCTCCCGCCATGGGAGATGGGTCTTGGCATTTCCTCACCCCTCCCACAACCACGCCGCCCCCCGCACGCCACTGGAGTCGCCGTGCAGCGGCAGCGCGAGCCGGGTGTCGACCCGGTCGGAGAAGACGTGGCGGCCCCACAGGCGGGGCACGTTGTCGTAGAGCCGGGCGAGGTTGGACATGCCGCCGCCGAGGACGATGACGTCGGGGTCGAGGAGGTTGATGACGTGGGCCAGCCCTCGCGCGAGGCGGTCCTCGTAGCGCGCCAGGGCGGCCGCGCAGGCGGCGTCGCCGGCGTCGGCGCGGCGGGCGATCTCGTCGGCGGGCAGGTCGAGGCCGGCGTGCCGGTGGAGGTCGCGGGCGAGTCCGGGGCCGGATACCCAGGTCTCGATGCAGCCCGCCTTGCCGCAGTAGCAGGCCGGGCCGGGGCGCTCGTCGTCGCGCGGCCAGGGCAGCGGGTTGTGGCCCCACTCGCCGGCGATGGCGTTGGGGCCGGTCAGCACGTGGCCGCGCACCACCACGCCGGCACCGCAGCCGGTGCCGAGGATCACGCCGAACACCACCTCGGCGCCGGCGGCGGCGCCGTCCACCGCCTCGGACAGGGCGAAGCAGTTGGCGTCGTTGGCCAGACGCACCTCGCGGCCGAGCAGGCGTTCCAGGTCTTCCTTCAGGGGCCGGCCGTTGAGGCAGGTGGAGTTGCAGTTCTTCATCAGCCCGCTGGCGGGCGAGATGGCGCCGGGCGTGCCGATGCCGACGGTACCCCGCTCGCCCAGCTCGCGCTCGGCGGCGTCCACCAGCCCGGCGATGGCCGCGAGGGTGGCGGCGTAGTCGCCCTGGGGGGTGGGCACGCGGCGGCGCAGGCGGACCGCGTGCGCCGGGTCGAGGGCGATGAGTTCGATCTTGGTGCCGCCGAGGTCGATGCCGAAGCGCAGTCCTGCCTTGTCCATGCTTGCCGTCCGTGGGTTGATTCGGGTCGATTCGTCCCGATTTTATGCCTGCGACCCGTCCGCCGCGCCGCCCATGGGACCGCGCGGCGCGGCTTTTTCCACCCCGCGCCCGGTGTTATGCTGGGCCGTCGATCGAGGAACCGTCATGAACCACTCCCCCAGCGCCGCGCGCAACGACGTCGAGCAACTGCTCCAGGACATGCACGCCGGCCGCGTCAGCCCGGACAGCTTCGCCAAGCAACTGCTCGACCTGCAGGTCTTCATGCCGGTGAAGGACGAGAAGCACGTCATCAAGGGCTTCCAGGCCAGCACGCGGGCGGAGCCCCTGGTGCTGGAGGACGAGGAGGGCACGCGGGTGCTGATCCTGTTCTCCGCGCCCGAGCGGGCCAAGGCCTTCACCGCCGAGGTGGAGGGCTACAGCGGCGGCATCCTCACCGAGTTCTCCTGGGTGCTGCGCCGCATGGGCCAGGACGTGGCCATCTCCATCAACCCCGGCGACGAGCTGGGCTTCGACTTCGACACCGACATGGTGGCCATGATGGCCGCCCTGCTGCCGGAACAGGCCGAGTAGGCATCATGGGCCCCATCCACACCTTCAAGCGCCCGGCGGGTTGGCCAGACTCGCTGCCCGACACCCGCCACGTCGGCGAGGTCTATTCCCCCGACCACGACCGCTACGAGGAGGGCGCCCGCTACGTCTACCGCCACGGCGCCCACGAACTGGCCCTGTTCTGGACCCAGCCCACCCAGGCGGAGGTGGACGGCTTCCGCACCCGGCCCATCGACGTGGGGCTCTACGGCCAGGGGCCGGCGGCCTTCCTGCTGTACCGGATCCAGGACGTCTGCGAGTGGTCCGACGTGGCCTTCAACGTCCAGCTGATCCCCGAGGCGGAGCGCGAGCTGCCCGCCGAGCCGCCGGGCGAGCGGGCCCGCTTCCGCCTCACCCTGGTGGACGCCGACAACGGCGTCATCCGCGCCAAGCGCCTGGTCTCCCTGGACAAGGTGATGACCCAGGCCCTGCGCCACGTCATGGCGGAACAGGCCGCCGCCGCCTTCGACCGCGCCGCCTACGAGGCCGCGGTGCGCGCCGCGCACGGACGCTTCCCGGACACGGACGCGATGGTGCGCGCCGCCGAGTTCCAGGAAGCCACCCTGGGCTGATGCTGAGCGCCGAACTCGCCGCGCGCTTCGCCGCCCTGCTGGGCCCGGAACGGGTCCTCACCGCGGCGGATGACCTGGCCCTCTACGCCAGCGACGAGACGCCGCGTTTCTGCCCGCCCGAGGCGGTCCTGTTCCCCACCTGCCATGAGGACGTGGTAGAGATCGTCCGCCTGGCCGCCCGCCACCGCCTGCCCATCACGCCGCGCGCCGCCGGCTCGGGCAACGTCGGCGGCGCCCTGCCGACGCCGGGCAGCGTGGTGGTGAGCTTCGAGTGCATGAACCGCGTCCTGGAGTTCGACCCGGACGGCCGCGTGATGGTGGTGGAGCCGGGCGTGGTCACCGACGACATCGACCGCCTGGCGCGCAGCGCCGGCCTGATGTACGCCCCCGACCCGGGCTCGGGCGCCTACTGCCGCATCGGCGGCAACCTGGCGATGAACGCCGCCGGCCCGCGCGCGGTGAAGTACGGCGCCACCCGCGATCACGTGCTGGGGCTGCGCGCGGTGCTGGGCGACGGGCGCGAGATCCGCGCCGGCGCGCGCACCACGAAATATGCGACGGGCTACGACCTCACCCGCCTGCTGGTCGGGTCGGAAGGCACCCTGGCGCTGGTCACCGAGGCGACCCTGCGGCTGGTCCCGGCGCCCGAGCGCATCGCCAACCTGCGCGTCTGCTACGCCTCCAACCGCGCCGCCTGCGCCGCCATCGGCCGGGTGATGCGCCAGCCGGTGGTGCCGTCCGCCCTGGAGTTCATGGACCGCCGCTCGATCGACGCGATCAGGGAGTACGGCGGCGCCGAGGGCCTGCCCGAGGGCACCCGGGCGGTGCTGATGGTGGCCGCCGACGGGGCGCATGACGACGTGCCGCGCCAGATCGCCGCGCTGGAGGCCGCGCTGGCCGGCGATGGCCTGCTGGAGGTGCAGAGCGGCTTCACCGCCGAGGAGATGGCCCGCCTGTGGACGGCGCGCAAGTCGCTGTCCATGGCGGTGAAGAAGATCGCCCCGCTGAAGATCAACGAGGACGTCGTCGTCCCGGTGCCGCGCCTGGGCGAGCTGGTGGAGGCCATCGACGCGCTGGGCGAGCGCCACCGCATCCCCCTGGTGGCCTTCGGCCACGCCGGCAACGGCAACCTGCACGTCAACCTGATGGTGCACGCCGACGACGCCGACGAGATGGCGCGCGCCCGCGCCTGCCGCCTGGAACTGGTGCAGGCCGTGCTGCGGCTGGGGGGCTCCCTGTCGGGCGAACACGGCATCGGCAGCGAGAAGCGGCACTTCCTGGGCCTGGAGTTCGACCCCGACACCCTGGCCTTGATGCGCGAGCTCAAGGCCGTCTTCGACCCCCTGGGCATCCTCAATCCGGGCAAGAAGCTGCCGGACTGAGCGGTCGGTCCCGCCCTGTCGGCATTTTTTACATCCGCCCCGCCCGGCGATCGCCACCGCTGCCCGTCCGCTGGCGATCTATCTGCGCATGCCATTGATTCCATGTGGATATTCCAGGGTGGCGATCGGGATGCCCGATGGTGGCATGGTATTTGCTCACTAAACGTTCGCGTGTTCAAACCATCCCGAAAGAAGTATCCCCGATGAAGCATCTCGCCATCCCCGCCCTCCTGGCCGCCCTGCTGGCCCAGGCCCCCGCCGTCCAGGCCGCCAGCGCCCAGGCCAGCATCGACTGGTCCAGCCTGAATGTCACCGTCTATG
>JALOTG010000239.1 GCA_025458005.1 Thiobacillaceae bacterium
TCCACCATACCTTGTAGCCTAATGATATGAGCCGTCTGTAATAGTCGACTTCCTCGCCGCCTGCGTTATCTCCACCTTTGCGTCCCAACATGGAGTCAAATGCACCAACGGTATGACTGATATCCCTGCGGATACCGAAGTTTCCGCCATGGAAGTAGTCGTCAGGGTCCGTTAGGGGGACTATAGCCTCCGCCCTGTTCAATTCACCCAGGAAACCGAGTAAATCGTCGCTAAGCCATGTCGGTCGCTGGTCTTCGAACATCGTGCGAATACGGCCACCAAAGGCATCGGGTTGTTTATTCTGTATCAGGCGCTCATAGGCACAGAGCCAGTCCGGGTCTGGGGTCTCGTCGTCGTCCATGAAGATGACGTAGTCGCCGCGCGCCTCGGCGATGGCCCGGTTGCGTGCGTTGGACAGGCCCAGCTTTTCCTCGCGCACCACCCGCACCTGCCAGCCGGCCGGCCAGGCATGGCGCGCGAGCAGCTCGGGCGTGGTGTCGCGGCAGCCGTTGTCGATGACCAGGAATTCCCAGCCGGCCTGGGGCGACCTGAGCGCGGCCAGTTCGGCCAGGGTCCGTTCCAGCCGGTCGGCATGATTATGGGTGCAGAGGGCGACGGTATAGGCGATATTCATCGCGAGGCTCCCAGCAGGCGGCTCTTCAGCCGGTCGAGGTAGTAGCGCGCGGCGTGCCCCAGGCTGCCGTCGTTGCAGCCCAACCGGACCTTGCGCAGCAGCTTGGCCGGGGTGTCGGTGCCGTACACGTCGATGCGCCGGATGCGGAAGCGGTTGACGTCGCGGCGGTTGAAACCGGATTGGGTGGAAAAGGCGGCACGGTAGCCGGCCGCCCGGGTAGCCGCCTCCACCCGGTCATCGAGGTGGCCGAAGGGATAGGCAATGTAGGGCACTCCATGCCCCAGCAGTGCGCTCAGGGCCTGGCGCGATCCGGCCAGTTGCTCCGCCAGCTGTTCCGCGTCCAGGGTCGGCAGGCTGGCGTGGCTGCGCGTGTGGGAGTGGAAGCTGACGCCGCGACGCTGCATATCCCGGATCTCCTCGGCGTCGAGCAGGGGGTAGGTGACGCCGGCGGGGTTGGCGGCGCGCGTCCAGATATCCTCCTGGCCGATGAGATCGCTGACCAGGAAGACGGTGAACGGCCATTGCAGTTTTTCCATGACCGGCAGGGCATGGTCGCGCACGCCGCGGAAGCCATCGTCGAAAGTCACCAGGATGGCCCCCTCGGGCAAGGGCGGGCCGCCTTCCAGCCAGTCCACCAGGGCATCGATACCGATCGCCCGATGCCCCTTGCGGGCCAGGGCCTGCATGTGGGCGGCGAAGTTCTCCGGGGAGATGGCGTAGCGCGCCTCCCAATCGTTGTGGGCGTCGCCCACCCGGTGATACATCAGGGCCGGGACACGGGCGGTCGCGCTCATGCGCGCCTCCGGTCGCTGTACATGACCAGGCCGCGATACAAGGGCAGCGGCAGGAAGGCGCTGAGCACGTGGCGAAGATCACTCAACCGGTAACTGCCCTTCGCCGCCGCATGACGGAAAAGCTTCTGCGCCGAGACCAGATCCCGCTTCCAGAAGGCCCGATAGGCCTGGCGCAGGACCTGACCCTCGGTGAGATCGCGCAGCCGCTCGGCCGACAGGTGGGCCACGAGCCGGGGATTGTCGCGGATGAAGTTCTGCTGGGCGTCGAGGGCGTCGAGCACCTGGCGCCATTTCACCGCCGACACCTGGCCCAGGTTGTGCCAGCGGTAGAAGGCCAGCACCTCCGGCACCCGCTTGATGCGCCGGGTGACGGCCAGTGCGCGCAGCCAGAAGTCGTAGTCCATTGAGGCGTAGCGCCGCTCGGAAAAGCCGCCAAGCCGTTCCACGACGGAGCGTTTCACCAGGGCGGCATGGATGGGCCAGGGGCAGGTGCGGACGAAATGGTCGACCACGTCTTCCTCCTCGTAGGGCGGCGGCACGTGGGGCAGCGACGTGATCCCCTCGCCGACGTTCTGCCAGCCGCAGTAGGCCAGGTCGGCATCATGCTCGCGGAGGGCCGCATGGAGTTTTTCCAGGGTGTCCGGCAGCCACCAGTCGTCGGCGTCCAGGAAGGCGATGTATTCGCCGCGCGCCTGCTTCAGGCCGACATTGCGCGCCGGGTAAGGCCCCGCGCGGCTGGTGAAGAGCAGGTGCAGGCGGCCGGCATGCGCTTCCGCCAGCCTGGCCAGGATCGCGTCCGAGCCATCGCTGGAGCCGTCATCGACGACGATCAGTTCCACATTGCCGTGGCTCTGCCCCAGGGCCGACTCCACCGCCTCCGTCACGTAGGGCGCGGCGTTGTAGCAGGGCATGATCACCGAGATGAGGGGCGGCGCGTCCGTCTCGGGCGGGTCGGAAATGGCATCAATCATGGGTCGCTGAGTTCACCGAGGCCATAGGGCGAGGTCGAGTCATATCGGCGGCGATAGTACTTCGCCTGGATGTTCTTGGGGCGGCGTGGCTTGCGGCGGAAAGGGTCGAGCAGGCGATCGGCCCGGGCAGATCCCTCCAGGGAGGGGGACGCCGTGGCGCCGGTCTCGATGGCCACCGAACCCGTCGCATGGTCGCCCACCACCGTCCAGCCCGTCGGTCCGACGGGGAGGCGGTAATCGCCCTTCTCCACCGGCAGGGGCGCGGGTTCGGCCTGCCAGAAGGCATCGCGGTCCGGCACGGCGAAGGCCGCCACCAGGGAGCGCAGTGACCACAGGCAGCTCGCCGGGCCGGAATAGTCCTCCAGCAGCCGCGCGTCGGTCGCGAGGTAGCCCTGGGTGACGGTGCCCTGGCGCACGGCGCCATGGCGGATGAAATAGCTCCAGACCACGTCCAGCGACCGTCTCGCCTCCCCTGGCGGGATCGGCCTGTCGCCCGCATGCTGGGCCAGGATCAGCGGGACCGGTGCCGCCATCCGGTAGCAGGCGCTGCGCCCCAGCATGGGCAGGCCCGCGGGGCCGATGAAGTGGCGGTAGACGGCCACGAATTCTCGTCCTGCCTGGTCGATGAATGCCGCGTCCAGCGCCGGATCGATCCTGCGCAGCCATTGCAGGTGGTAGTGGAAGCCCCAGGCATTGTAGTAGTCGTAGCCGGGCTCATCCTCACGCTCGCCGTCCCGGAACCAGCCCTGGCCGCGGTAGAAGGCCTTGGACCGCTGGTAGTGCCGCGCCAGTGCCTCGGCATCATGCGGCATGCCCAGGGCGGCCAGCACGGCGTTGACCTGGGCGACGAACAGGTGCCAGTTGTTGTCGGGGATGCGCTTGCCGTTTACCTGGATCAGCCAGCGGCCGATCCGTTCGCGGTCACCGTCCGGCAGGCCTTCCCAGAGCTGTTCGCGGGTCAGCCACAAGCTCAGGGCGATGTCCGCCGCTTCGACGATGGCCTGGCTCCAGTGACGGATGTCGCCCCAGTATTCGGGCGAGGCGGGATGCGTGCCGGCGTGGATGCCGGCCCGGAGCATGTCGACTAGGTCGACAGTCGCGCCATCCGACATCGCCATCTGGCGGGGTCTGCCGCCATGCAGCCAGGCGGCGGCCAGGGGGGCGATGCGCGAGAATCCCTCCAGGCGGTCCATGGCGGGCCCGTTGTAGCTGCCCATGCCGGCGTAGTCGGCATGGGCGCCCAGGCGGCTGCGACGCACCATGAAGCCGCTGATGAAGTAGCGGAACAATGCGGCGTAGTCGTCGCGCGTTGGCGGCGTGCCGGTCATGAAGCCATCCAGCCACTTCTCGGCCGACCCGGGGAAGCGGCGCTCGGCGAGCCGCGCCCGCCAGCCGAGGGCGGCCCGTGCCCCGAGGCGGGCGAGGTCATCCCGCGCGGTGGCGACGGCGCGTCTCATGGCTTGGGTGCTCATGCCGCGTCGTCACCTTCGATTCCGAGACGCCGGCTCATGTCGCGTGCGAGGGCGGGATAGTCCACCTTTTCATCCAGTATGGCCTGGATGTTGCCGCGCATGGCGGCG
>JALOTG010000240.1 GCA_025458005.1 Thiobacillaceae bacterium
ACGGGGCGCGGCGCCCGCCCCGCAGGGGGTGCTCCGGGTTTCGGCGGCGACCGGGGAGGGCGTCGAGGCGCTCCGGACCGCCATCCTCGGCGCCAGCGGCTGGATCGAAGGGGCCGGCGAGAGTGTCTTCCTGGCCCGGCAGCGGCATCTCGATGCGCTGGATGCAGCCGCCCGGCACGTGGATGCGGCCCGGCGGCTCGAGGGGGCGACGGTGGACCTGGTGGCCGAGGAGCTGCGGCTCGCGCACGACGCCCTCGAGGCAGTGGGCGGGCGCATGAGCGCGGACGCGCTGCTGGGCGAGATCTTCTCGCGGTTCTGCATCGGCAAGTGACGTGTCCGAGCAGCTCCTGACGCTGGCATTGCTGGGTCTGGCCGGTGGCCTGGCGGGCTGGATAGACGCCATCGCCGGGGGTGGGGGGCTTGTCCAGGTGCCCGCGCTGCTGGCGGGATTTCCTGGCGTGCCGGTGCAGGCGCTGCTGGGAGCCAACAAGTTTTCCTCCGTCTGCGGCACGTCCGTGGCGCTCTGGCGTTACCGGGGACTCGGGCTGGTCCGGCTGAGGGCATGGCTGCCTGCGGTGGGCGCCGGTCTTGGCGGGGCTGCAGGCGGTGCCGGGCTGGCCATGCTGTTGCCCAGTGGAGCGCTCAAGCCCGTGGTGCTGGTCCTCGTGGTGGCGGTGCTCGTGTGGATGCTGGTGTCGGGCCTGATCCTGCGGCGGGCAGGGCAAGCGGATACCCCGGCAGGGCAGGGTGGCCAGTGGATCCTCGGCGGCGGGATCGGCGTCTACGACGGGTTCTTCGGGCCCGGCACGGGCAGTTTCCTGGTGCTGGCGCTGGTGCGCTGGTTCCGGCTCGAGCCGGTGGCGGCCAGCGCGGCAGCCAAGGCCATCAACCTGGCGACCAATGCCGGCGCCCTGGCGCTGTTTGCCGCGTCCGGGTCGGTGCTCTGGCAGGCCGCCCTTCCCATGGCGGTCTGCAATGTGATCGGAGGCTGGCTGGGTGCCGGCATGGCCGCCCGGTTCGGAACCCGGCTCGTGCGCGGGGTGCTGGTATTCGTGGTTCTGGCGCTCACGGCCAAGGTGGCGCTCGACCTGGCGGCCTGAGGAAGCCGGTCGGGAAGGGCGATGTTTCACGTGAAACATCGCCGGGCGGCGGTTCTTGAGCGCCAAAGGCTCCGCCGCTCCATGGTTTCACGTGAAACATTCCGCTGCCGAAGGTTCCCGCCGGTGGGCATGCGAGGGAATTCGGGTATCATCGCGCGCTCTTTTTTCTCCCCGGTCCGCCCCTGTCCATGCGGTATCCCACCCGTTTCGAGGTCATCGTGGTCGGCGGCGGTCACGCCGGGACCGAGGCTGCCCTCGCCGCGGCGCGCATGGGCCGCCGTACGCTTCTGCTGACCCACAACATCGAGACGCTGGGGCAGATGTCCTGCAACCCCTCCATCGGGGGTATCGGCAAAGGGCATCTGGTGCGCGAAGTGGATGCCCTGGGGGGCGCCATGGCGCTGGCCACGGACGAGGCAGGCATCCAGTTCCGCATCCTCAACGCCAGCAAGGGTCCTGCGGTGCGGGCGACCCGCGCCCAGGCCGACCGGGTGCTGTACCGACGGGCGATCCGCCGCCGCATGGAGAACCAGCCCAACCTGACGCTGTTCCAGCAGGCAGTGGACAACCTAACCTTGGAGGGCGACCGGGTCTCCGGCGTCGTGACGCAGCTCGGGATCCGGTTCGAGGCCGACACCGTGGTCCTGACCACGGGGACCTTCCTGTCCGGACTGGTGCACGTGGGGCTTTCCAATTACCAGGCGGGCCGCGCCGGCGATCCGCCTTCCATCAGCCTTGCCCACCGCCTGCGCGAGCTGAAGCTGCCGGTGGGACGGCTCAAGACCGGCACGCCGCCCCGCCTGGACGGACGGACCATCGACTTCTCCGTGATGGAGGAGCAACCCGGGGATGACCCGGTGCCCGTGTTCTCCTTCATGGGCTCGGCCGACATGCACCCGGCCCAGCGCCCGTGCTGGATCACCCACACCAATCCCGCCACTCACGAGCTGATCCGAGGCTCGCTCGACCGCTCGCCCATGTTCGCCGGCGTGATCGAGGGCGTGGGACCGCGCTACTGTCCTTCCATCGAGGACAAGGTGGTGCGATTCGCGGCCAAGGATTCCCACCAGGTGTTCCTGGAGCCCGAGGGGCTGGAAACGCACGAGATCTACCCCAACGGCATCTCCACCAGCCTGCCCTTCGACGTCCAGCTGGCCGTGGTGCGCTCGATCCGGGGACTGGAGAATGCCCACATCCTTCGTCCCGGGTATGCCATCGAGTACGACTACTTCGATCCGCGCGGCCTGCACGCGTCGCTCGAGACCCGTGCCATCGGCGGGTTGTTCTTCGCGGGGCAGATCAACGGCACCACCGGATACGAGGAAGCGGCCGCGCAGGGCCTGCTGGCCGGCGTCAACGCCGCCCTGGCGGCGCGCGGCGAGGCGGCCTGGACGCCGCGGCGCGACCAGGCCTACCTGGGCGTCCTGGTGGACGACCTCGTCACCCAGGGGGTGACCGAGCCGTACCGCATGTTCACGAGCCGCGCCGAGTACCGCCTGAGCCTGCGCGAGGACAATGCCGACCTGCGGCTCACCGAGGACGGCCGGCGCCTGGGCCTCGTGGATGATGCCCGCTGGGCGCGCTTCGACACCAAGCGGGAAGCCGTTGCCCGGGAGCGTGAGCGCTTGCGCACGACATGGATCAATCCGCGGGTGGCCGGTTTTGCCGCCCTCGAGGCACTGCTCGGCCAGCCGCCGGGCGAGGCCCACACCCTCGACGAGCTGCTGCGCCGCCCGGGGGTGGAATACCCGGCGTTGATGGCCCTGGAAGGCGCCGGGCCCGGCGTCGCCGACCCGGAAGTGGCTGCCCAGGTGGAAGTGCAGGTGAAGTACCACGGCTACATCGAACGGCAGCGCGACGAGGTGACCCGGCGCGAGCAGTACGAGTCCATGGCGCTGCCGGCAGACCTGGATTACGCGGCCGTGCGCGGCCTGTCGGTGGAAGTGCGCCAGAAGCTGGAACGGCACCGCCCGGGCACGCTCGGCCAGGCCTCCCGCATCGACGGCATGACCCCGGCGGCGATCTCGCTGCTGCTGGTGCACCTCAAGCGCGGTGGCGCAAGGACCGGCGTCCCCAGCAGCGCAGGCGGCGCCCGATGAAGCTGCCCGCAGAGGCGCTGGCGGAGGGCTGCGCGGCCCTCGGCCTGGACCTGTCGCCCGTCCAGCAGGCGCGGCTGCTCCAGTACCTGGCGCTGCTGCAGAAGTGGAACCGGGTCTACAACCTGACGGCGATCCGCGACGAGTCCAAGTTAGTCAGCCATCACCTTCTGGATAGTCTCGCCGTGGTGCCGCACCTGCGTGGCCGGCGGGTGCTCGACGTGGGCACCGGCGCGGGCCTGCCCGGCATTGCCATCGCCGTGGCGAGGCCCGACCTGGAGGTGGTGATGCTCGACAGCAACCACAAGAAGCTCGCCTTCGTGACCCAGGCCATCGGCGAACTGGGGCTGGCCAATGCGACGGTGGAACGAACCCGGGTGGAGCAGTGGCACCCTGCCGCCGGATTCGACACCGTGATCTCCCGCGCTTTCGCGGAACTGCCCGATTTCGCGCGGCTGGCCGGGCACCTGCTCGCGCCGGGAGGCCGCCTGCTCGCCATGAAGGGTCTTCACCCGCACGAGGAAATCGCCGCGTTGTCAGAGGGATTCACGTGCGAGCAAGTGCTCACCCTGGATGTTCCCGGGGTGGAGGCGCGCCACCTCGTGGTGCTGGCGCCTTCGATCGCCGCGGAGGCCTGAGCCGTGAGCCGCATCCTCGCCATCACCAACCAGAAAGGCGGCGTCGGCAAGACCACCACCACCATCAACCTGGCCGCCAGCCTGGCTCTGGCGGGACGCAGGGTGCTGCTGGTGGACCTCGAC
>JALOTG010000079.1 GCA_025458005.1 Thiobacillaceae bacterium
GTCTCCGGCGGGGTCCACTCCCAGGCGTCCTTGCCGGCCTCGTCGGCCAGCGCGTTGATGGCGTCGATGGCGGCGCGCATCTGCTCGTGGCCGAACACCACGGCGCCCAGCATGACGTCCTCGGGCAGTTCGTCGGCCTCGGACTCGACCATCAGCACGGCGCCCTCGGTGCCGGCCACCACCAGGTCCAGGCGGGAGGTCTTCAGCTCGGACAAGGTGGGGTTGAGCACGTACTGGCCGTCGATGTAGCCGACGCGGGCGGCGCCGATGGGGCCGCTGAAGGGCACACCGGACAGGGCCAGGGCGGCGGAGGCGCCGAGCATGGCGGGGATGTCGGAATCGATCTCGGGGTTGGAGGACATCACCGTGGCGATGACCTGCACCTCGTTGAAGAAGCCGTCCGGGAACAGCGGCCGGATGGGCCGGTCGATCAGCCGGCAGGTCAGGGTCTCCTTCTCGGAGGGCTTGCCCTCGCGCTTGAAGAAGCCGCCCGGGATGCGGCCCGCGGCGTAGGTCTTCTCCTGGTAGTCGACGGTCAGCGGGAAGAAGTCCTGGCCGGGCTTGACCTCGGTCTTGGCCACCACGGTGACCAGCACCACGGTGTCGTCCATGTTCACCATCACCGCGCCGTCGGCTTGACGCGCGATCTCGCCCGTTTCCAGGGTCACCGTGTGGCGACCGTATTGAAATGTCTTCTTGACAGGATTCACGCTGACCTCTTTCAGTTGGGTTCGCGCGGACCATTCATGCCGCGCGGCACGGATGGCGGATGCTTACTTGCGCAGGCCCAGGCGCTCGATGAGCTGGCGGTAGGCGTCGGCGTTGCGGGACTTCAGGTAGTCCAGCAGGCGGCGGCGGCGGGAGACCATCTTGAGCAGGCCGCGGCGGGAGTGGTGGTCCTTGGCGTGGGCCTTGAAGTGCCCGGTCAGGTCGTTGATGCGGGCGGTCAGCAGGGCGACCTGGACCTCGGGCGAGCCGGTGTCGGCGCCGCCGCGCTGGTAATCCTTGAGTATCTGCGCCTTCAGCGCGGTGTTGATGGACATGTCGCTACTCCGGTGTAAACGGGAAAAACTGGGATTTTACTCGCCCAGGCGGGGTTTTCTCAAGCAATTCATGACTCTGCGGCGGCTCGGCCGGCGACCAGGCGGCGCGGCGCGGCCTTGCCGTCCCGGTCGACCTCCACCAGGCCGAGGAAGCGCCCCTCCGGGCCGTAGGCGCGCAGCAGTTCGCCGACCCGCAGGCCGGCTCGCCAGATGGCCTGGCCGTGGCCGAGCTGCCAGGCCGAGTCCAGGTCCAGATCCAGGCGCGGCAGCCCCAGGATCAGGCTGTCGACCGGCATGAGCAGGGCGTCCCGCGCGGCCGGGTCGAGGGCCGCCAGGGCCGCCAGCGCGATCGCCCGCTCCAGGCTCAGGGGCCCCACCTCCAGCCGGACCAGCGCGGCGAGGTGGGCGCCGCAACCGAGGGCGGCGCCGATGTCCTCGGCCAGGGTGCGCACGTAGAGCCCCTTGCCGCAGCGCACCAGCAGGGTGAAGGTGTCGCCCGCGAAGTCCAGCAGGCGCAGTTCGTGCACCGTCACCGCGCGCGGCTGGCGCGCCACCTCCACGCCCTTGCGGGCGTAGTCGTAGAGGGGCCGGCCGGCCACCTTCAACGCCGAGTGCATGGGCGGGGTCTGGGACAGCTCGCCGAGGAAGCGCGGCAGCACGCCGCGCACGTCGGCCTCGGACACCCGCACCGGGCGCGTCTCCAGGATATCGCCCTCCGGGTCGCCGGTGCTGGTGCGCACGCCCAGCCGCACCACGGCGCGATAGGTCTTGTCGGCGTTGAGCAGGTACTGGGAGAACTTGGTCGCCTCGCCCAGGCAGAGGGGCAGCAGGCCGGTGGCGAACGGGTCGAGGGTGCCGGTGTGCCCCGCCTTGGCCGCGTTGAACAGCCAGCGCGCCTTCTGCAGCGCGGCGTTGGAGGTCAGGCCGACCGGCTTGTCCAGCAGCAGGACGCCGTCAACCTTGCGCTTCATCGTCGCGGTGGTGGGCGCGGTCTTCCTCGACGGCCTGGTCGATCAGGTGGCTCAGCCGCGCGCCCCGCTCCACCGACTCGTCATGGTGGAAGACGAGCCTGGGCACGGTGCGCATCCTCAGCCGGTGGGCAAGCTCGGTGCGCAGGAAGCCGGCGGCGTGGCCGAGGGCCTTGCCCACCTCGCGCGCGTCGCCCGACAGCAGCGTGAACCAGACCTTGGCGTGCTCCAGGTCGGAGGTCACCTCCACGGCGGTGAGGGTCACGCCGTGGATGCGCGGGTCCTTCATCTCGCGCATCAGGATGGTCGCCAGCTCGTGGCGGATCTGCTCGGCGACGCGGCGGGCGCGTTGATTGGACATGGTCGGGAAAGCCTGGGTTGGTAGGAGGCCCGCTGGCGGGCCGAATCGGGTCGTTCGCGCCGCCAGCGGCGCTCCTACAGGGTCCTCGCCACCTCGACCACCTCGTAGCACTCGAGCTGGTCACCCTCGTTGAGGTCGTTGAAGTTCCGCAGCGACAGGCCGCACTCGAAGTTGGCCTTGACCTCCTTGACGTCGTCCTTGAAGCGCTTCAGGGAGTCGAGCTCGCCGTCGTGGATCACCACGTTGTCGCGCAGCACGCGCACGCGCGCCGAACGCTTGATGACCCCGTCCAGGACCATGCAGCCGGCGACGGTGCCGACCTTGGAGATGCGGAACACCTGGCGCACCTCGGCCAGGCCCAGGGCGTTCTCCTTCTTCTCCGGCGAGAGCAGGCCGGACAGGGCCGCCTTCACGTCGTCCACCGCCTCGTAGATGATGTTGTAGTAGCGGATGTCGACACCGGCGTTCTCGGCCAGCTTGCGCGACTGCGCGTCGGCGCGCACGTTGAAGCCGATGATCACGGCGTTGGAGGCCAGCGCCAGGTTGACGTCGGACTCGGAGACGGCGCCTACCGCGGCGTGGATGATGTTGACCTTCACCTCGTCGGTGGACAGCTTCTGCAGGGCGTGCACCAGGCCCTCGTAGGAGCCCTGCACGTCGGCCTTGATGATCAGGGGCAGGCTCTTCACCTCGCCCTCGCCCATCTGCTCGAACATGGTCTCCAGCTTGGCGGCCTGCTGCTTGGCGAGCTTCACGTCGCGGAACTTGCCCTGGCGGAACAGGGCGATCTCGCGCGCCTTGCGCTCGTCGGGCAGGACCATGACGTCCTCGCCGGCGCCCGGCACCTCCGACAGACCCTGGATCTCCACGGGAATCGCGGGGCCGGCCTCGTCCACCTGCTTGCCGTCCTCGTCGAGCATGGCGCGCACCTTGCCGAAGGCGGTGCCGGCCAGCAGCATGTCGCCCCGTTTCAGGGTGCCGGACTGGACCAGGATCGTGGCCACCGGGCCGCGCCCCTTGTCCAGGCGCGACTCCACCACCACCCCCTTGGCCAGGCTGTCCACCGGCGCCTGGAGTTCCAGCACCTCGGCCTGCAGCAGGATGGCGTCGAGCAGGCTGTCCATGCCCTTGCCGGTCTTGGCGGAGACGTCCACGAACATGGTCTCGCCGCCCCATTCCTCGGGCACCACGCCCTCGTTGGAGACCTCCTGGCGGATCTTCTCCGGGTTGGCGTCGGGCTTGTCGATCTTGTTCACCGCCACCACGATGGGCACCCCACCGGCCTTGGCATGGTGGATGGCCTCGCGGGTCTGCGGCATGACGCCGTCGTCGGCGGCCACCACCAGCACGACCAGGTCGGTGACCTTGGCGCCGCGCGCCCGCATGGCGGTGAAGGCCTCGTGGCCGGGGGTGTCGAGGAAGGTGACCATGCCCTTGGCCGTCTCGACATGGTAGGCGCCGATGTGCTGGGTGATGCCGCCCGCCTCGCCGGCGGCCACGCGGGCGCGGCGGATGTAGTCGAGCAGCGAGGTCTTGCCGTGGTCGACGTGGCCCATCACGGTCACCACCGGGGCGCGCGGCCGGATCTCCGCTTCCTTGTGCTCGGCGGTCTCCTCCAGGTAGGCCTCGGGGCTGGCGGTAGGGGCCAGCTTGGCGACGTGGCCCATCTCCTCCACCACGATCATGGCGGTGTCCTGGTCGATGACCTGGTTGATGGTGACCATGGAGCCCATCTTCATCATGGTCTTGATCACCTCGGCCGCCTTGACCGACATCTTGTGGGCCAGGTCGGCGACGCTGATGGTCTCGGGCACCAGCACCTCGCGCACCACCGGCTCCACCGGCTGCATCGCGGCGGCGCCGTGCTCGCCCTTGTGGCGACCCTTGCGGCCGCGCCAGCCGGACTCCGATTCCATGGCGCCACGAGTGCGCAGGCCCTTCCTGCCGGCCGGCGTTTCCTCTTCCTTCTTCTTGGCGACGGGCTTCACCGGCTTGGCCTTCACCGTCGGCTTCACCTCGCCGGCCGGCTTGGCCGCGGTGCCTTCCTTGGCCTCCGCCGGCTTGCCGGCGGCCTCCTGGCGGGCCCGCTCCTGCAGGGCCCGCGCCTCCTCCTCGGCCTGGCGGCGGGCCGCCTCGCGATCCTGCTTGGCCTTCAGCTCCGCCTCCTGCACCGAGCGCAGCTCCGCCTGGCGACGGGTCTCCTCTTCGCGGGTCTTGAGTTCCCGCTCGTCGATGACCGGCGCGGGCACCTGGGGCTTTTCCTCCACCACGGGAGCCGCCGGCACCTCCGCGGGCGGCGCCTCGCGCTTGACCAGCACGCGCTTCTTGCGCACCTCCACCTGGATGGTGCGCGACTTGCCGCTGCTGTCGGCGGTCTTGATCTCCGAGGTCTGCTTGCGGGTCAGGGTGATCTTGGTCTTCGGCGCCTTGGCGCCGTGCTTGTCGCGCAGGTAATCGAGCAGGCGCGTCTTGTCCTGGTCGGTGAGGACGTCGTCCTCCGACTTGACCGATACCCCCGCCGCCTGCAACTGCTCGACGAGCAGGGCAGCGGGCACCTTCAGTTCATTGGCGAATTGATCGACTCTCATCTCTGTCCCTGTCTCCCGCCCGACTCAGGCGAACCACGGCGCGCGGGCCGCCATGATGAGGGCCTTGGCGCGTTCCTCGTCCATGCCGACGAGCTCGACCAGGTCGTCCACCGCCAGGTCGGCCAGGTCCTCGGTGCTCTTGATGCCCTGGGCGGTAAGCCGGGCGGCGGTGTCGGCGTCCATGCCCTCCAGGGTCATGAGGTCGGTGGCCGCCTTCTCCACCGTCTCCTCCCGGGCAATGGCCGCGGTGAGCAGGGCGTCGCGGGCCCGGGCGCGCAGCTCGTTGACGCTGTCCTCGTCGAAGGCCTCGATCTCCAGCATCTCGGACAGCGGCACGTAGGCCACCTCCTCCAGGCTGGTGAAGCCCTCCTCCACCAGCACGTCGGCGACGTCCTGGTCCACGTCCAGCTTTTCCATGAACAGCTGGCGGATGTCGGCGGCCTCCTGCTCCTTTTTCTCCTCCGACTCGGACTCGGTCATGATGTTGATCTCCCAGCCGGTCATCTCCGAGGCCAGGCGCACGTTCTGGCCGCCGCGGCCGATGGCGTTGGCCAGCTGGGTCTCGTCCACCACCACGTCCATGGCGTGGCGTTCCTCGTCGACGACGATGCTGGTTACCTCGGCCGGGGCCAGGGCATTGATGACGAACTGGGCGGGGTCGGGCGACCAGAGGATGATGTCCACCCGCTCGCCGTTCAGCTCGTTGGTCACCGCCGTCACCCGCGAGCCGCGCACGCCGATGCAGGTTCCCTGCGGATCGATGCGCGGGTCGTTGGACTTGACCGCGATCTTGGCGCGGATGCCCGGGTCGCGGGCGGCCGCGCGGATCTCGATGAGCCGCTCGCTGATCTCCGGCACCTCCAGCTCGAACAGCTTCATGATGAATTCCGGCGCGGTGCGCGACAGGATCAGCTGCGGACCGCGGCCGCCGCGCTCGACGCGCATCAGGTAGGCGCGCACGCGGTCGCCGACGCGCAGGTTCTCCTTGAGGATCATCTGGTCCTTGGCCAGCAGGCCCTCGATGCGGCCCGACTCGACGATGGCGTTGCCGCGCTCCATGCGCTTGATGGTGCCGAACACCAGGGTCTCATCGCGCGCCAGGAAGTCGTTGAGGATCTGCTCGCGCTCGGCGTCGCGGATCTTCTGCAGGATGACCTGCTTGGCGGCCTGGGCGCCGATGCGGCCGAACTCCACCGCCTCCAGGGGCTCCTCGATGAAGCCGCCCAGCTCGATGGCGGGATCGCGCTCGCGCGCCTCGGCCAGGGTGAGCTGGTGGTCGGGATGCTCGATCTCGGCGTCGTCCGGCAGCACCTCCCAGCGCCGGAAGGCCTGGTACTCGCCGCTGCGGCGGTCGATCTGCACGCGCACCTCGGCCTCTTCCTGGAAACGCTTCTTGGTGGCGTGGGCCAGGGCCGTCTCGAGGGCCCCGAACACGATCTCCAGATCGACGTTCTTCTCGCGCGCCAGCGCATCCGCCAACAGCAACACATCCCGACTCATGACTTCCTCCGGGCTACACCCATCGTTTCAAAATCAGGCGCCAGCCGCGCCGACTCGATATCGGCCAGGGCGAACTGCGCCTCGCCGGCCTCCGTCCGCAGCCTTACCCGGTCGCCCTCAATGCCCAGCAGCAGGCCGAGGAACCGCTTGCGCCCCTCGACCGGCAGGCGCAGGCGCAGCTGGGCCCGCTCGCCGGCGAAGCGGGCGTAGTCCGCCGCCTTGACCAGCGGACGATCGAGCCCCGGCGAGGACACCTCCAGGCGGTCGTAGTCGACGTTTTCCACCGCGAACAGCCGCGTGAGCTGGTTGCTCACCCGGACGCAATCATCCACGACGATGCCGTCCGGCTTGTCGATGTACAGACGCAGCAGGCCCCGGCCGACCCGCTCGAGGGCCACCAGCTCGTACCCCAGACCGGTGACGGTCGGTTCGATCAGCGCCTGTATGTCCATGCCTCACAAACAAAAAATGGGCCAAACGCCCATCCCATAATCGGCTGATTGTAACAGGATTTTCTCTTTGTCGCCAAAGCCGGCCAGCCCCGCCGAGCAGGGCGAATTGACGACGCCCGCAAGCTGAGCCAAGGTGTGGGCATATCAGGCAATGCTTATCGACCACCCGACATGACCGCCCCCGGCGCGGACCTCGAAGGCCGCCTCGCCATCACCCTGACCCGCCGCGGCGACGCGGCGGCGGAGGCCCGCATCGTCTCCAGCCGGCCGCAGCTCGCCCAGCGCCTGATGGCTGGGCGGGAACCGCAACGTGCGGCGGAACTGGCCGGGCTGCTGTTCACCCTGTGCGGCGGCGCGCAGCGCGTCGCGGCGGAATCCGCCCTGGCGGCGGCGGGAGGCGACGCCGCGTCCGGCGACCCGGCGCAGCAGATCGAGGCGCGCGTCCTCGCCGAGCTGGCGCGCGAGCATGTCTGGCTGCTGCTGGCGCGCGGCCCCGAGCTGACCGGGCTGGCGCCGGCAGCGGAGGCCCTGCTGCGCCTGCGCCGGGCCGAGGCCGACGCGGAGGATCTGGCGCGCACCCTGGATGCGCTGCTGGTCGAGCGGGTGCTGGGCGAACCGGCCGCCGCCTGGCTGGGGCGCGACGCGGCCGGCCTGGCGGACTGGATCGCAGGCGGCGCCACCCTCGCCGCGGCCTTCCTGGCGCGCATCGCCGACGCTCCGGCAGGCCGCCCCACCGCCCTCCTGCCGCCGCTGCGCGCGCTCGACGACGCGACCGTCCTCGACCTGGCCCGGCAGGCCCTGGAGCAGCCGGCCTTCTGTGCCCGCCCGACCTGGCGCGGCGCCCCCGCCGAGACCGGGGCCCTGGCGCGGCAGCGCGACGCGGCCCCGGTGGCGGACTGGATCGCGCGCCACGGCCACGGCCACCGCGCCCGCCTGCTGGCCAGGCTGGCCGAGCTGGCCGGCCTGCCCGCCCGCCTGCGCGGCGCTGACGGCCCGGCCGTGGCGCGCGCCTGGCCGCTCGGGGAGGGCGCCGGCGTGGCCGGCGTGGAGACCTCGCGCGGCCTGCTGCTGCACGTCGCGCGGCTCGTGGCGGGGCGCGTCGCGGACTACCGCATCGTCGCCCCCACGGAGTGGAACTTCCACCCCGAAGGCCCCCTCGCGGCGGCCCTGGCCGGCCTGGCCCCGGACGACACCCTGGCGGACCGCGCGCGCCACGCCGTGCTGGCCCTGGACCCCTGCGTGGCGTTCGGCGTGGAGGTGATCGATGCATGAAATGTCCCTGGCGGAGGGTATCCTGCAGATCGTCGAGGCCGCCGCCCGCGAGCAGGGCTTCGCGCGGGTCCGGGAGATCCGCCTGGAGATCGGCGCCCTGTCCGGCGTGGAGGTTGAGGCCCTGCGCTTCGCCCTCGACGCGGTGCTGGCCGGCGGCGTGGCCGCCGGGGCGCGGGTGGAGATGATCGACACCCCCGGCCAGGGCTGGTGCATGGCCTGCGGCCAGACGGTGGCCATCGCCGCCCTGTACGATGCCTGCCCGCGCTGCGGCGGCTACCAGGTGCAGCCCACCGGCGGCATGGAGATGCGCGTCCGCGACCTGCTGGTGGAGTGAGGAACGCCTATCCTGTTGATAGGGTCCCTAAGAAGGGTGCGCGGCGTTCGCGACGAAGAACCGAGCTTTCTGGAGATAGAGATATGTGCAATGTCTGCGGTTGCGGCCAGGGCGAGACCCGCATCGAGGGGGACGACCCCGCCCATGCCCACGAGCATGACCATCCCCACGTCCATGGTCATGTCCACGAACACGTCCACGAACACGTCCACGAGCATGCGCACGAGCACGTCCACGCCGACGGCACCGTGCACAGCCATCCGCACGCCCACAGCCACAGCCACGGCCATGCCCACGGGCACAGCCACGGCCATGTCGACCATGGGCACCATCACGACGCCCTGCACGGCGCCGAGGCCGCGCACGAGCACGCCCACGACCAACTCCATGCCGAGGGCGCGCCGCACGAGCACCACCACTACCAAGAGCGCCAGGGCGACCTGCACTACGGCCTCGGCCCCGCCCACGCCCATGCGCCGGGCATGAGCCAGGCGCGCATGGTGCAGATCGAGCAGGACATCCTGGGCAGGAACAACGCCTACGCCGCCGCCAACCGGAAATGGCTGGCCGAGCACGGCATCTTCGCCGTGAACCTGGTGTCCAGTCCGGGCTCGGGCAAGACCACCCTGCTGGTGAAGAGCATCGAACTGCTCAAGGACCAGGCCCGGGTCGCCGTGGTGGAGGGCGACCAGCAGACCAGCTTCGACGCCGACCGCATCCGCGCCACCGGCGCGCCCGCCATCCAGGTCAACACCGGCAAGGGCTGCCACCTGGACGCCCACATGGTCGGCCACGCCCTGGAGCGCCTCGCCCTGCCCGACGACAGCCTCTTGATGATCGAGAACGTCGGCAATCTGGTCTGCCCGGCCGCCTTCGACCTGGGCGAGGCCCACAAGGTGGTGATCCTGTCGGTCACCGAGGGCGAGGACAAGCCGCTCAAGTACCCGGACATGTTCCACGCCGCCGACCTGATGCTGCTCAACAAGGCGGACCTGCTGCCGCACCTGGCCTTCGACGTGGACCGCTGCGTCGAATACGCCCGGCGGGTGAACCCGAAATTGCGGGTGATGCGCGTCTCCGCCACCACGGGCGAGGGCCTGGAGGCCTGGCTGGCCTGGCTGACCGCCGGACTGGACCAGGCCAGGACGGCGCGCGAAGCCAACGTGGCGCTGCTGAAGCGGCGCATCGCCGAGCTGGAGGCACAACTGGCGGCGAAGGGCTGATCCACCGGACATGAGCGCCGCGCTGCCGAACTCCCGCGCCGCCGGCCTGCGGCGCCGCTTGCGCGTCACCGGCATCGTCCAGGGCGTCGGCTTCCGGCCCTACGTCTGGCGCCTTGCCAGCGATCTGGGTCTCACGGGCTGGGTGCGCAACGACGCGGCCGGGGTGGAGATCCTCGTGGAGGGCGACGCCGAGGCCGTCGCGGCCTTCACCCGCCGCCTGCGCGAAGAGATACCGCCCCTGGCGCGGGTGCGCGACCTGACCTGGACCGATGCCCAGGCCTCCGGCGAACTGGCCGGCTTCGCCATCAGCGAGAGCGGCGCCGGCGCCGCCGCCACCCTGATCGGCCCCGACACCGCCACCTGCCCCGCCTGCCTGGCGGAGCTGTTCGACCCGCGTGACCGACGCTGGCGCTACGCCTTCATCAACTGCACCCACTGCGGCCCACGCTACACCCTCACCCGCGGCCTGCCCTACGACCGCGCCCGGACCAGCATGGCGGCCTTCCCCCTGTGCCCCGACTGCGAACGCGAATACCGCGACCCGGCCGACCGGCGCTTCCACGCCGAGCCCACCGCCTGCCCGGCGTGCGGACCGAGGCTGTGGCTCGAATCACTCCCTGCCCCGCAAGCGGGCGGGGCGTCCGACCCCGTCGCCGACACCCTGGCTCGCCTGCGCGCCGGCCAGGTCGTCGCCATCAAGGGCCTGGGCGGCTTCCACCTGGCCTGCGACGCGCGCAATGCCGGCGCGGTGCAACGCCTGCGGGCGCGCAAGGACCGGGAGGAGAAGCCCTTCGCCGTCATGGCCGCCAACCTCGCCTCGATGGCGGCGTGGGTGGAGATCGAGGCGGCGGAGGCCGAACTGCTGCAATCCCCCGAGCGGCCCATCGTGCTGCTGCGCAAGCGACCCGGCGCCGACGACGCCCTGCCCGGCATCGCCCCGGGCCTGGCCTGGCTGGGCGTCCTGCTGCCCTACACGCCCGTGCATTGGCTGCTCTTCCATGAGGCGGCGGGGCGCCCCGCCGGCACGGCATGGATGGACGCGGCCCAGGAGCTGGTGCTGGTGATGACCAGCGCCAACCCCGGCGGAGAGCCGCTGGTGACCGGCAACAACGAGGCGCGGGCGCGCCTGGCCGGCATCGCCGACGCCTTGCTGCTGCACGACCGCGACATCGTGGCGCGCTGCGACGATTCGGTGGTGCGCGTCGATTCCGCACACCGCTCAGCGCTCACCGCTCACGCTATCCAATTCATCCGCCGCGCGCGCGGCTACACCCCGCGCGCCATCCGCCTGCCGCGCGCCGGTCCACCGGTGCTGGCCCTGGGCGGCTACTTCAAGAACACGATCTGCGTCACCCGCGGCGACGAGTCCTTCGTCTCGCAGCACATCGGCGGCCTGGACAACCCCGCCACCTGCGGCATGCTGATGGAGGTAATCGACCATCTGCTAGGCATCCTCGAAGTGAAGCCCGAGGCCGTCGTCCACGACCTGCACCCGGACTTCTTCGCCACTCGCCACGCCCTGGCGCTGGCCGAAAGGTGGGGCGTGCCGGCCGTCGCCGTGCAGCACCACCACGCCCATGTCGCCGCGGTGACGGCCGAGCACGGCGTCAGCGACCCCGTGCTTGGCCTGGCCCTGGACGGCGTCGGCCTGGGCACGGATGGCACCGCCTGGGGCGGCGAGCTGCTGCGTGTGGACGGCGCCGGCTTCCGGCGTCTCGGCCACCTGGCGCCCCTGCCCCTGCCCGGCGGCGACCGGGCGGCGCGGGAGCCCTGGCGCATGGCGGCGGCGGCACTCTACCTGATGGGACGCGGCGGGGAGATCGCCCGCCGCTTTCCCGGCCGGCCCGCCGCGGCGCGCCTGCACGAGCTGATCGAGCGCGGCGTGAACTGCCCGCCCAGCACCAGCCTGGGCCGCTGCTTCGACGCGGCGGCGGGCCTGCTGGGGGTGCGCGAGACGATGGCCTACGAGGGCCAGGCCGCCATGCTGCTGGAGGGGCTGGCCGAGCAGGCCGGCGATGTTGCCCCCATGGTGGATGGGCATCTGCTGCATGGAGACGGCCGCCTGGACCTGCTGCCCCTGCTCGCCCGGCTCGCCGACGAGACCGACCCCGCCCGCGGCGCCGCCCTGTTCCATGTCACCCTGGCCGAGGCCCTGGCCGACTGGGCCCCGCGTCGCCCTGGGCGGCGGCTGCCTGCTCAACCACGTCCTGTCGCGCCGACTGCGCGCCCTGCTCGCCGGGCGCGGCCTCAATGTCCTGGAGGCCCGGCAAATCCCCCCGAACGATGGAGGGTTGAGTCTGGGCCAGGCTTGGGTTGCAATTCGTACGCTCGATGATCGCCGGTTCAAGGAAGCGCCACGCGCCCATTAACTGGCCGTGAAAGGAAGTCTGACATGTGTCTCGCCATCCCCGCCCGCGTGGTGCAAATCGCCGCCAACGACCAGGCCATCGTCGACCTGGGCGGCGTCAGGAAGGACATCTCCCTCGCCCTGGTGGAGGACGTGGCGGTGGGCGACTACGTCATCGTCCACGTCGGCTACGCGCTGACCCGCCTGGACCCGGACGAGGCGGAAAAGACCCTGGCCCTGATGGCCGAGGCGGGCATCGCGCCGGAGGCCGCTTGAAGTACGTCGACGAGTTCCGCGACGGAGAGGTGGCGCTGAAGCTCGCCGCCACCATTGCCGTCGAGGTCCGCCCGGACCGGCGCTACAACTTCATGGAGTTCTGCGGCGGGCACACCCACGCCATCTCACGCTACGGCGTGCAGGACCTGCTGCCGGCCAACGTGCGCATGATCCACGGCCCCGGCTGCCCGGTCTGCGTGCTGCCCATCGGCCGCATCGACCTGGCCATCCGGCTCGCCCTGGAGGACGGGGTGATCCTCTGCACCTACGCCGACACCCTGCGCGTGCCGGCCTCCGGCGGCCTGTCGCTGATGAAGGCCAAGGCCCTGGTGGACAAGACGCGGGGCGACATCCGCATGGTCTACGCGGTGACCGACGCCCTGAAGATCGCCCGCGACAACCCGGACCGGGAGGTGGTGTTCTTCGCCATCGGCTTCGAGACCACCACGCCGCCCACGGCGGTGGCCATCAAGCAGGCCCGGGCCGAGGGCCTGAAGAACTTCAGCGTGCTGTGCTGCCACGTGCTGACCCCCTCGGCGATCATGAACATCCTGGAGTCGCCCGAGGTGCGCGAGCTGGGCAGCGTGCCCCTGGACGGCTTCATCGGCCCGGCGCACGTCTCCACGGTGATCGGCAGCCGGCCCTACGAATTCTTCGCCGAGGAATACCGCAAGCCGGTGGTCATCGCCGGCTTCGAGCCCCTCGACGTGATGCAGGCCATCCTGATGCTGGTGCGCCAGGTGAACGAGGGCCGGGCGGAGGTGGAGAACGAGTTCACCCGCGCGGTCACCCCCGAGGGCAACCTCAAGGCCCAGGCCCTGGTGTCCGAGGTGTTCGAGCTCAGACGCGGCTTCGAGTGGCGCGGCCTGGGCGTGGTGCCCTACTCCGCCCTGCGCATCCGCGAGCCATACGCCGAGTTCGACGCCGAGCGGCGCTACCGCCTGGAATACCGGCCGGCGCCGGACAACAAGGCCTGCGAGTGCGGCGCCATCCTGCGCGGCGTGAAGCGGCCGATCGACTGCAAGCTGTTCGGCACGGTCTGCACGCCCGATACGCCGATGGGCTCCTGCATGGTGTCCAGCGAGGGGGCCTGCGCGGCGCATTACACTTATGGACGGCACAAGGATGCGGAGCTGGATCATGCGTAGGGACGAGGCGTTGCGCATTCTCACCGAGGCCAGTCCGGAAATCGTCAGCCGGTTCGGCGTCAGCCGCCTGCGCCTGTTCGGCTCCACGGCCAGGGACGAAGCGCGCGAGGACAGTGATGTGGACATCCTGGTGGAGTTCGAGCAGCCCGCCACCTTCGATGGCTACTTCGGCTTGCTGCGTTACCTGGAGGATCGACTGGGCTGCGAGATCGACCTCGTCACCGAAAAAGGACTCAAGGAACGCGTGCGTCCCTACATCGAAAAGGATGCGATCCGTGTCGCGTGACCCGCGCCTGTACATCGACGACATGATCGATGCGGTTGAAAACGCGCTTCGCTTTTCCGATGGCCTGGATCGCGAGCATTACAAACCGGGAGCGCTAGCCTTCGAGGCCATCGTCCGCCAGATCGAGGTGATCGGCGAAGCGGCCGCTCATCTCCCCCCGGAAATCCAGGCGCAAGCGCCTTCCATTCCCTGGCCCAATCTCATCGGCATGCGCAACCGCATGATTCACGGCTATTTCGCCATTGATCCGGACATCATCTGGAGCGTAGTGAATCACAAACTGCCATCGCTGATTCAGGCCCTCAAAGAACTAGGCAACAGGTATCCATGAGCGGCCAAGTGAAAAAAGGTTACGCCCGCCCCCTGGACCTGAAGCACGGCCGCGTGGACATGAGCCACGGCGGCGGCGGCCGCGCCATGGCGCAGCTGATCGCCGAGCTGTTCGCCCGCCACCTGGGCAACGAATACCTGGCCCAGGGCAACGACGGCGCCTGCCTGCCGGCGGCCGGCGGCCGCCTGGTGATGACCACCGACAGCCACGTCGTCTCGCCGCTGTTCTTCGCGGGCGGCGACATCGGCTGCCTGTCGGTGCACGGCACGGTGAACGACGTGGCGGTGATGGGCGCCACGCCGCTCTGGCTCGCCGCCGGCTTCATCCTGGAGGAAGGCTTCCCGCTCGCGGACCTGGCGCGCATCGTCGAGTCCATGGCCCATGCCGCCCGCGAGGCGGGCGTCAGGCTGGTGGCCGGCGACACCAAGGTGGTGGAGCAGGGCAAGGGCGACGGGGTGTTCATCACCACCACAGGGGTGGGCGTGCTGCCCGAGGGCGTGCACCTTTCGGGCGACCTGGCCCGGCCCGGCGACGCGGTGCTGGTCTCCGGCAGCGTGGGCGACCACGGCGTGGCCATCATGAGCCAGCGCGAGAACCTCGCCTTCGACACCCCGATCCGCTCCGACACGGCGGCGCTCAACGGGCTGACGGCGGCCATGCTGGCCAGCGGCGCGGCCCTCCGCGTCATGCGCGACCCGACCCGGGGCGGGCTGGCGGCGACCCTGAACGAGATCGCCCACCAGTCCGGCGTCGGCATCCACCTGGACGAGGCCGCCATCCCGGTGCGGCCGGAGGTGGAGGCGGCCTGCGAGCTGCTCGGCCTGGATCCCCTCAACATCGCCAACGAGGGCAAGCTGATCGCGGTCTGCGCGGCGGCGGACGCGGAGCGGCTGCTCGCCGCCATGCGCGCCCATCCGCTCGGGCGCGAGGCGGCCGCGATCGGCCGGGTGACCGAGGACGCCCACTGCTTCGTGCAGATGAAGACCCGCTTCGGCGGCCGGCGCATGGTCGACTGGCTGTCCGGCGAGCAGTTGCCGCGGATCTGCTGACCCGTGCGCGTCCTGCTCCTCACCCACGCCTTCAACAGCCTGACCCAGCGCCTCTATGTCGAGCTGGCGGCCCTGGGCCACGAGTTGTCGGTCGAATTCGACATCAACGACCGCGTCACCGAGGAGGCGGCGGCCCTCTTCCGCCCGCACCTGATCCTGGCGCCCTACCTGCGCCGCGCCATCCCGGAGGCGGTCTGGCGCGAATACCTCTGCCTGGTCGTGCATCCCGGTCCGCCGGGCGACCGCGGCCCTTCGGCCCTAGACCGGGCCATCCTCGACGGCGAGCGGGCATGGGGCGTCACCGTGCTGCGGGCGACCGCCGAGATGGACGCCGGCCCGGTATGGGCGGCCGAGACCTTCGCCCTGCGCCCGGCGCGCAAGTCCAGCCTGTACCGCGACGAGGTCACCGAGGCGGCGGTGCGGGCGGTGCGCACCGCCCTCGATCGCCTGCCCGACTACCGCGCCGGGCGCTGGCGGCCAGCTGCGCCGCCGCCGCAACCCCTGCGCCCGCTGCTGCGCCAGGCGGAACGGGCCATCGACTGGGCGCGCGACGACACCGCCGCGGTGCTGCGCAGGATCGCCAGCGCCGACGGCGCGCCCGGCGTCGCCGACCGGCTGTTCGGCCAGCCCTGCCACCTTTACCACGCGCGCCCCTTCGCCGCCCGGGGCGCGCCCGGCGAGGTCCTTGGCCGCGTGGGGGAAGGGATCGTGCGCGCCACGACCGACGGCGCGGTGTGGATCGGCCACGCCAAGCGGAGCGGGGGGATCAAGCTGCCGGTCGCCCTGGCCTTCCCCGAGGCGGCCGCCCTGCCGGCGCTCGCCGGCGACGACGCGGCGATCCGCTACGCGGAGGCGGACGGCGTCGGGTATCTCCACTTCGACTTCTACAACGGCGCCATGGGCACGGCCGCCTGCGAACGCCTGCTGGCCGCCTACGAGGCCGCTCGTCGGCGTCCCACCCGGGTCATCGTGCTGATGGGCGGGACGGACTTCTTCAGCAACGGGCTGGACCTCAACCGCATCGAGGCGGCGGAGAGCCCGGCGGACGCGTCCTGGCGCAACATCGAGGCCATGGACGACCTGTGCCGGGCGGTGATCGAGACCGACGGCCAGCTCACCGTCGCCGCGCTGCAGGGCAACGCCGGCGCGGGCGGCGCCTTCCTGGCCCTGGCGGCCGACCGCGTCTGGGCCCGCCGCGGCGTGGTCCTCAACCCGCACTACAAGAACATGGGCAACCTGTACGGTTCCGAGTACTGGACCTACCTGCTGCCCCGGCGGGTCGGCGCCGATCGTGCCCTTGATCTGATGCGGCGCCGGCTGCCCCTGGGCGCCGAGGAGGCGCGCCGCATCGGCTTCCTCGACGACTGCTTCGGCGAGACGCGCGACGCGTTCCTCGCCGCCGTGACGGAGCGCGCCGCCGCGCTGTCGAACGACGCGGAGCACGGCCGGCGGATGAGCGACAAGCGCCGGCGCCGCGCCGCGGACGAGGCGGAAAAGCCCCTGGCCGCCTACCGGGCCGAGGAGCTGGCCGGCATGCAGCGCAACTTCTACGGCTTCGACGCGAGCTACCACGTCGCCCGCCACCACTTCGTGCACAAGACGCCCCACTCCTGGACCCCCCGCCACCTCGCCCGGCACCGCGAGATCGGCTGGCGGCCGCCGGAGGAGGGCCCCGCCTGACCGCCCGACCAGGCGCCCTAGGGACTCCCGTCGCGGCCGCCTCACTCGACACGAGCAAATGCGCTAGCATCGGGGTGTCTGGAACACCGCTGACGCAATGGACATCCCGCTCACCGCCACCCACTACCCGACCACCCCGCCGGCGCCCGGCCAAGCCGGGACTGGGCCGGATGCGCGGCGCGCCAGGCGGCCGGACGCCGCCCCGGACGAGGCGGCCAGGCAGGCGAGGGACGCCGCGAGGCAGGCCGAGGCGGCGCGCGCGCCCCGCGCCGAGAACCTGGCCCTGGAGGCGCGCATCAAGTTCGAGTACGAACAGTCCCATCGGGTCATGCGGGTGCACGACAGCCAGGGCGTGCTGATCTACCAGGTCCCGCCCAAGGGGGCCCTGCAGCTGATCCTGCAGGAGGAGGACCGCCCGGCGCGGGTGCAAGACCAGGCCTGACTCGGCAGTCCCGCCGGAATGCCCGTATCATCCCGACCGACGCGCGGGTGGCGGAACTGGTAGACGCACCGGACTTAAAATCCGGAACCTTCGGGTGTACGGGTTCGATTCCCGTCCCGCGCACCAGTCCGGACTTGCCGACACCCCCTCAGAACGGCCACACCAGCGGCACGATCAGCACCGTCAGCAGGCCGGTCAGCAGGGTCAGCGGCACCCCCAGGCGCAGGTAGTCGGCGAAGCCGTAGCCGCCCGGACCCATCACCATGAGGTTGGTCTGATAGCCGATGGGCGTCGCGAAGCTGGCCGAGGCGGCCTTCATGATGACAATGGCGAACGGCAGCAGGCTCACGTCCAGCCGCGTCGCCGCCGCCACCGCGATGGGGAACATCAGGGCGGCGGCGGCGTTGTTGGTGATGAAATTGGTGAACAGGGAGGTGACCAGGAAGACCCAGGCCAGGGTCAGCCAGGGGTCGTCCCCGGCCAGGCCGATCAGGCTCGCGGCGATCATGGCGGCGGCGCCGCTTTTTTCCAGGGCCAGCCCGATGCCGAACGCGGCGGCGATCACCAGCAGCACCTGCAGATCCACCGCTCGGCGGGCGGCCGAGGCGGTGGTGCAACGGCCGATGAGCATCAGGCCAGCCGCCAGCATGGACGCCTGCAGCATGCTCAGCCAGCCCAGCGTCACCGTCGCCACCATGCCGACCATGATCGCCAGCGCCAGCCAGGCCCGCTCGTGTCGCGTCGGCGTCGAGTTGTCCAGGCGGCTGATGAGCAGGAAGTCGCGCGTGTTGCGGTAGCGCTCCAGGAAGTTGGGGTGGGTCTCCATCAGCAGGGTGTCGCCCGGGCGCGGCACGATGTCGCCGATCCTGCCCGGCACGCGCCGGCCGTTGCGCGCCACGGCGATGATGGCCGCCTGGTAGAGGGTGCGGAAGCGGCCCGCGCGGATGCTCTTGCCCAGCAGCGGGAAGCTCTCCGACACCACCGCCTCCACCAGGCAGCGCGCGTGGCGCGGCGACTGCAGCTTGAACACCTGGTTGGTGGCCGGCACCAGGCCGCGGATCTTCTGCAGGTCGAGCACCGAATCCACCACCCCGGCGAACAGCAGGCGGTCGCCGCCGCGCAGCGCCTGGGTCGGCGACACCGCCGGCATGATCTGGCCGTCGCGCTCCACCTCCACCAGGTACATGCCCGGCAGCCGGCGCAGGCCGGCCGCCTCGATGCTCCGGCCCTCGAGCGGACTGCCCGCCTCCACCATCATCTCCACGGTGTATTCGCGCGCGTCCTCCAGCAGGCTCAGGGCCGGACGGCGCTCCGGCAGCAGGCGCCGACCCAGCAGCACGACCACCGCGATGGTCAGCAGCAGCGTCGGCACCCCCACCCAGGCGATCTCGAACATGCCCAGGCCGGCCTCGCCGGTGTGGGCGATGAGCATGCCGTTGACCACCAGGTTGGTGGTGGTGCCGATCAGCGTGCAGGTGCCGCCGGCGATGGCCGCGTAGCTCAGGGGCAGCATCAGGCGCGACGTGGACAGGCCATGCCGCTTCGCCCAGTCCTGCACCGCCGGGATGAACATGGCCACCACCGGGGTGTTGTTGAGGAAGGCGCTCAGGGCGGCGACCGGCGTCATCAGGCGCAGCTGCGCCCGCGCCAGGGAGCGCGGCCGCCCCAGCAGCGCCTGGGACACCCGCGCCGTGCCGCCGGTCTCCTGCAACCCGGAGACCACCACATAGAGCACCGCCACCGTCACCATGCCCTCGTTGGACAGGCCGGACAGGGCATCGCCGGGCGTGATCACGCCAGCCAGCAGCAGCAGGGTCAGCCCACCCAGCATGACCACGTCGGGCGGATAGCGGTTGCGCGCCAGCAGGCCCAGACACAGGACGACGACGGCGAGGGTGAACCAGGCTTGCCAGGGCATGGACTGGGCGGGGAGTTGCTATGCGCTAACTATAGTGCCTGGGCGTGCCCCATGCGCCCATGACCGGCATGGGCGGGGAGAGGTCGGGGGAAAGCTGGAGGCGCGAACCGGAATCGAACCGATGTACACGGCTTTGCAGGCCGCTGCATAACCACTCTGCCATCGCGCCGTTGCGCGGGGCCGTTGCGGCCCCGAAAAAACCAAGGGGGAAAGCGGACCGCTTTCCCCCGTGCATCTTGGAGCGGGAAACGAGGCTCGAACTCGCGACCTCAACCTTGGCAAGGTTGCGCTCTACCAACTGAGCTATTCCCGCATCGGAGGTCGTGAATTCTAACCGCCGTCGGCGATTTGTCAACTGGCCGTCTGGCCCTTGAGCGCCACCCAGGCCATGCGCAGGTAATGGAACATGGACCAGAGGGTCAGGAACGCCGCCAGGTCGAGCAGGTTGCGGCCGAGCCACTGGGTGTTCAGGCCCAGGAAGGGGTCGTGGTAGAGCAGCAGCAGGATGGCCAGCATCTGCGCGGTGGTCTTCAGCTTGCCGACGAAGGACACCGCCACGCTGCGCGACCGGCCGGCCTTGGCCATCCACTCGCGCAGGGCGCTGATGGCGATCTCGCGGCCGATGATGATCAGCGAGGCGGCGATGCCGGCGCGGTCCAGGTCCACCAGGACGATCAGGGCGGCGGCCACCATCAGCTTGTCGGCGACCGGGTCGAGGAAGGCGCCGAAGGCGGAGGTCTGGTTCAAACGCCGGGCCAGGTAGCCGTCCAGCCAGTCGGTCACCGAGGCCAGGGCGAACAGGGCGGTGGCGATCAGGTTGATGGAATGCTTCGGCAGCCAGCCGTCCGGCAGGTAGAACACCGCCACGAACAGCGGGATCAGACCGATGCGCAGCCAGGTGAGGGTATTGGGCAGGTTGAAGACCATGCGCGCAGTGTATGGGCTCAGTGCAATTCGCGGTAGATGCGCTCCGCCAGTTCGCGGCTGATGCCCTCCACCTGGGCCAGTTCCTCCACGCCGGCGGACTGGATGCCGCGCAGGCCGCCGAAGGTGGCGAGCAGCCGCTGGCGGCGCTTGGGCCCGACCCCCTCGATGTCCTCCAGGGTGGAGCGGTTGCGCCGCTTGGCCCGCCGGGCGCGGTGGCCGGTGATGGCGAAGCGGTGCGCCTCGTCGCGCACCTGCTGGATGAGGTGTAGGCCGGGGTGGTCGGGCGGCAGGCGCAGCGGCTCCGCCTCGTCGGGCAGGATGAGCTGCTCCCGGCCCGGCTTGCGCGCCTCGCCCTTGGCCACCCCCAGCATGGGCAGGTCGCCCAGCCCCAGCTCGCCGAGCACGTCGAGGGCCACGTTGAGCTGGCCGCGCCCGCCGTCGATGAGCAGCAGGTCGGGCAGTGCCCCTTCTCCCGCCGCGAGCTTGCCGTAGCGGCGCGTCAGGGCCTCGCGCAGGGCGTAGTAGTCGTCCCCGGGCGTCGGGTTGGCCACGTTGTAGCGCCGGTATTCCGAGTTCTGCATCGCCCCCTGGTCGTACACCACGCAGGACACCACGGTGGCCTCGCCCTGGGTGTGGCTGACGTCCAGGCACTCGATGCGCTCGATGCCGGTCTCGCCGAGGGCCTCGTTGAGCGCGGCCAGGCGCTGCTCCTGGCTGGCGCGCTGGCCCTCGCGCGCGGCCAGGGACTGCTCGGCGTTGCTCTCGGCCAGGCGCAGCCAGGCGCGCCGCTCGCCGATCGGGCGGCCGACCACCAGGACGCGGCGGCCGGCCTGGCCGGTGAGCCATTCCGCCGCCCCCTCCACCTCGGCGGACAGCACCAGCACGGCCGGCGCGCCATGCGCTGCATAGTGCTGGGTGAGGAAGGCCTCCAGGACGGCGCCCTCGTCCACCTGCTCGGCGTTGCTGGGGAAGAAGGCCTTGCCGCCCAGGTTGCGCCCGCCGCGGATCATCATCAGGTAGACGCAGGCCACGCCGCCCCGCACGATGGCGGCGATCACGTCGGTGTCACGGGCGGCGCGGCTCTCGACGAACTGCTTCTCGCGCACGCGGGAGAGCGCCTGGATCTGGTCGCGATAGCCGGCCGCCGCCTCGAAGCGCAGCTCGCCCGCCGCCCGTTCCATCTTGGCGGTCAGCCGCGCCAGCACCTCGCCGTCCTTACCGGCCAGGAACAGCGCCGCGTCCTCCACGTCGCGGACGTACTCGGCCGGCTCGACCAAGCCCACGCAGGGGCCGCTGCAGCGGCGGATCTGGTGCAGCAGGCAGGGCCGGGCGCGGTGCGCGAACACGGTGTCCTCGCAGGTGCGCAGGCGGAACACCTTCTGCAGGATCTGGATGCTCTCGCGCACCGCGTGGGCGTTCGGGAACGGTCCGAACACCCGGTCGCGCCGATCCGGCGCGCCGCGGAAGTAGGCCAGCCGGGGAAACGCGTGCCCGGTGAGGAGCAGATAGGGGTAGGACTTGTCGTCGCGGAACAGGATGTTGAAGCGCGGCGCCTGCGCCTTGATGAGGTTGTTCTCCAGCAGCAGGGCCTCGGACTCGGAACGCGTCACGGTCACCTGGATGTCGCGGACGCGCGCCACCATGAGCTGGATGCGAGGGCTGAGGTCGGACTTCTGGAAATAGCTGGAGACGCGCTTCCTCAGGTCGCGGGCCTTGCCCACGTAGAGCAGCTCGCCCGCCTCGCCCAGCATGCGGTAGACGCCCGGCAGGTGGGGCAGGCCGGCCAGGAAGGGGGCGGGGTCGAAGGCGTCCCGCCGGGCATCGGTCGTCTGGTCGGGTTCGCGCGGCTCGTCACGGCCGGCTTCCAGGCCCGGCGGCTCGACCCCCGTGACGCGGCGCTTCACCTCAATCGCTCCCCCGCGTCTCGCCCGGCCCGACGCGCGCAAATCGGCAGGAGGCCTGCTCGCGTGCCGAACCGCTCGCGCCGCGAGCGGCGCTCCTACGGGCGGCGGAGCGCCGCTTCATCCCGGCCCGCCCCCATCGAGCGGGCTGACCACGCCGCGCCCGCCCCGATTCAGCACGTGGGTGTAGATCATGGTCGTCGAGACGTCCGAATGGCCCAGCAGTTCCTGCACCGTGCGGATGTCGTAGCCGCCCTCCAGCAGGTGGGTGGCGAAGGAATGGCGCAGGGTGTGGGGCGTGACCGGCTTGGCGATCTGCGCGCGCTGCGCCGCCTGCCGGACGGCGCGCTGCACGCGCTGCTCGTCCAGGTGATGCCGGCGCACCACGCCCGAGCGCGGGTCCACCGAAAAGCCGGCGGCCGGAAAGACGTACTGCCATGCCCAGTCCCTGGCCGCATTGGGGTACTTCACGGCCAAGGCGTCCGGCAGCCAGGCCTCGCCGCGCCCCTGCGCCAGGTCCGCATCATGCTGCGCCTTGACCACCTTCAGATGCGCCTGCAGACGCTGCGCGAGACTCACCGGCAGCATGGTCACCCGGTCCTTGCCGCCCTTGCCATCGCGCACCACGATCTCATTGCGCTCGAACTCCACGTCCTTCACCCGCAGCCGCACGCATTCCATGACGCGCATCCCCGTGCCATAGAGGAGACGCACGACCAGATCCAGGAGCGGATCCGCCACGCAGCCGAGGAGCCGATTCACCTCCGCCCGGGTCAGGACCGTCGGCAGCCTTGCCGGCTTCTTCGCCCGCGTCACCTCGGAAAGCCAGGGCAGGTCCGTGCCCAGCACTTCCTTGTACAGGAACAGCAAGGCCGACAGCGCCTGGGACTGGGTGGAAGCCGCCACGTTCCGCTCCACCGCCAGGGAGGTCAGAAAGGCCTCCACCTCGGCCTTGCCCAATTCGGCGGGGTGGCGTTTGCCGTGAAAGTAGATGTATCGTTTCACCCACTGCACATAGGCCTGCTCGGTGCGCCGGCTGTAGTGCTTGAGACGGATACGATCACGCAGCTGGTCGAGCAACCTGGGCGGGTGTTTGGCGGGATCTTCGCCGAGCAAGGGGTCACTGGGCATGGACAGGATTATCAGTCAGGGCGGGCCATACAAATCATGAGGTTTGCACACCATTCCGGAATATCCATCATGATGGATAAGATTTATACGCCATCACGTGATGGATAGTTAAACGTTACCGTGAAACAGAAATGCTCCTCAGGCAACAACCCGCCCTCGCAGCACTTGAGTGCCAGCGAAGGATGACCGAAAGAGCAGGCGCAGCGGGCAGCCGACCGTGGCCAAGTGCCACCCCCGTGGGCACCTATAGCGTTGGC
>JALOTG010000241.1 GCA_025458005.1 Thiobacillaceae bacterium
CGCCTCCGCCAGCAGGCCGCGGCCGTGCCGGCGCTCGGTGATGACGAAGTAGTCCACCAACTCGAAGGGGCGTGCGTAGCCGGGCTTCAGCCGGCGCAGCAGCAGTTCCACGCTGGCCTCGGCGGCCTCGAAGGTGAAGCCCTCGTGCTCCAGGTGCTTGATCTGGCCGAGCACCCGCTGGGCCTCCTCGCGGTCCAGGTCGATGCCCATGCCCTGGGCCTGCATGAGGATGTTGCCGCGCCCCGAGAGCTCCGAGATCACCGAGCGCATCTCGTTGCCCACTCGCTCCGGGTCGATGTGCTGGTAGGTGTCGGCCGCCTTGAGGATGGCCGCCACATGGATGCCGCCCTTGTGGGCGAAGGCGGAGTGTCCGGTGTAGGGGTGGTGGTCGTCGTGCTTGAGGTTGGCCACCTCGGCGACGAAGCGCGACAGAGTGGTGAGTTCCCGCAGCCGCTCCTCGGCCACGACCTTGCAACCCATCTTCAGCTGCAGGTTGGGCAGGATGGTGACCAGGTCGGCGTTGCCCACCCGCTCGCCGTAGCCGTTGACGGTGCCCTGCACCATGGCGCAGCCGCCGCGCACGGCGGAGATGGAGTTGGCCACGCCGCAGCCGGTGTCGTTGTGGCAGTGCACCCCCAGACGGGCATCGGGAAGGCGGCCGGCGACGACGCGGGTGATCTCCTCCACCTGCCAGGGCAGCTTGCCGCCGTTGGTCTCGCACAGCACCAGCCAGTCGGCGCCGGCTTCGGCGGCGACCTTGAGGGTGGCCAGGGCGTAGTCCGGGTTGGCCAGGAAGCCGTCGTAGAAATGCTCGGCGTCGAATACCACCTCGCGGCCCTGCGCCTTCATCCAGGCCACGCTGTCGCCGATCATGGCCAGGTTCTCCTCCAGGCTGGCGCCCAGCACCTGGCTGACGTGGTAGTCCCAGCTCTTGCCCACCAGGGTCACCACCGGCGTGCCCGCCTCGACCAGGGCGCGCAGGTTGGCGTCGTCGGCGCAGGCGGTGCCCTTGTGCCGGGTGCTGCCGAAGGCGGCGATGCGCGCCGCGCCCCAGTTCATGCACCGGGCGCGGGCGAAGAACTCGGCATCCTTGGGGTTGGAGCCCGGCCAGCCGCCCTCGATGTAGTGGACGCCAAAGTCGGCCAGGTGGCGGGCAATGGCGAGCTTGTCGTCGACCGACAGGGAGATGTCCTCCCGCTGGGTGCCGTCGCGCAGGGTGGTGTCGTAGAGGAAGACCTGGGACATGTCTGGATGGGGGTGTGATCGTGTCGGCGTCATTATCCACCCGGAAGGGTCGCGCGAGGCGCGCCGGCCATGCCCGGACGGTAAAGACTCGCCGCCTCCTGCCGTTAACCATGCATGTCCAACCCATACGCCGGACCGGGGTGATCCGTCTGCTGCTGACCCTCCTGATGCTTGCCCAGAGCGCCACGGCGGGCGAGTCGGACTACCTGCCCGATGCACGCACCCTGGCCCTGGCCAAGGAGCGCTATGGGCCGGCGGCGGTCACCCGCCTGCAGCGCTGGCGCGACCTGGCCAGCCAGCTGCACGCCCAGCACGAGGAACGCAAGGTGGAACTGGTGAACCAGTTCTTCAACCGCGTGCCCAGCCTGACCGACGAGAAGCTCTGGGGGCAGCGCGACTACTGGGCCACCCCGGTGGAGATGCTGGGGCGCAACGGCGGCGACTGCGAGGACTTCGCCCTGGCCAAGTATTTCACCCTGCGCGCGGCGGGGGTGCCCAACGACCGGCTGCGGGTGACCTACGTGCGGGCCTGGCGCGAAAAGGAACAGCGGGTGGAATCGCACATGGTGCTGGCCTACTATCCGTTCCCTGACGCCGATCCGCTGATCCTGGACAATCTGGTCGCCGAGGTGCGCCCGGCGGCGCAACGCGCCGACCTGACGCCGACCCTGGGCTTCAACGCCGAGGGGCTGTGGTCCGCCAAGCAGCGCGGGCAGAGCGGCAAACTCGGCGAGGCCTCCAGCATCAACCACTGGAACGACCTGCTGGCGCGCATGCGCGAACAACAATCGGGAGTATTGCGATGAAGACGATCAGCCTGAAGACCCTCCTCGTGCTGCTGCTGGCCCTGGCCTTCCTGCTGCTGGGCATCCTGCTGTTCGCGGCCAACCTGGTGCACACCCGCGACTTCCTCGCCCGCCAGCTGCAGAGTCACGCCCAGGACACCGCCACCACCCTGGCCCTGCAGCTCTCGCCCGCCTTCAGGACCAACGACCTGGCCACCGTGGCCAACACCGTCGACGCCCTGTATGACAGCGGCTACTACCGGCGCATCGTCCTGCGCGATCCGAACGGCCGGCCCATCCTGGTGCGCGAGCAGGAGGTCCGCGTCGAGGGCGCGCCGGACTGGTTCATCCGCCTCGTCCCGCTGCGGACGCCGCCGGGCAGCGCCGAGGCCATGGCCGGCTGGAAGCGCGCCGCCGTCGTCGGGGTGGAGAGCCATCCCGGCTATGCCTACCGCCAGCTCTGGCAGAACACCCGCTCCGTGCTGGTCTGGACGCTGGCGCTGGGGTTCCTGTGCGCCCTGCTGACGGTGTGGATCCTGCGCCGCGCGCTGCGCCCCCTGGACGACATGGAGCGGCTGGCGGTGCACGTCGGCGAGGGCCGCTTCGAGCAGATCGACGACGCGCACTCCATCCGGGAACTGTCCAGCATCGGCCGCGCGCTCAATCGCATGTCCGCTTCGGTGGAACGCATGCTCGGCAAGCAATCCACCCTGGTGGACAAGCTGCAGCAGGATCTCTACCACGACGCGCAGAGCGGCCTGTACAACCGCACCTACATGGTTTCCGCCGCCGAGACCGCCCTGGCCGAGGCCGGACACACGGTGGGGCTGGCCATCCTGCGCATCGGCGGCCTGGGCGAACTGAACGCCCGCAAGGGCCGCGCCGCGGGCGACCAGCTGGTGGCGAGCGCCGCCGCCGGCGCCGCCGCCCTGGCCCGGGAATACGCCGGCGTGGCCGGCCGCCTGGACGGCGGCCAGTTCGCGGTGCTGCTCGACCAGGCGGACGCCGAGCGCCTCGACCGCCTCGCCGAGCGGCTCGGCCAGGCCGGCCTGAGCGCCCTGCGGGAGGCGGACGCGGAGGACTGCTGCGAGGCCCACGCCGGCGCCGCCCTGGCCGCCGACGCCCGGCGCGCCGCCCTGTTCGCCGGCGCGGACGGCGCCCTGCGCGATGCCCGCATCGGACCCTCCGGCGGCTACCGGCTGGCCTCCGCCGAGACCCCCGGCGCCCAGGACCTGCGCGCCCTCCTGCTGGCCGCCATCGAGCACAACCGCTTCCAGCTGGAATGGCAGCCCGCGCTGCGCTGCGCCGACCTGGCCCTGGACCACTTCGAGGCCTATGCGCGCATCCCCACCGCCCAGGGCGCGGCCCTGCCCGCCGGCACCTTCGTCCACCTGGCCGAGGAGGGCGGCCTCATCGCCACCCTGGACGAATCCATCGTCACCCACGCCTGGATGGCCCTGGATGGCAAGCAGCACATGGGGGCGGTCAACCTCTCGGCGGCCAGCCTGGTCAGCCCCGGCTTCGCCGACTGGCTGCGCGCCCTGATCCAGGCCCCGGAAGTGCTGCAGCTGGAGCTGACCCTGCCCGGCCTGCTGGCCACGCCGGGCGCCCTGGACACCGTCAAGTCGCTGCGCCAGGCCGGCTTCCGCATCGTCCTGGACCGCTTCGCGCCGCACACCGAGGCGCTGGCCCACCTGCGCGAGATCCGCCCCCACCGGGTCAAGGTGGATGGCGCCCTGTGCCGCCAGGCACGGGACGACGCCGGCACCCGCGCCATGCTCAAGACCCTCTGCGATTACGCCCGCGAACTGGACGTGCGGGTTGGCGCCACCGGCGTCGAACGGGCGGAACAGCGCCAGGTGCTGTGCGAACTGGGCTTCGACACCCTGCAGGGTCGCCTGTTCGGCAGCCAGGAG
>JALOTG010000080.1 GCA_025458005.1 Thiobacillaceae bacterium
GAACACGTTGCCGCTCACGGCGCAGATGACCCGGTTGCCGCTATCCAGCAGCAGCCCCTCATGCACGTCCGCGTCGTCCCATTCCATGCGCGCCAGGACGTTTTCCAGGCGGTTCAGGTGCTTGACGCCGGCGAGCCGCGGCTGCTCGGACAGGCGCAACTGGCACAGGCGCAGCCGGGCCCCGTCCCGGGTGACGCGATCAAGATGCGTCGGCAGGGGGCTGGCCGTCACCAGCCGCGTCGGGGTCGGCTCGGCAGGCGGCGCATAGCCCCGCTGGCCGGGACCGCGGGTCAGCACCAACCTCAGGGCGCAGTCGCCGGGTGACTCGTCGAGCAGTTCCCCGACATCGGCCTCCCAGCGGGCGATCGGCGGGCAGGGGATGGCGAGGCGCTCGGCATCGCTGCCCAGCTTGCGCAGGTGATCGTCCCACCACAAGGGGACGCCGCCTTCCACGCGCAAGGTGCGGAACACCCCGTCGCCGTACATCAGCCCCCGATCCCACGCGCTCACCCCGGTCTGGCGCCGGCCGTCGATCAGAACCGGGGGCGACGGGCTCACGACGCCTCCGTGGGCCTGGCCAGGACGCGGTCAGGCGGGCGACGCGGCATCTCCCGCCTCAGAAACGGCGGAAGATGATGGTGCCGTTGGTGCCGCCGAAGCCGAAGGAATTGGACAGAACCACGTCCACGCGCGCGTCCCGGGCGGTGTTGGGGACATAGTCCAAATCGCAGTCCGGATCGGGCTCCACCAGGTTGATGGTCGGTGGAAGGGCATTCCGGGCGATGGCCAGGGCCGAGAACACCGCCTCCACGCCGCCTGCGGCCCCCAGCAGGTGCCCGGTCATGGACTTGGTGGAACTGACCATGAGCTTCTTCGCATGCTCGCCGAAGCTCAGCTTGAGCGCCTTGGTCTCGGCCAGGTCGCCCAGGGGCGTGGAGGTGCCATGGGCGTTGATGTAGCCCACCGCGTCGGGATTCAGGCCTGCATTCCTCAGCGCGTTGTTCATGCAGCGCGCCGCGCCCGAGCCATCCTCGGTGGGCGCGGTCATGTGGTAGGCATCGGCGCTCTTGCCGTAGCCGACCAGTTCGCAGTAGATGCGCGCGCCACGCGCCCTGGCGTGATCGAGTTCCTCCAGCACCAGCACGCCCGCCCCCTCGCCCAGCACGAAGCCGTCGCGCCCCTTGTCCCAGGGCCTACTCGACCCGGCCGGGTCGTCGTTGCGCGTCGACAGCGCCCGGGCGGAGGCGAAGCCGCCCACGGCCAGGGGGCAGATGGTGGACTCGGCCCCGCCGGCGATCATCGCCTCGGCCTCGCCGAGCTCGATCATGCGCGCCGATTCCCCCACCGCGTGGGTGCCCGTGGTGCAGGCGGTGACCATGGCTACGTTGGGGCCCTGCAGGCCGTAGATGATCGACAGGTGGCCGGAGATCATGTTGATGATCGATGCCGGGATGAAGAACGGCGAGATCTTGCGCGGGCCATCGCTCAGATAGGTCTTGTGGGTCTCCTCGATCATCGGCAGGCCGCCGATGCCGGAGCCGATGTTCACGCCGATGCGCTCGCGGTTGGTCTCGTTGACCTCCAGGCCGGAGTCCTTGAAGGCCTGGATGCCGGCCGCCAGGCCGTAATGGATGAAGGTATCCATGCGGCGCGCGTCCTTGGCGGAAAGATAGGCCGTCACGTCGAAGCCCTTCACTTCGCCGGCGATCTGGGAAGCGAAGGCCGACGCGTCGAACCGGCTGATGCGCCCGATGCCGCTGCGGCCGGCCATCAGGCTGGCCCAGGCATCGTCCACGGTGTTGCCGACCGGAGAGATGATCCCCAGGCCGGTGACGACTACTCTGCGCTTGGACAAAAGGGAGACTCCTGAGAGGCGGGATGCTGCGTCAGCTGCTCTGGTGGTTGTTGATGTAATCCACGGCCTGCTGGACGGTGGTGATCTTCTCGGCCTCCTCGTCGGGGATCTCGCACTCGAACTCTTCCTCGAGGGCCATCACCAGCTCCACCGTGTCGAGGGAATCGGCGCCGAGGTCGTCGACGAAGGAGGACTCCAGTTTGATGTCCGCCTCGTTGACGCCCAGCTGCTCGGCAACGATCTTCTTGACACGCTGTTCGATATCGCTCATCTGCTATTGCTCCCTAAAGGGTGGATAAATGCCCCGGCGGTCTTCCTCCACGCAGCCTCGCGCGGCATGGGCGGAATCCGGAACTCGACTTCTCTACCGGCCAACCCGCGAGACCGGTTGGACAGGTGGCGAAATGCAAACGGTGGGATTCTAGCAAAAACCCCCGGTCCGAAAAATGCGTCAGTCCATGTACATGCCGCCGTTGACGTGCAGGGTGGCCCCGGTGATGTAGCCAGCGGCCTCGGAGGCCAGGAAGGCCACCGCCTGGGCGATGTCCTCGGGTGACCCAAGACGACCCAGCGGGATGCGCTCCAGCAGCTTCTGGCGCTGCGCGTCGGGCAGGGCGCGGGTCATGTCGGTGTCGATGAAGCCGGGCGCCACGCTGTTGACGGTGATGTTGCGGCTGCCCACCTCCTGGGCCAGGGCCTTGGCGAAGCCCATCATGCCGGCCTTGGCGGCGGCATAGTTGGTCTGACCGGCGTTGCCCGACGCGCCCACCACCGAGGCGATGTTCACGATCCGCCCGTAGCGGGCCTTCATCATCGGCCGCAGCACCGCCCGGCTGAGACGGAAGACCGAGCTCAGGTTGGTGTCGATGATGTCGCCCCACTCCTCGTCCTTCATGCGCATGAGCAGGTTGTCGCGGGTGATGCCGGCGTTGTTGATCAGGATGTCGACGCGGCCGTGCCGCGCCAGCAGGCCTTCCACCACCGCCTCCACCTGGGCGGCGTCGGTCACGTTGAGCATGACTCCCTCGCCCTTCAGTCCGGCGTCGGCGAGCCGGGCGCCGATGTCCGCCGCGCCGTTCTCGCTGGTGGCGGTGCCGACGACCACCGCGCCACGCCGTCCCAGCTCGTGCAGGATGGCCTGGCCGATGCCTCGGCTGGCCCCGGTGACCAATGCGATCTTGCCTTCCATGGTTTGCTCCTCAGGCCTTGGTTCTTTCCAGGATGTCCGCCAGGCCGGCGGCGTCCGCCAGGGCCAGGGTGGGGACATCGTCCAGGATGCGCTTGTTGAGACCGGCCAGCACCTTGCCTGGGCCGCATTCGACGATCAGCCCGACACCCTGGTCGCGCATGGCCCGCATCGACTCCACCCAGCGCACCGGGCGGTGGAGCTGGCGTGCCAGGGCGGCGCGAATGGCCTCGGGCGAGGCATGGCTCGCCACGTCGGCGTTGTGGATCACCGGCACCGCGGGCGCCTTGATCTCCAGGGCCCGCATGGCGGCGAGCAGTTGCTCCGCCGCCGGCCGCATCAGCGCGCAATGGGAGGGCACCGACACGGGCAGCGGCAAGGCCCGCTTGGCGCCGCGCTCCCTGGCCAGGGCGCAGCCCCGCTCCACGGCCGCCTTGTGGCCGGCGATCACCACCTGACCGGGCGAATTGAAGTTGACGGCCTCCAGCACCTCACCCTGGGCGGCGTCGGCGCACACGCCACGCACGGCGTCGTCGTCCAGGCCGAGCACCGCCGCCATTGCCCCCACCCCCTCGGGAACGGCCGACTGCATGGCCTCGGCGCGCAGGCGCACCAGTCGCACGGCGTCCGGGAAGGCGATGGCCTCCGCGCAGGCCAGCGCCGTGTACTCGCCCAGGCTGTGGCCGGCCATCACGGCGGGCGCCTGGCCACCCTGCTCGCGCCAGAGCCGGTAGGCGGCCACCCCCGCCGCCAGCATGGCCGGCTGGGTGTTGACGGTCTGGTTGAGGGCCTCGGCCGGGCCGTCGCTGACCAGCGACCACAAGTCGGATCCCAGGGCCTCGGAGGCCTCGGCGTAGGTGTCGCGCACCACCGGCGCGGCGCCGTAGCCGGCCAGCATGCCGACCGACTGAGAGCCCTGGCCGGGGAAGACGAATGCGAATTTCATGAAGTTGTGTTCCTCTTCAAGGGTTCCTGGATCATCAGCCAGTGGAGGCGAAGGGTCCGGTCCGGGGCATGCAGGAGCGGGCGCTCGATGGCGCGGAAGGCCCCGCCGGGTTGGGCGGTCGCCACGACCAGGTCCGCGAACCAGGCGTTCTTGGTCCCCTCCTCGGTGAGGAACAGGATCTCCCGCCCCCTGGCCGTCGACAACAATGCCCGCAAGGCCTCCGGCGTGCGCGCCACCTCGACCCGGCTGGCCGGAAAGGCAAGCCGCATGTTGCCGGCGACGAGCTGGCTGTCGGAAACGATGAGCCCGGGCTGGCGGATTTCCCCGCGCAGCCCGTCGGCGATTTTCGCATAGGGCAGATTGGGACGGGATACCTTTCCGGTCCACTCCGACAACAGGGTGCGGCCGGGCAGCAGCAGGGCGGCGGCCGCCCATAGGACCAGGCTCGCGGCGATCAGCGCGCGCGGCCTCACCCTGGCCATCGAGGCGACGGCGATGGGCATGAAGAACAGCAGGGGCTGCAGCCAGCGGTCCTTCACGTTTTCGGCCCCGCTGACGAGCACGAACAGCACCAGCAAGACCAGCACGCTGGCGCACAATGTCCACAGGAATGCCAGGTCCCCGGAGGGCCTGTCGCCCTCAGCCCACCTCCGCCAGCTCAGGCCGGCGACCAGCAGCAGCGGGGCCAGGAAGGCCAGGGTCGCCTGCCCCAGGTCGGCCAGTCCCGTCCAGCGGGAAACGCCCGCCTCGCGCAGGGTGTCCTCGACGGCCAGCTGGGGATGGGCCAGGGCCCAGCCCAGATGCGGCAGCACGACCACCGCCGCGGCCAGGGCACTGAGGAGGATGCCGGGATGGAGGACGCGCGCCCGGTGGCCGGGCGAGGCCAGGGCGGCCAGGAACAGGGCCGCCGTGAAGACCACATAGTTGTACTTGCTCAGCAGCCCCAAGCCGACGAGCAACCCCAGTACGAGATAGCCGCGCAGGTTGCCGGGGCCGGGGCGCAGGGCCAGGAAGGCCCACAGGGTCCACATCGACAGGACCGTGGCGAGCACGCTGTGGGTCAGGTCGCGCTGCGCCTCCCAGGCGAGCTGGGGGATCAGGGCGAAGCCCAGCAGCGCGGCGCCGAGGCGCGCCCCGTCCAGGCCCAGTCGCCGGCTGACCAGGCAGGCGCCGTAGATCAGCGCCGTGAGCAGGGCCACCTTGATGCCCCGCAGCGCCCATAGGCTGGGGCCGGTCAGGCTGAACAGGCCGTGCACGATCCAGGAGTAAAGGGGGGGCTGTTCGCCGTAGCCCAGGGCGAGGTCCTGGCTCAGCACCAGCTGTTCGGCCTGGTCGAGATCGGCCGTGGGGGAAACAAGCCCCTGGGTGGCGGCGTTCAGGGCGAAATAGGCGACGGCCGCGAGGAGGACGGCGTGGGGGGAGTACCACGCCAGGCGCGCTTGCATGCGGTCAGAGCCGGAGCAGGACCGAGCCCCAGGTGAAACCGCCGCCGAAGGCCTCCATCAGGATGGTCTCGCCGGCCTGGATGCGGCCGTCCCGCACGGCGGTGTCGAAGGCCAGGGGGATGGAGGCGGCGGAGGTATTGCCGTGCCTGTCCACCGTCACCACCACCCGATCCATGCTCATGCCCAGCTTCTTCGCCGTCGCCTGGATGATGCGGATGTTGGCCTGGTGCGGCACCAGCCAGTCGATGTCGGACTTCTGCAGGCCATTGGCCTCCAGGGTCTCGTCGACGATGGCGTCCAGGGTGTTCACCGCCATCTTGAAGACGGCGTTGCCGGACATGCGCATGTAGCACTCGCCTTCCTTCTTCAGCGACACGCCGCCGTCGACGAACAGCAGGTCCTGGTAGCGCCCGTCGGCGTGCAGGTGGGTGGCCAGGATGCCCGGCTCGTCGCTGGCGCGCAGGACCACCGCCCCGGCGCCGTCGCCCCACAGGATGCAGTTGCTGCGGTCGCTCCAGTCGGTGATGCGCGACAGGGTCTCGGCGCCCACCACCAGTGCCGTCTTGGCCTGCCCCGAGCGGATGAAGTTGTCGGCCACGGACAGCGCATAGACGAAGCCGCTGCAGACCGCCTGCACGTCGAAGGCCGGGCAGCCGTTGGCGATGCCCAGCTTGGCCTGCAGGATGCAGGCGGTGCTGGGGAAGACCCGGTCCGGCGTGGTGGTGGCCACGACGATCAGGTCGATCTCGCCGCTGTCGACGCCGGCCGCCTCGATGGCCCGCTCCGCGGCCTTCAGGGCCAGGTCGCTGGTCAACTCGCCCTCGGTGGCGTGGTGGCGTTCCCGGATGCCGGTGCGCTCCACGATCCAGGCGTCCGTGGTCTCGACCAGCTTCTCCAGGTCCGCGTTGGTGACCAGCTGGGCCGGCAGGTAGCTGCCGGTGCCGACGATCTTGGCATGGGTCATTGCGCTGCCGCTCCTTCCAGGTCGCTTTCCTCGCGCTCGCCGTTGATGGCGCCGTGATAGGCGTCCACCTGCTCGGCGATGCGCCGCAGCAGGCCGCCGCGCACCTCCTCCGCCGCCCGCTCGATAGCCTTGCGGAAGGCGTAGGCGTCGGCCGAGCCGTGGCTCTTGATCATGATGCCGTTCAAGCCCAGCAGGCTGGCGCCGTTGTAGCGGCGCGGGTCCATGCGCTTCTTGAAGCGCCGGATGACCGGTGTGGCGATCAGGCCGGCCAGCTTGGACAGGGGGCCGCGCAGGAATTCCTTCTTCAGTTCGTCGGCGATCATGCGCGCCAGTCCCTCCGAGGTCTTCAGCGCCACGTTGCCGACGAAGCCGTCGCACACCACCACCTCCACCGTGCCCTTGTAGATGTCGTCGCCCTCGACGTTGCCGCGGAAATTGACGCCGCTGGACTTGAGCAGCTCGGCCGCCTGCTTCACCACCTCGTTGCCCTTGATGTCTTCCTCGCCGATGTTGAGCAGGCCGACGCTGGGACGCTCGCGATGCTCCACCGCCGCCACCAGCGCGGCCCCCATCACGCCGAACTGGCGCAGGTGCTCCGCGCTGCAATCGACGTTGGCGCCCAGATCGAGCACATAGGTCCAGCCGCCGTGCCGGTTCGGCAGGGGGGTGGCGATGGCGGGACGCTCGATGCCGGGCAGGGTCTTGAGGACATAGCGGGACACCGCCATCAGCGCGCCGGTGTTGCCCGCCGACACGCCGGCGTCGGCCTCGCCGCGCTTGACCAGGTCGGCGGTGACGCGCAGGGAGGAGTCCTTCTTGATGCGCAGGGCGACCGTCAGCGGGTCGTCCATCTTGACCACCTCGCTGGCGTGATGGATGCGCAGACGCGGGCCGGCCGCCGTCTTGAGCGTCTTCAGTTCCGCCTCCAGGACATCCTTGAGGCCGACGAGGACGATGTTCACGTCTTCGCTCTGGCTCAGGAACTCCACCGCCGCCCTGACGGTGACATGGGGGCCATGGTCGCCGCCCATGGCGTCGATGGCTATGGTGACTTCGCGCATGAGCGGCCCTGGTCGGGTGGGAACGCGATCCTGCTCGCGGCGGGGCGTCGCGCGATGGGGGCTAGGGGTGAGGGGCGGCCTTCGGGCTGCCCCCGCGCATCAGCGGATCAGCTGTTCTCGCCCTTGGGGGTGACCACCTTGCGGCCGCGGTAGTAGCCGCTCGGGCTGATGTGGTGGCGCAGGTGCAGTTCGCCCGTGGTGGCCTCCACCGCGGTGGGGGGGTTGGTCAGAAAGTCGTGGGAACGATGCATGCCCCGCTTGGAGGGGGACTTCTTGTTCTGTTGAACGGCCATTTCGGTATCTCCTGATAAAAATCGTGTTCAATCACCGTCGGTCTGATCGCAAGCCCCCTCGGCGTGCCGGGGAATGGCGGGCAGGCTCAGAAGAATCTCGTCTTCCACCAGATCGCGTACACTCAGCCTCGGATCGGCCACCAGACCATCTAGCAGCGGATCCTCGTTCTCCCAGCGCGCCAACTCGTCCTCGCCGCGGGCGATGGGCAGAATGCTCTCCGTCTCCAGGGCGTGGACGCAAGGCTTCAGGCAACGCTGGCAGATCAGCGTCAACCTGCCGCGCAAGCGCAGCACGATGGCCGGCCTACCCGTCCGCGCGCTGCCCTCCAGCGACCACTGCACCACCCCGTCGAGTTTCGCCAGGATGTCGTGCAATCGGGTCAGCTCGGCCACCGCGAACTCGCCGGAGGCCCGTTCGGCCGACTGGGCAAAGCGCAGGCTGTCGATCTCGGACCGTGCAGACATAAGCGGTTGATGATATTCTTTGCCACTTGTCCTGTCAAAACAAACCTTTGACTGGAAACTCCCGCCCGCCGTCCCGCGCAGCATCGACAGGCGGCCGTTCAAGTAGAAATTGCGATCGATTTCGAGCTTGGATCGAGCATCGGCATGATCAAGAAAATACTGGTAGCAAACCGGGGCGAGATCGCCGTCCGCATCGTGCGTGCCTGCAAGGAACTGGGCATCAAGTCGGTGGCCATCTACACCGACGCGGACCGCAATGCCCTGCACGTGAAGAAGGCCGACGAGGCCTACAACATCGGCTCCGACCCGGTGCTGGGCTATCTGAACGCCCACAACATCGTCAATCTGGCCGTGGCCTCGGGCTGCGACGCCCTGCACCCCGGCTACGGCTTCCTGTCCGAGAACCCGGTCCTGGCCGAGGTGTGCGGCCGGCGCGGCGTGAAGTTCATCGGCCCCACCCCCGCCGTCATCCGCCAGATGGGCGACAAGATCCAGGCCCGCCAGGCGATGATCAAGGCGGGCATCCCGGTGGTGCCCGGCTCGGACCACAACCTGGAGAACGCCGAGGAGGCGCGCGTCCTGGCCGGCAAGATCGGCTACCCGGTCATGCTCAAGGCCACCAACGGCGGCGGCGGGCGCGGCATCCGGCGCTGCGACTCCGAGGCCGACCTGCTGAAGAACTACGAGCGGGTCGTCTCCGAGGCGAGCAAGGCGTTCGGCAAGCCCGAGGTGTTCCTGGAAAAGTGCGTGGTCAATCCCAAGCACATCGAGGTGCAGGTCATCGGCGACGGCCACGGTGGCTGCATCCACCTGTTCGAGCGCGACTGCTCCATCCAGCGGCGCAACCAGAAGCTCATCGAGATCGCCCCCTCGCCCCAGCTCACCGAGGCGCAGCGCGAATACATCGGCAAGCTGGCGGTGAAGGCCGCCCGCGCGGTGAAGTACGTCAACGCCGGCACGGTCGAGTTTCTGCTCGACTCGGACAACCAGTTCTACTTCATGGAGATGAACACCCGGCTGCAGGTGGAGCACTGCATCACCGAGCAAATCACCGGCATCGACATCGTCCAGGAACAGATCCGCATCGCCGACGGCCTGCCCCTGCAGTACAGGCAGGAGGACATCCGGCACCGCGGCTTCGCCATGGAGTTCCGCATCAACGCCGAGGACCCGAGGAACAGCTTCCTGCCCAGCTTCGGGCGCATCACGCGCTACTACGCGCCGGGCGGGCCCGGCGTGCGCATCGACGCGGCCATGTATTCGGGCTACGTGATCCCGCCCTACTACGACTCGATGGTGGCCAAGCTGATCGTCTGGAATCTCGGCTGGGAGGCGGTCATCGAACGCGGCAAACGGGCCCTCGACGACATGGTGGTCTACGGCGTCAAGACCACCATGCCCTATTACAAGGAAATCCTGGGCAACCCCGAGTTCCGCGGCGGGCGCTTCAACACCGGCTTCGTCGATGCCCACCCGGAACTGCTCGAATACGCCGTCCGCCGTCCCCCCGAGCACACCGCGGCGGCCATTTCCGCGGCCATCGCCGCCCACCTCGGCATCTGACCAGCAAGAAGACCATGGCGAAAGTACACGTTTCCGATCTCGTCCTGCGCGATGGGCACCAGTCCCTCATCGCCACCCGCATGCGCACCGAGGACATGCTGCCCATCTGCAACAAGCTCGACCGGATCGGCTTCTGGTCGCTGGAGGCCTGGGGCGGCGCCACCTTCGACGCCTGCGTGCGCTTCCTCAAGGAAGACCCCTGGGAGCGTCTGCGCAAGCTCAGGAAGGCCCTGCCCAACACCCGCATCAACATGCTGCTGCGCGGCCAGAACCTGCTCGGCTACCGGCACTACGCCGACGACCTGGTGCGCGAATTCGTGCGCAAGGCGGCCGACAATGGCGTGGACGTGTTCCGCGTGTTCGACGCCATGAACGACGTGCGCAACATGCGCGTCGCCCTGGAGGCGGTGAAGCAGACCGGCAAGCATGCCCAGGGCACCGTCTCCTACACCACCAGCCCGGTGCACGACGTGGCCTACTTCGTCGACATGGCCAAGGAACTGGCCGGGATGGGCGTGGACTCCATCGCCATCAAGGACATGGCCGGACTGCTCACGCCCTACCTCGCCTACGAACTGGTCAAGGGCATCAAGCAGGCCACCGGCCTGCCGGTCAACACCCACAGCCACGCCACCGCCGGCCTGTCCGCCATGGTCCACCTCAAGGCGGTGGAGGCCGGCGCGGACATCATCGACTGCTGCAACTCGGCTTTCTCCGAGGGCGCCAGCCACGCCACCACCGAGAGCATGGTGGCCGCCCTGCAGGGCACCGAGTACGACACCGGCCTCAGCCTGCCCTTGCTGCAGGAGATCGCCGCCTACTTCCGCGAGGTGCGCAAGAAGTACTGGCAGTTCGAGAGCGACTTCACCGGCGTGGACACCCGCATCCTCACCGCCCAGGTGCCCGGCGGCATGATCTCCAACCTGTCCAACCAGCTCAAGGAACAGGGGGCGCTCAACCGCATGGACGAAGTGCTGCTGGAGATCCCACGCGTGCGCGAGGACCTCGGCTACCCGCCCCTGGTCACCCCGACCTCCCAGATCGTCGGCACCCAGGCGGTGCTCAACGTCCTCACCGGCGGCCGCTACAAGTCCGTCACCAACGAGGTGAAGGGCTACCTGCTCGGCCGCTACGGCAAGGCCCCCGGCACGGTCAACGAGGAGGTCCGCAAGATGGCCGTGGGCAACCAGGAGGTCATCACCTGCCGCCCGGCCGACCTCATCCCCGAGGAGCTGGACAAGCTGCGCGGCGAGGTGGAGGGCCTGGCCAAGTCCGACGAGGACGTGCTGACCTACGCCATGTTCCCCGACCTGGGCCGCACCTTCCTGCAGGAGCGCGCCGCCGGCACCCTCACGCCGGAGACCCTGCTGCCCCCCGAGGCGCGCCACGCCGCCGCCGAGGGGGCGCGCTTCGCGCCCAACGAGTTCAAGGTCACCCTGCACGGCGAGACCTACCACATCCGGGTCAGCGGCACCGGCCAGAGCGACGAGGCCGAACGGCCGTTCTACGTGCACGTCGACGGCATCGCCGAGGAAGTGCTGGTAGAGACCCTCAGCGAGGTCGAGGTCGGCCCCGCCGGCACGGGCACGCGCAAGGCGGCAAGCGGCGGACCGGCCAAGGGCGGCGCCGCCAAGACGCGGCCGCGCCCCTCCCACCCCGGCCACGTCACCACCGCCATGCCCGGCACCATCGTCGACGTGCTGGTCAAGCAGGGCCAGAAGGTCACCGCCGGCGACAGCGTCCTGGTCATCGAGGCCATGAAGATGGAAAACGAGATCCACGCCCCGGTGACCGGCACGGTGGTGGCGATCCACGTCGCCAAGGGCGACGCGGTGACCCCCGACCAGGTGCTGCTGGAGATCCAGCCGGAATGACGTCTGGCCAAGGGGCAAGCATGAACATGGCGAAGTCATGGATCGCCACGGCCCTACGGGCCTCGCGATGACGTCATTGCGAGGCGGCGCAGCCGACGCGGCAATCCAGACCCATGGCTCCACTTGCCGCAGGCTTGGTAATACAGAACCCTGACTGTTGCCCGCCCCCCGTCCCTTCTCCCCTGCCCCTCGCATGAAACTGGTCCTCGCCTCCACCTCCCCTTTCCG
>JALOTG010000081.1 GCA_025458005.1 Thiobacillaceae bacterium
CAGATTCACGCCAGACGGCACGCCGGGCGGCGGGGCGAGATCGCTGTCCTGCGCGGGGGCGCACTGGGGAAGCCGGAAACTGAAGCAGGAACCCTTGCCGGGCTGGGAATAGACGTTGACGCTGGTGCCGAGCAGGCGCGCCAGGCGGGCGACGATCGCCAGGCCGAGGCCGAGGCCCTTGTCCCGGGCCCGCTCCGGGTTGTCGACCTGGAAATACTCCTCGAAGATCCTCTCCTGATAGGCCTTGGGGATGCCCTGGCCGGTGTCCCACACCTCCAGGCGCAGGGATTCGTTCTCCGGGCGCACGCCGATGGCCACCCAGCCGGCGTCCGTGTAGCGGATGGCGTTGGTGACGAAGTTCATCAGGATGCGCTCCACCAGGATCGGGTCGCTGTAGGCCCAGTAGGGGCTGTTGCGCACCTGCAGGACCAGCCCCTTGTCCGCGGCGATGGGCGCGAACTGGCGCTGGATGCCCTGCAGGAGGCGGTTGACGGGGAAGCATTCCAGATGGGTCCGCACCACGCCGGCATCCAGGCGCGACAGGTCGAGCAGCGCGTTGAGCAGTTCCTGCATGGCGAAGGCCGAAGCCTCGATGTGGCGGGCCAGCTGCAGGGTCTCCGCGGTGGTGGCGCGCTCGCGCAGGGCGGCCACCAGCAGGGACAGGGCGTGCAGGGGCTGGCGCAGGTCGTGGCTGGCCGCCGCCAGGAAACGCGACTTGGCCAGCACGGCCTCCTCGGCCGACTGCTTCTGCTCGGTAAGTTCGGCGGTGGCTTCCCGGATGCGCCCCTCCAGGTTCGCGCGCCCCTCTTCCAGGGCCGCCGCCATGTGGTTGATCCCCCCTTCCAGGATGCCCAGTTCGCCCGGCGAGGAGGTCGCGACGCGCACCGAGAGTTCGCCGCCGGCGATGCGCTCGACGGCCCGGGTGACGCCGTGCAGGCGATGGCTCAGGCTGTTGCTCATGCGCCAGGCCACCACCGTCACGACGGCCAGGAAGACGGTCAGCAGGCCGCCGGCGCCGGCCAGGACCTCCATGCGCCGGTCGCGCAGGACCCGGCTGTCCAGCATCGCCACCACGGATCCGGAGACGGCGCGCGGCGGATAGGCGGACGGGACGGGGGCCTCCGGGCCCGTGTCCACGCCCCCCAGCGGATGGACGAACAGCAGCCGGTCTTCCAGGCGTTGCTCGCGCGGCCCGTCGCGCCAGCGGATCGGCTCGAGAAGCAGCGCGCGGCCGCTGACCGCGTACCATTGGCCGTCGGACTGCAGCACCCCCAGCGCCAGCAGCTCGTCCCGGGTCAGGGTGTAATCGAGCAGGCGCTTGAGGGCGACGATGTTGTCGGTCCGGAATTCGTAGTCCGCCGCCTCGGCGAGATGGCGGGCGATGTTGCGGCCCTGGGCGAGCAGGGCGGCCTCCGCGTCCTCCAGGACGCGGTTGGAGAAGTACAGCGTGACCAGGCTGATGCCGACCAGGGCGGGCGTGATGGCAATGGCCAGGATGCGGAAACGCAGGCTGCGCCAGTAGCCGTGCCGCGCCGCCCGGGCCGGGCCGGCCTCAGGGGGCATGGTCGGCCGCCCTGACGGGAGCCTCCAGGCCCATGCGCTGGGCCACCAGCACGGCCTCGGTGCGGTTGGCGACGCCCAGCAGGCGGAAGATGGTCGCCAGATGGATCTTCACCGTGCCCTCGGTGACATGCAGGGACTCGGCGATCTGCCGGTTGCTCTTGCCGCGCACCAGTTCCCCCAGAACCTCCAGCTGGCGCAGGGTCAGGGAGGCCCTCTGGCGGGCGATGTCCGACTGGTCCTCCGCGGCATGCCGGTTGCCGAGCAGGCTGGGCGGCAGGTAGACGCCGCCGGCCAGGACCAGGCGCAGCGCGCCGAGGATCACCTCGCTGGGCGAGGACTTGGTGATGTAGCCCAGGGCGCCCACCGCCAGGAGATGCTGGATGTCCTCCGGCTGTTCCGAGGCCGACAGGACGATCACCGGCACGTCCGGGAAGGCGGCGCGAAAGCGGCCGACGCCGCCGCCGCCATCAGCGCCGGGCATGTACAGGTCGATCAGGGCCAGGTCCAGGTCGCCCTCCGCGCCGGCGGCCGCGAAGGCGGAGGGGTAGTCCTTGGCCTCGATGATGTCCACCTGCGCGTCAAGCTTGTGCAGCAGGGGTTTGATCCCCTCGCGGAACAGGGGGTGGTCGTCCGCCAGCAGAATTCTCACATCAGGCTCCCTTGCTAACGATGGGCCTCCTCGTGCCCTCGGGACAAGGAATAACCGGATTCGGGCAGGGGATCAAGACAGGAGCTGGATATATAACTTTAGTTATACGCGGTTCTATCTTTTGACTAATTCTCAGGTCCCGCCGGGGCGCGCATAATAGGCCCACATCAAGCAAGGACTCCAGCCTCGCGGTTGGGGAGGACTCGAATAACACTCCTCCAAGGTTTATTGGTGAAACCGGATGCAAGTCCGGTTTTTTTTCGTCCGCGCTCCGCCGAGCGCGGTCAGTCGAGCCCCAGACGCTGCCAGATGGTGGTGGTCAGGGCGGCCTGGTTGAGGGTGTAGAAGTGCAGCCCTGGCGCGCCGCCCCGCAACAGGCGGTCGCACAGACCGGTGATGAAGTCCAGGCCGAAGGCGCGGATGGAGGCGGTGTCGTCGTGGTAGGCCTCCAGCTTCCTGGCCAGCCAGCGCGGGATCTCCGCCCCGCAGGCGGCGGAGAAGCGCGCCAGCTGGGCATAGTTGGAGATGGGCATGATGCCCGGCACGACGGGGATGTGGACCCCCAGCTCGTCGCACTCGGCGACGAAGTTGAAATAGGCGTCGGCGTTGAAGAAGTACTGGGTGATGGCGGCGTTCGCCCCGGCGTCCACCTTGTGCTTGAAGTTGACGAGGTCGTCCCGGAAGTTGCGCGCCTGGGGGTGCATCTCGGGGTAGGCGGCCACCTCGATCTCGAACCAGTCCCCGGTCTCCCGGCGGATGAATTCCACCAGGTCGCAGGCATAGCGGAACTCGCCCGGCTCGGCCATGCCGGAGGGCAGGTCGCCGCGCAGGGCGACGATGTGGCGGATGCCATGGGCCCGATAGGTGTTCAGGATCTCGCGGATGCTGTCGTGGGTGGAGCCGACGCAGGACAGGTGGGGGGCCGCCGCGAGCCCTTCGCCCTGGATCTCCAGCACCGTCTCCAGGGTGCGGTCGCGGGTCGAGCCCCCGGCGCCGAAGGTCACGGAGAAGAACCTCGGCTTGAGCTGGGCGAGCTGGCGGCGCGTCTCGCGCAGCTTGTCCACCCCTTCCGGGGTCTTGGGCGGGAAGAATTCGATGCTGAAGACGCGATCGCTCATGATGTGCGGGTGAATGTTGGATGTGGGCGGATTCTAACCGAGGGCCACGCCCATTGCCCGGCCGATCAGCCAGGTGGCCGCGCCGGCCGCGCCGCCGATGGCCAGCATGCGCAGGCCGCCGACCAGGGCGTGCTTGCCGGTGAACAGGCTGATGGCGGCGCCGACGCCGAACAGGCAGATGGCGGTGGCGAGGACCGTGCCCGGCAGGGCGAGGCTCCCGGACAGGAACGCGAAGGGCAGCAGGGGAATGGCGGCGCCGATGGAGAAGGCGAACAACGACGACAGGGCGGCGCCCCAGGGCGAGCCGAGTTCCTCCGGATTGAGCCCCAGTTCCTCGCGCGCCAGGGTGTCGAGGGCCTTGTCCGGGTCCTGGATGAGGGCGTCCGCCATGCGCCGCGCCTCCTCCCCGGCCACCCCCTTGGCGGTGTAGATCAGCGCCAGCTCGGCGGCCTCCTCCTGGGGATACTGGTCGAGTTCCTCCCTCTCCAGGGCGATCTGGTACTCGTAGAACTCGCGCTGCGCGCGCACCGAGACATACTCGCCGGCGGCCATGGAGAAGGCCCCGGCCAGCAGCCCGGCCACCCCGGCCAGCAGGATGACGGCGCTGTCGGCGTTGGCGCCGGCCACCCCGAAGATCAGGCTGGCGTTGGAGACCAGGCCGTCGTTGACGCCGAACACCGCCGCGCGCAGGTTGCCGCCGTCCGCGGCGCGGTGGCGCTTTTCCCGGAAGTCGGCGCTGGTGGGGGTGCCATGGGGCGCGGGGCCGTGATATAGGCTCATGCCGCGCACCTTCAAGGCGGCCAGCATGTTGCGCAGGGGCGCGACGCCGAACACCGGGATCAGCGCCGCCACCACGCGGCTGCGCAGGTCCGGCCGGTAGGCCTCGGGCGGCGCGACGCCGCGCCGGCGCAGCTCGGCGGCCCACAGCCCGGCCTGCTGCTCGGCGGCCCGCGCCAGTTCCAGGAACAGCACCTGGCGCGCGCTGCCGGCCTCGTGGTCCGACACGACGCGGTACAGGTAGGCGGAGCGCATCTCCTCGCGCCAGGAGTCCAGTTCGTGCATGGCCGCCATCCGGGGACTCGGTCGTCGGGATTATCGCAGAACGCGGCGCGGCCCCGCGGGCGGCATGGGCGTCATGCGCCGCGCATCTCCTTGACCGAGCGGAACAGGATGCGGAAGGCCTCCTGCTCGTCGTCGCGGACGGTGCCCAGCAGGCCGGTCAGCGCGGGGTGCCGCCGCTCCTCCCCGGCGAGCAGGGCGAGCCCTTCCACCTGGGCGTCCAGGGCCAGCAGGGCGCGACGGGCCAGCCCCAGGCGGCGCAGGTGGTCCTGCACGCGCAGGTAGGCGAGGCGGCGGTCCAGCAGCAGGGCGAAGCCGAAATGGAAGCGCAGCAGCTCGGTGCGCGCCGCCGGGTCCACCGCGTTCGGGTAGCGGATGACCAGGTCGAAGCGGGCCAGCCCCAGACGGCCGCCCAGGAGGTCGCGTTGCGGCTCGGGCAGGCGCTGGTCGATGAGCTGGCGCTCGACGAAATTGAGGGTGTCCAGATAGCTCTCGGTGGGCTCGCCCAGCATCAGCTCCACCTCGCCGACGCCCAGTCCCAGGCGCTGTTCGCAGAAGCGCTGGAAGGGCTCGCCCAGGGTGCTCGCGGTGATGGCGTAGGTGGCGCGGAACATGGGCGACCAGGACCAGTTGCGGAACAGGTTCATCCAGCCGCGGCAGTCGGGGTGGTCGTGGTTGTCCTCCAGGTCCAGGTCGCAGTAGACCCGCTCCATGAGGGCGGCCGCCTCGCGGCACAGATAGAAGCCGGACACCCGTTCGTTCTCGCGCTCCGGCAGGGCGGGCTCCCGCACCGGCTGATCGAGCAGGAAGGGCCATTCCGGGAACAGGTCCCAGGACAGGAAGGCCAGTGCCTTCTCGCCGCGCAGACGCTCGAACAGGGCGTCCAGGCGCTCCTGGTGGCCCTGGGCGACGCGGACGTCGACGGCCAGCCGGCCACGCCAGTTGTCGTACAGGCGGCCGTAGAGGACCTCCAGGTTCAGGCCGCCGCCGCGCATGGCCCTGGCAGACGCCTCGGCGAAGACCTTCTCGGCGATCCATTGGCCCAGCCGGCGGTAGCTCTCGAATTGGGACTCGTCGAAGAACTGATCGGCGGTGGACTGGAAGGGGAAGGGCGGATGGTCCTGGGCATAGCTCAGGATGTCGGCGGGTTCCCGGCCGGTCAGCCCGGGCCGCAGATAGACCAGCAGGCCGGGCTGGGCGGTCGGGTCGACCTGGTCGTAGCGGATCCGGCCGATGCTGGCGTAAGCCCGCTGGCGCCCGGCGTCGCCCGAGGGTCGCAGTCCCGACAGGTCGATCTCGACGTCCATGCCCAGGTCGGTGCGGATCTTGCGCACGGCATTGGCCAGGTCCTCGAAGCTGTAGTCGGCGTCCTGGGCGGCGTCCGAGGCGATGATGTAGGGCACCCGCCGGCGCGCCAGCTCGTACAGGCCGAGGTTCTCGAAGTGGCCGCCGTCGGACAGGTTGAGCCAGTCGCGGCGGGCCGAGGTGAGGCCGAACAGTTCCAGGAACAGGTAGCGGGCGCCGAACGAGGGGCTGGTCTCCCGCCAGCTGCCCTCGCCGGGCAGGCCCGGGTTGCCGCACCAGCGCCCGAGGCGCACGTTGAACACGGTGAGCAGGAAGCTCACCGCGGGGGAGGAGTGGAAACCCATGTTGGGGTTCACCGCCGCGCCGGAGATGGCCATGGCGGTGCCCAGGCGCACCCCGCCCGGCGTCTGGCTGGAGAGGAAATCGCGCGTGAGGCGGAAGCTGCTGGCATCGACCTCGCCGCCCAGGGTGCCGGGCAGGCAGTAGCCGGAATAGAGGGGGGCAATGGTGAAGGAGGCCGCGCGGCGCTCCTGCCAGGCCAGCTCGTCGCCGCCGACCAGGTTCAGGGCGGTGTTGATCAGGGGGTAGGGGCGCGCGCACAGGTCCGCCACCGCGATGTCGTCGCTCGGATCGAAGCCGGTGAAGGGGTTGAGGTAGCAGCGGGTGAGGCGGTTGCGGTAGAAGTTGTGGATGGAGAACAGGTTGATGTCGATGCGCCAGCCGAGCAGGAGGAAGATGGCCAGCGAACCCAGGGCGGTCCAGCCGACGGCGGCGGCGGGGACCGCGGCGAGGGTCCGGGCGGTGTAGTCGCGCCAGGCGGTGAGGCCGGTGTCGCCGGGCGCCAGCCGGCCGCTGCCGGACAGGCGCAGTTCCCCCGCCTGCGGCGTGGGCAGGGTGACCGAGACGCTGGCCTGACCGGACCAGCGCGCGGTCTGGGCCTCGCCGCCGGGCTTCGGCGTCGCGGTCGATTGCATGCCCTTCTGCAGGCCCAGGGCGAGCAGACCCAGCAGGCCGACGATGAAGATCCACGGCACGATGCCCAGCAGGGCCTCCCTCACCCCCCGGGACTGGACGCCTCCGGTCTTGCTCCCCTTGCCGGCCAGGATGCCCCAGCCGGTGGAGACCAGCCAGAGCAGGCCGCCGCCCGTGGTCAGCCAGACCCCCAGCCAGTCCATCAGCGTGGGACCGTACAGGGCGCTGAAGGCAAGCAGCAGCCAGGCCGCCGCCGCCGCCAGGATCCAGCCGCCCTGGCGCGCCCACCATTCCCGCTGCATGTCGGTGAAGCGCCTTCGGGCCAGCCCCACGTGCAGGCCGACCGGCAGCAGGAAGGCGAGCAGGACCAGGGGCGGGCCGAACACCGTCAGCTCGTGCGGCTCGGGTCGGGTGGCGTCGGCCAGTTCGGCCAGCCCGTTGAACAGCAGGCCGGCCAGCAGGCTGGCCGCCAGGGCGGACAGGCCGTGGGCGCGCATGTCCCGCCAGTCCAGATCGCGGCGCAGCAGGGCGATGACGATGCCGCCCAGCACCCAGGGCAGCAGGTAGCCGCCCATGGCGATGGCCTGGGTGACCAGGATGAACAGGGCGTTGTCCTCGCCCCAGGTGGCCAGGCCCAGGGCCAGGGACCAGGCGGCCAGCAGGGCGGGCGCCAGGACCCAGCCCGCGGCATAGCGGTGCATCGAGGACCGCCAGCCGCGCCGCTCCTCGGGCTGGGGATCGAAGAGCAGGAACATGACCACGGCCATGGCCACCACCAGGGCGCCGCCGGCCAGCCAGGGCAGCCAGGCGCCGCTCCGAGCCCAGGGCACGGCCAGGGCCAGGCCGCGCGGCGCCAGCAGGACCATGCCGAGGAAGGCCAGCACGATGCTGAGGTTGAGCAGCAGGTTGCGCAGGTAGGTGGCCACCGCCGTCAGGGTGTCGCCCGACAGGCCCGACCGGGGCGTGAGATAGTTGCTGTAGCGGCGTAGCCAGGTGAGGGCGGCGGGTTCGACCGGCTCGCCCTCCCGGCGGGGTCGCTCCGGGTTGAGCGTCGCCTCGGCCCGGGCGGGGTCGCCGCCCGCGTGGCGCCTCAGGAAGGCGGCGTACCAGCCGCCGATGTAGCCGCCGCCGGACACCGTCGAGAGGTAGTCGACGTGCTTGAGCAGGCCCAGTTTGGCCAGCCCCTGCAGCAGCCCCAGGTTGAAGGTGGCGCTGCGGATGCCGCCGCCCGAGAAGGCGAGCCCCAGGAAGCGGGCCGTCGCGGGGTCCGCGCCCGGCTCGCCGCGGGCCTCCAGGATCAGGGCGCGTTCCTCGTCGTGAACGGCCCGCTGGTCGCAGCGGGGGGGCATGGCGGGGTCGCGGCCGTCTCGGCCTGTCGTCGACACGATGCGCTTCAGGCCTGCTCGGGCGCCAGGAAGCGGCTGTGCACCCAGCCCTCCGCCGCCTCGTCGCTGGCGGCGTCCAGCACCTCCACCCGCCACCACACCGCCTGCTTCTCCTCCACCGCCAAGCGGGTGCCGGCCGGCAGGGGGCTGCCGGGCAGGGCGGCGTGCTGGGTGCCGGGGCCGCCACGGATGTTCAGCGCGGTGGTGGCGAGGAACACCTCCGGCTGGTCCTCGTGCCGCCCCAGCAGGCGGCCGCGGTAGCTGCCCATGGGGAAGGCCGGGCCGGGGTCCGACTTGCGTCCCGGCGCGATATCCTCGTGGCCCAGCACGTCCTTCAGTTCATAGCGCTGCATGAGCAGCAGGCCCACCGTCAGGCAGGCCTCGATCTGCGCCTCGCTGTATTCGTGCCAGCCGCAAGGCGGCGCGCCGGGGCGGTCGTGCTTGTGGTGGGCGACCAGCACGTCGTCGTCGGCATAGGCGCGCTTGCTCACCGCCGACACCCAGCGGCTGCCGACCCGTTCCAGCTTGCCGGCGTTGTCCAGCTCGATGCCGATGGAAAAGCCGTTCAGCCCGGAGCGCCCATCCCACTGCGACCTGCCGGCATGCCAGGCGACGCGGTTGAAGGGCACCATCTGGGTGATGGCGCCGTCGCGCCCGATCACCAAGTGGGCGGCGGCCTGGGCCTGGGGGTTGCGGAACCAGGCGATGGAGCCCTCCGCGCTGCCGCCGGCGGTGTAGTGGATGACCAGGTATTCCGGCCGCATGACGCCGGCCATGTTGGGCGAGGCGACGAACGGCATCGGCGAGCCGTCGGCGCGGACCAGGCGGTGGTTGACGATCTTCATGACTTGCCTCCTTTGCTGGTGGGTCTGTTGATTCATCCCGCCCGCGGCCGGCCGGATGGTTCAATCGTTATAGCAGCCGATCCGGGCGAGCGGCCAGTCCGCGTCAGGTCGGCCAGGCATGGCGGCGGTACTGGATGGCCTCGGCGACGTGGGGGGCGGCGACGCGACTCTCGCCGGCCAAGTCCGCGACGCTGCGCGCCACCTTGAGCACGCGGTGGAAGGCCCGCGCCGACAGGTTGAGCCGCGCGATGGCCTGCTTGAGCAGGGCCTCGCCGGCGGCGTCGGGGGGGCAGTGCCGGTCGATCTCGCGGCCGGCCAGGTCGGCATTGGGCTTGCCCTGGCGCTCGATCTGGCGGGCGCGGGCGGCGGCGACCCGCGCCCGCACCGCGGCGGAGGGCTCGCCCGCGGCGGCCTGCAGCAGATCGGTCTCGGGCAGGGCGGGCACCTCCACGGCCAGGTCGATGCGGTCCAGCAGCGGCCCGGACAGCCGGCCCCGGTAGCGCGCCACCTGATCCGGCGTGCAGCGGCACTTGCCGGACGGGTGGCCGAGCCAGCCGCAGGGGCAGGGATTCATGGCCGCCACCAGCTGGAAGCGGGCCGGGAAGTCGGCCTGGCGGGCGGCGCGGGAGATGGTGATGCGGCCGCTCTCCAGGGGTTCGCGCAGCATCTCCAGCGCCTGGCGCGGGAACTCCGGCAACTCGTCGAGGAACAGCACGCCGTGGTGGGCGAGGCTGATCTCGCCCGGCCTGGGCGAGCCGCCGCCGCCCACCAGGGCCACCGCCGAGGCGGAGTGGTGCGGGGCCCGGTAGGGGCGCAGCTTCCAGCGCTCGGGCCGGAACGGACCGAGCAGGGAGTGGACCGCCGCCGTCTCCAGGGCCTCGGCGTCGGTCACCGGCGGCAGGATGCCGGGCAGGCGCTGCGCCAGCATGGACTTGCCGGTGCCGGGTGGGCCGCTCATGAGCAGGGAATGCCCGCCCGCGGCGGCCACTTCCAGGGCGCGCCGGGCGCTCGCCTGGCCCTTCACGTCGGCCAGGTCGGGATAATCGGCCGCCGCCGCGGTCTCGACCGGCGGCGGCGCGGCGAGCGGCTCACGCCCGGCGAGGTGGGCGCATACCGCCAGCAGGCTGCCTGCGGCGAGCACCCGGCCGCCGTCCACCAGGGCGGCCTCGCCGGCGCTCTCCTCGGGCAGCACGAAGACGCGGCCCGCGCCGCGCGCCGACAGCAGCATGGCCAGGGCCCCGCGGATCGGCCGCAGCCGTCCGGTGAGGGCCAGCTCGCCGGCGAACTCGTGGTCGGCCAGGGTGCCGGCCGGCAGCTGCCCGGATGCGGCCAGCACCGACAGGGCGATGGGCAGGTCGAAGCGGCCGGACTCCTTGGGCAGGTCGGCGGGGGCCAGGTTGACGGTGATCTTGCGCGCCGGGAACTCGTAGCCGGACTGCTGGATCGCCGCCCGCACCCGGTCGCGCGCCTCCCGGACCTCGGCCTCCGCCAGGCCGACCAGGTTGAAGGCGGGCAGTCCGTTGCCGAGATGGCATTCCACCACCACCTCCGGCGCCGACATGCCGGTGAGCGCCCGGCTGTAGACCACGGCGAGACTCATGCTGTGTACCCTCCCACTGCCTGTGTTTCTTGTCGGGCCGGCCACGGTGGCCGGCCGTGGATGCAATCATGCCGCATCGGCGGCGCGACCGTAAGCCCGGCCGTGACGGCCATTGCCTCAACCCCCTGGGCATCTGCCAGACTTGAGGCCGGTGACGCAGCGCCGAGCCACAGTGACCCCTTGACCCCATCTTGACCTCCCTTCCCATCCCGCGGCTGATCCTCCTCGGCGCCCTCACCGCCATCGGCCCCCTGTCCATCGACATGTACCTGCCGGCCTTCCCGGCGATGACGGCGGGGCTGGGCGGCGCGCCGGGCTGGCTGGAGTTCACCTTGGCCAGCTTCTTCGTCGGCATGGCGCTCGGCCAGCTCGCCTACGGGCCGCTGAGCGACCGGTTCGGCCGCCGGCGGCCGCTCATGGCCGGGCTGGCACTGTATGTCCTCGCCTCTTTGGGCTGCGCCCTGGCCGAGGACGTGCCTGCCCTCGCAGCGTGGCGCGTCCTGCAGGCCCTGGGCGGCTGTGCCGGCCTGGTGATCGCGCGCGCCGTCGTGCGCGACCGCTGCCCTGCCCGCGAGGCGGCGCGCGCCTTCTCCCTGCTGATCCTGGTGTTCGGGCTGGCACCCATCCTGGCCCCCCTGCTGGGCGGCTGGGTGGTCACCGCCCTCGGCTGGCGGGCGATCTTCTGGCTGCTGGCCGGCTATGGCGCGCTCGCCCTGCTGGCCGTCTGGCGCTGGCTGCCGGAGACCCACGACACGCGTCACGCCGGCCCGCTGCGTCCCCTGTCCGTGCTGGCCGGCTACGCCGGGCTGCTGGCGAGCCGGTCGTTCATCGGCCACACCCTGATCGGCGGGCTGGCCTTCGCCGGGATGTTCGCCTACATCGCCGCCTCGCCCTTCGTGCTGATCGAGCTCAACGGCGTATCCGTCGAGGACTTCGGCTGGGTGTTCGGCCTGAATGCGCTGGGTTTCGTGCTGGCCGGCCAGATCAATGCCCGCCTGCTCGACCGGTGGGCCCCCACCTGGGTGCTGCGCCGCGCCGTGCTGGCGCCGGCCGCGTCCGGCCTGATGCTGGGCGGGCTGGGCCTGATCGGCTGGCTGCCGCTGCCCGCGCTGCTGGCCGGGCTGTTCGTCTATGTCGCCAGCCTGGGCTTCATCGGCCCCAACGCGGCCGCCGGGGCCCTGGCCACGCATGGCCAGCAGGCGGGCAGCGCCTCGGCGCTGATGGGGGCCCTGCAGTTCGCCCTGGCCACCCTGGCCGGGTATCTGGTGGGCACCTGGCACGACCCCGGCGGCCGGACGCTGGTGTTCCTGATGGCCCTGTGCGGCACGGGAACCTGGCTGGCGCAGCGCTGGCTGGCGGCCCCACTCAAGCGGCACGGTCGGTGAGCCTGGCGGGCGTGAAGGATATCACCCAGGCAAACGGGGCGCGCATGGTCATGGCAGCTGGTTGATGCCGACCCGGCCTAAGCCAACAGGCGTCCTGGTGAGGGGCGGGTGGAAATCTCGGGTTCAACCCGTGAAGCGGACGCTGGCGATCACGGAATCGAATGACGACAGTTCAGCCGAAGCTGCCGCTGGAGTTCGTGTTCTAGATTCTGCTGAACGACAGCTATCGGGACCGACTGCGTATGGCGGCAACGAACCTGTAGCGGACTGTGGCTGGTCAGAACAGGAATTTCCGCTATCGGCCAGAAGCAGCCTGCCAGGCTATCCTTAAAGCCGCCACTCAAAGGTCTGCATTGGGCAATGGCTAAGGGAGTAGATCAGCATAAGGAATAACATGATGAAACGACTTGATGGAAAGACCGCCTTGATTACCGGTGCGGCGCGCGGGATCGGAGCCGCGATTGCCTCCAACTTTGTCGCCAATGGTGCCTTCGTCTATCTGACCGATATTGACGATGCTCCGGGCCGGGAATTTGCTGTCGGCCTGGGCGATCAGGCGCGCTATGTCCATCTTGACGTGCGCGATGAATGTCAATGGCAGTCCGTCATGACACAGGTTCTTGACGAACGCGCCGGGTTGAATGTGCTGGTCAACAACGCCGGCATTACAGGATTTGAGGACGGCTGTTTCGTTCATGATCCGGAACATGCCTCGCTCGAAGATTGGCATGCCGTGCACCGCACCAACCTCGACGGTGTCTTCCTTGGCTGCAAGCACGCCATTCAGGCAATGCGCCGATCGGCGAGTGCTGGCTCGATCATCAATATTTCCTCGCGCTCCGGCCTGGTCGGCATTCCCGCCGCAGCGGCCTATGCGTCGTCGAAAGCGGCCGTCCGCAACCATACCAAGACGGTGGCGCTCTACTGCGCCGAGCAGGGCCTGCCGATACGCTGCAACTCTATCCACCCGGCTGCCGTCCTGACCCCCATGTGGGAGCCGATGCTCGGGGATGGGCCCGAGCGGGAAATCAGGATGCGCGAATTCGTGCAGGATTGCCCGATGCGACGCTTCGGCCGCCCAGACGAAGTGGCGGCCGTGGCCGTCATGCTCGCCTCCGACGAGGTGGCCTACATGAACGGTGCGGAGTTGAACTTGGATGGTGGAATCCTGGCGGGGGCTGTCGCCGCTCCAAAGACTGCTTCCACCACATGACAGCGTACTTCTCGTTCCCGGACATAGAACCTTGGGCGCCCGGTGCGGCAGCTCAGGGTCGGGTGCCGCCCGACACGGATCTTGTCTTGTAGGTCTGCTTCGAGGCGGGTGCTGACTGACGCTGGCCAGGGAAGCTGACATTCACGAAGCCGCTTATGGGATGGGAGCAACGTCAGCACCTGACCCCAGCACGGCCACTCAGGCAATCCATCCTGACCGTCCGGATCAATCCCATCAAAAGACACTCACATCGGTCAGCTCGATAACCACGCCAGACTCCGGGCCGGTGAGAAAGCCGATGAAAACGCCCCCTCCCCGAAGCGCATGCCGGGGTGGGGGCAAGAGCATGGTCAATCAGCGCCTCACCATCGCCCTTCGTCGTCGCGGGCCTGGTGGCGGATGTTGCGGCCGGCCCGGTCCAGGGCGCCGTCCAGGGCGGCGAATTCCTGCCGGGTCAGGAAGCCGTCGGACAGGAAGCGGCGCTGCATGCGTTCGATGTCCCACTGCTCGCGCATCAGTTGGTGGGCCTCGCGGATGGTGATGGCCCCTTCTTCCAGGCCCCGGTCGATGCGCGCCGCGTGGCGGGACTGGCGCTCCTCCAGGCGGTCGAGCAGGTTGAAGTGGGCGCGCTGGTCGGTGTGTCGATCGGCGTGACGGTCGGTGGGGCAACTGCCCTGCCGGTCGCAGGACTGGGAGCCGGCGCCGGGACCGCCCGGTGACATCGCGCCGAGCGGGCAGAAGGCGGCCTGCGCGGCCAGGGGGGACAGGCTCAGGGCGGACAGCGCCAGGATGCCCAGGGTCTTCTTGAGGGTGCGTGCTTGCATGATATGGCTCCTTGAGTTGAGACCGACGCGGAAAGGCGCGTCGGGTGTGGCCAGTCTGCGTGTCCGTTGTAATCCGAACGTGTGCGCCTTGTTGCCGTGTGTAAGGATTTGTTACCGGGGCGGGATCGCTAGCCCGGATATTTCAGCAGGCCGGCCCGAATTCGGTGGGTAGCGCCGTGAATGGCGGTTTTCTGGTCTGCCTGGACAGGAAGCCAGGTGGCAGCGCCGGCGTTCGCGGGCGCTGGCGGTCGAGCAGCGGCATCTGCGTACCCCCGCTTCGCCATCATCCCGCGACCTGGTGAAATATCCGGGCTAGTCGTCGCCCAGGCGTTTCAGGCCTTCCCGCGCCGCCTCCGGCAGGGTGATGCCGCCGCACAGGTCAAGCAGGACGCCTTGGCAACGGGTCTCGCGGAACCGGGCGAGGCTTGCGGCCTGCGCGTAATAGCGCCGCGCCGCCGCGGCGTGGCCGAGCCCCTCGGCGGCGGCGCCCAGGTAGTACCAGGCGATGTCCCGGGTGTAGCCCACGTCGAGGACCTCCCGCGCCAGGGCCTCCCAGTCGCCCTCGGCGTGCAGCGCGCGCAGCTTGCCCTGCCGCAACTGGAAGCCGAGGGCGCAGTCGTCGCAGGGCAGCAGCGCCTCGCCGCGCTTGAACTGCTCCAGGGCGGGGGAGAGCAGGGTCAGGGGCTTCAGGGCAACGGGCGGCGTCAACTCGCTGCCCGGCGTGATGTCGCGGGCGTTGACCGGCAGGCGCGTGAAGGCGGAGGGCGGCGAGGCCCTAGCCTCGGCGTAGAGCGGACGCATGGCCGGCACGAGCTGGGCCAGTTCGGTCATGCGCTCGGCGGGGGCGGGGTGGGTGGACAGGAGGGACGATCCCCGGTCGCCGCCCTCCGCTTGCATCTTCTTCCACAGGCTGACGGCGGCGTCCGGATCGTAGCCGGCGCGGGCGGCGATCTCGATGCCGATGCGGTCGGCCTCCCGCTCCGCGCCCCGGCTGTTGGGCAGTTGCCAGGCGAGCAGGGCGGCCAGGTCGCCCACCTGCTGATAGCCCCGGTTGCCGCCGGCGACCGCCGCCACCAGGATGTCGGACATCATGCCGACGGACATCTTCTCCGCGCCGTGGTTGGCCAGGGCATGGCCGATCTCGTGGGCCATGACCTGGGCGATCTCGTCGTCGCTGGCCTCGATCTTGGTGACCAGGCCGCTGTAGATGGCCATGCGCCCGCCCGGCAGGCAGAAGGCATTGAGCGTCTTGGGCGCGTCGATCACCGCCACCTGCCAGTTCCAGCCGCGGGTGTCGGGCCGGTAGCGGATCGCCTGCTCGATCAGGCGGTCGGTGATGGCGTCCACCCGGGCCTTGAGGGCCGGGTCGTTGTTGATCTTGCCCTTGGCCTGCCAGGGCTTGAGTTCCGCCGCGTAGGCCTGCCTGCCCTGGGCGATGACCTGACTTTCCGGCAGCAGGCTTAGCTGGCTGCGGCCGGTCATCGGGTTGGTGGAGCAGGCCGCCAGCGCCACGCCCAACGCCAGGGCGCCGAGGCGGCGGAGGCAGGGGGTCACGACGGCTGGGCGGGCGGCGTCTCGGTCGGTGCCGACTCGGCGACCACGGGGCCTTCCACGCCCCCCTCCAGGCGCGCCAGGCGGCCTTCCAGCTCGGCGAGCCGCTCGCGGGTGCGCGTCAGGACCTGGGCCTGGACGTCGAATTCCTCGCGGGTGACCAGGTCCAGCCGGGCGAACATGGCGGCCAGGCTGGCCTTGAGGTTCTTTTCCACATCCCTGGCGGGCGAGGCCGCCAGCACCTCGGAAATCCGGGCGGTGAATTCGTCGAACAGCTTCTGCTTGATCATGGCGTGCTCCCGGGCAATGTGTCCTGACCAGTTTAGCAAAGCCGGACGCGCTCCAAGCCTGTGCGGATATGGTGCATGGTCAGATTCGCGTCGCACTGAAATGGTGCGAACGGCGCGCCATGACGCAGGCGATACACATAACATCATGAATAGATTATTAAAAATGAGTTGGCACGCGAGCTGCTTAAAGCGGTTGTGCGGATTTGCACTTACCTTGAAGGAGCTTGAGATGAAAAAACTGGTTCATTCCCTCGTCCTCTGCGGTCTGGTCTGCGGTTCCGCCGTCGCGATGGCCGAGGAGCCCGCCTCCCCCCACAAGCTGAGCGGCAGCCTGACCCTCGCCAGCGACTACATCTTCCGCGGCATCTCCCAGACCGGCGGCGACATGGCCCTGCAGGGCGGTCTCGAGTACACCCACAGCAGCGGTTTCTACCTGGGCACCTGGGGCTCCAACGTGGGCTGGATTGAGGACTTCCAGGGCTATGACTCCGGCAACGTGGAGATCGACCTCTACGGCGGCTACCGCGGCGCCATCGGCGACACCGGCCTGACCTTCGACGTCGGCGCCATCCAGTACTGGTACCCCGGCGACCGGGACTCCAGCGTGGTGCCGGATGCGGATACCACCGAGATCTACGTCGGACTGGGCTGGAAGTGGTTCACGGTCAAGTATTCCTACTACCTCAGCGACGAGGTGTTCGGCTTTGGTCCGCCGGCGTTTGACGATGCCGACGGCACCTACTATCTGGACATCTCCGCCAGCTATGCCGTCGGCGATACCGGCCTGACCCTGGGCGCCCATTGGGGCACCTTCCAGTTCGAGGGCAATGCCGATGTCGCCGATTACGACGACTGGAAGATCAGCGTGGCCTACGACATGGGCAAGCTGAGCAGCGTCATGTCCGGCATCACGGTGGGCATCGCCTACAGCGACACGGACGCCGACAAGGCTGTCTGGACCGACGACCTCGGGACTGGCGAATACCTCGGCGACAGCACCACCACCGTGTGGCTGACCAAGTCCTTCTGATCAGCACGTGAAGCGGGGCGGCGTCCTCGCCGCCCCGGCCTTCCCCCTAATTCATTGGGAGACGACATGAAATTCGTTACCGCCATCATCAAGCCCTTCAAGCTGGACGAGGTGCGCGAGGCCCTCTCCGGCATCGGCGTGTCGGGCATCACCGTCACCGAGGTCAAGGGCTTCGGCCGCCAGAAGGGACATACCGAACTGTACCGGGGCGCCGAGTACGTCGTGGACTTCCTGCCCAAGGTGAAGATCGAGGTGGCCATCAAGGCCGACGTGCTGGACCAGGTGCTGGAGGCCATCATGAAGGCCGCCCAGACCGGCAAGATCGGCGACGGCAAGATCTTCGTCTGGGACCTGGAGCAGGTCGTGCGCATCCGCACCGGCGAGGCCGGTGATTCCGCGATTTAAGGCGAGCCAAGGAGAACCATCATGAAACGCCTCATCACAAGTCTGCTGCTGGTGGGCTCGTTGGCCCTGGGCGGCGTGTCCTGGGCCGAGGAACCGGTCCCCCAGCCCGTGGCGACCCTGGATGCCGCCGCCACCCCCGCGCCCGAGATGGCCGTGCCGGAGGCCGCCCCGGCCCCCGCCGAGGCCGCGCCCGCGGCCACCCCCGTCCCCGACAAGGGCGACACCACCTGGATGATGGTCTCCACCCTGCTGGTGATCCTGATGATCATCCCGGGCGTGGCCCTGTTCTATGGCGGCCTGGTGCGCGCCAAGAACATGCTGTCGGTGCTCACCCAGGTGCTGGCCATCTTCTGCCTGATCTCCATCCTCTGGGCGGTCTATGGCTACTCCCTGGCGTTCGGCGACGGCGGCGGCATGAACTGGGCGATCGGCGACCTGTCGAAGATGTTCCTCGCCGGCATCACCGGGGACAGCACGGCGGCCACCTTCACCGATGGCGTGGTGATCCCGGAGTTCACCTTCGTCGCCTTCCAGCTGACCTTCGCCGCCATCACCGTGGCGCTGATCGTCGGCGGCCTCGCCGAGCGGGTGAAGTTCTCCGCCCTGCTGGTGTTCGCGGCGCTCTGGTTCACCTTCTCCTACCTGCCCATCGCGCACATGGTCTGGGCGACCGGCGGCTACCTGTTCGAGAAGGGCGACCTGGACTTCGCGGGCGGCACCGTGGTGCACATCAACGCCGGCATCGCCGCGCTGGTGGGCGCCCTCCTCCTGGGCAAGCGCGTCGGCTACGGCCGCGACCCCATGCCCCCGCACAGCCTGCCGATGACCATGGTGGGCGCCTCCCTGCTGTGGGTGGGCTGGTTCGGCTTCAACGCCGGTTCCAACCTGGAAGCCACCGGCGGCGCGGCCCTGGCCTTCATCAACACCATCCTG
>JALOTG010000242.1 GCA_025458005.1 Thiobacillaceae bacterium
ATTCGGCACCGGAGGAGGCTTCGGCGGCGGTGGCTTCTCGGGCGGTGGCGGCGGTTTCGGCGGCGGCGGGGCCTCGGGCCGCTGGTGAGCACGACCATGAACCTCAAGCGCATCCTCAAGCACCTCGTCTATCCCGACTGGCTCGCCCGGCGCGCCCTCCCGGCCGCCAGCCTGGCGCGCATCGAGACCGCCATCGCCGATTCGGAAGTCCGACACACGGGCGAGATCCGCTTCGCCGTCGAGGCCAGCCTGGGCCCGCTGCCGCTGCTGCGCGGCCAGTCCGCCCGCCAGCGCGCCGTGGAGGTGTTCTCCGACCTGCGGGTATGGGACACGGAGGCCAACAACGGCGTGCTGGTCTACTTGCTGCTGGCGGACCGGGACGTGGAGATCGTCGCCGACCGCGGCATCACCCAACGGGTTCCCCAGGAACGCTGGGAGGACATCTGCAGGGAGATGGAGCGGCGTTTCCGCGCCGGGCGATACGAGGAGGGGGTGATCCAGGGCATCGCCGGCATTGGCCGTGTTCTGGAGAGCGTCCATCCGCGCCAGGCGAACAATCCCAACGAGCTGCCCGACCGTCCGCTCAGGCTGTGATCCACCCTGGCCTCGCGCCGCGTCGACGCGCACGCGGTCTGCGCTGCCGAAGCCGGTCCGTATTCAGCGTCTCTTGCGGCGCCTGCCCCGTACCGGCTTGCGCGCCATCTGCTTGACCTTCTGGAGGACCGTGCCCGGCGGCGGCAGCACCTCCCGCAGGTCCGCGGCGACATTCGGCGCGCGGGCCGCGGCGGGGGCGTGATGCAGGTTGGCGGCGGTGGCCAGCAGGCGCTCCAGTTCGTCCTTGTGCTCGCGCATGTTCCTGAGGTGCCAGCGGCGTACCAGGAACATGCTCAGGGCAATGAACAGGCTGAACAGGATGATCACCGTGTCGATGGACAGGTCGGCCCACACCAGCACGGCATAGAGGGCCAGCATGACCAGGATGCTCAGGTTCTCGTTGAAGTTCTGCACGGCGATGGAATGCCCGGCGCCCATCAGGATGTGGCCGCGGTGCTGCAGCAGGGCGTTCATGGGCACGACGAAGAAGCCGGCCATGGCGCCGACGACGAGCATCAACAGCACCGCTGAGAACTCGCCTTCCACCAGCACCATCAGGGTGGCGCTCAGGCCCATGACGATGCCCACCGTGACCACCCGGACAGACTTGTCGATGGGTATCAGCCGGCCGGCCAGCACCGCGCCGATGGCGATGCCGACGGCGAACACGGCCTGCAGGTAGGTCGCCTCGTCCAGGCGCAGGTGCAGGGAGTGCTCCGCCCAGCGCAGCATGATGAACTGCAGCGTCGCGCCGGCGCCCCAGAACAGGGTGGTGACCGCCAGGGTGATCTGGCCCAGCTTGTCCCGCCAGAGCAGGCGCACGCAATGGGCGAAGTCGCGCATCAGGAAGATCGGGTTGCGGTGCGTCGGCTTGTGGTCGACGCCGGTGTTGGGCACCCACAGGTTGAAGATGGCGGCGATGACATAAAGCCCGGCGATGCAGGCCATGCTGTAGTCGAGCAGGGAGCCCTCGCGGCCGTCGAACAGCCAGCCGTCCACCAGGCGGAAGGCCTCGCTGACCGCCGGGCTGATCAGCCAGCCGCCGGCGATGGTGCCCAGCACGATGGCCGACACGGTGAGCCCCTCGATCCAGCTGTTGGCCACCACCAGCTTGCTGTGCGGCAGGTACTCGGTGACGATGCCGTACTTGGCCGGCGAGTAGGCGGCCGCCCCCAGGCCCACCAGGGCATAGGCGTAGAGGGGGTTCACGCCGGCGATCATGAGCACGCAGCCCAGCACCTTGATGCTGTTGCTGATGAACATGACGCGGCCCTTGGGCATGGAATCGGCGAAGGCGCCGACGAAGGCCGCCAGGACCACGTAGGAGATGGTGAAGAACAGCTTGAGGAGGGGTTCGTACTCGGCGGGGGCCTGGAGTTCCCTCAGGGAGGCGATAGCGGTGATCAGCAGGGCGTTGTCGGCCAGCGCGGAAAAGAATTGCGCCGCCATGATGATGTAGAAGCCACGATCCATGAGGACCCTTGGGATCGGTTATGGTTGTTTGTCGGGCCTGACTTATATCATGGGCCCATGGCGTGTGCCATCACGGCCCCATGAGGCTGCATTTCCCCTGGTTAGACGTGGCCGACCTGCCGCGGGGAAGGGGAGAGGTGGCTGGCCTGAATAAGAAAATTATGATTCAATAAATTAAATTAATTGCTCATGCATTCGATGCCATGGCCGACCGCCGCTTGCAAGTCTTCTACACCGTTGCCAGGCAACTGTCCTTCACCAAGGCGGCCGAACTGCTGTTCATGACCCAGCCGGCGGTCACCTTCCAGGTCAAGCAGCTGGAGGAGCACTTCAACACCCGGCTGTTCGAGCGTTCCCACGGCAAGATCTCCCTCACCCCGGCCGGCGAGCTGGCCCTGGACTATGCCGAGCGCATCCTGAACATGACGGCGGAGATGGAGGCGCGCATCTCCGAACTGACCGGCCAGGTGAGCGGGCCGCTGCTGATCGGCGCCTCCACCACCATCGCCGAGTACATGCTGCCGAAGCTGCTCGGGGAGTTCAAGCAGCAGCACCCGGAAACCCAGGCGCGGCTGACGGTGGCCAACTCCGAGACCATCGAGGGCAAGGTGGCCGACCACACGCTGGACATCGGACTGATCGAATCGCCCTCGCATCATCCCAACCTGGTCACCCAGGTCTGCTGCGAGGACGAGCTGGTGATGATCTGCGCCCCCTACTCGGACCTGGCCAGGCGCTCCACCGTGAGCCCGGAGCAGGTCATCTCGCATCCCTATATCAGCCGGGAGACGGGCTCCGGCACCCGCGAATGCATCGACGACTTCTTCCGCGGCAACGGCGTCAATCTGGACGAGATGAACCTGGTCATGGAGCTGGGCAGTCGCGAGGCCATCAAGGGCGCTGTCGCCGCCGGTCTGGGCGTGGCCATTGTGTCCGGCACCACGGTGGCCAAGGAGGTGCGCCTCGGTGAGCTGGTCGCCATCCCCCTCAGTCCGCCGCTGCGCCGCCAGCTCACCCTGGTCTATCCCCAGGAGAAGTTCCGCAGCAAGCTGCTGCAGGCCTTCCTGGAGTTCCTCGAATCCAGCCCCCTGGTGAAGAATCAGATCGACATCGCCCTCTGATCGGCCATGACCCAGGACGAGCGCAGGCTGCTCCGCCTCTTTCGCGCGCTGCCGCCGACGCAGCGGGCGGGCCTGCTCGACTACGCCGAGTTCCTCGCCGCCCGCGCCGCGCCCGAGGCCGAGTCCCGCGCCAGCCAGGCGCCGCTGGACATTCCCCGCCCGGCCGAGGAGAACGTGGTCAAGGCCATCAAGCGCCTGCGCTCTACCTATCCCATGCTGGACAGCAAGGATCTGCTGCACGAGACCTCCAGCCTGATGGCCCAGCACGTGGTGCACAAGCGTCCCTCCGGCGAGGTCATCGACGACCTGGAGGCCCTGTTCCGGCGCCACTACGACCGCCACGCCGGGGACCAGCCCGCCTGAACGGCTGGCGCGTCCGCCGCGCCTGCAACACAATAGGCGTCCTCGACAGGAGTGCCCGCATGACCAACGCCGACCAAGCCGAACTGGACAAATTCAGCCAACTCGCCCACCGCTGGTGGGATCCGAACTCCGAGTTCAAGCCCCTGCATGACATCAACCCCCTGCGCCTGGAATGGATCGACCGCCAGGCCCGCATCGCCGGCAAGCTGGTGGTGGACGTGGGCTGCGGCGGCGGCATCCTGGCCGAGTCCATGGCCGAGGCCGGCGCCCGGGTCACCGGCATCGACCTGTCGGAGAAGGCGCTGCGCGTGGCCCGGCTGCACCTGCTTGAATCCGGGCGCCAGGTGGACTACCGCCTCGTCTCCGCC
>JALOTG010000243.1 GCA_025458005.1 Thiobacillaceae bacterium
GCACCGGCATCGGCCGGGCGTCACAGGCACTACTGGCGGTGCTGTCCGCCACCTGCCTGCTGCTGGCCCTGCACATCTTCCTGCACCAGGACCGGGACCGGGTCACCTTCCTGCCGCCCCAGATCGAGCGCGGCTTCTGGGTGGAGGCCGACCGGGTCTCGCGCGACTACCTGGACCAGATGGCCCTGTTCGTCCTGCAACTGACCTACAACGTCACCCCGTCATCCGTCGATTTCCAGAACGCGGCCCTGTTGAAGTACGCCGCCCCCGAGGCCCACGGCGCCCTGGAGAAGGCTGGCCGGCTGGCGGCCGAGCGGGTGAAGCGCGATCAGGTCGCCACGCTGTTTTCTCCTCGAAGCGTGCTGCACGACAAGTCCGATGAACTGCGTCTGGCGGTGCGGGGCGAACTCACCACCTACGTCACCGACAAGGCCTCGCCACCGCGGGCGCTCACCGTGCTGGTGGCCTTCCGTTATGACGGCGGACGCACCGTCGTCACCACCCTCAGGGAGACCTCGCAAGATGATCCTTTCGGCACTCAGACCCATCCTGGCCTTTAGCCTCCTGCTGGCGACGCTGCCGGCCTGGGCCCTGCAGGTGCTGCCGGTGCGCGACGGCGAAACGGCGTTTGCCCGCATCGCCGCCGACGACCTCACCCGCATCGCCCTCTCGGAGGGCCGCATCCAGTCCTGGCATGCCCTCAAGGGGCGGCTCGCCATCGAGAAGAACCCCCGCACCGGCCAACTCTACGTGCGGCCCCTGGACCGGGGCGAGCCCGCCTCCCTGTTCCTGACCGCCGAGTCGGGCGCCACCTATGCGCTGACCCTGCAGCCCGTGGACATGCCCGCCGAGAGCCTGATCCTGAAGGACCCGGCGCGGCGGGCGGCGCAACCTTCCGCCGCCGAACGGAGCGACTCCCGCCAGCGCATGGTCAAGGCCCTCGCCCTGATGCTGGCCGCCGACCGCCTGCCGGCCGACATGGAAGTGCGGGAGCGGGGCGAGACGCTGCGCCTGTGGCAGGGCAGCCGCTTCGTGCATCTGCGCTCCTGGCTGGGTACGGCGGTGGTGGCCGACCTGTTCCAGCTCACCAACACCGGCGCCACCGAAATGCGGGTGGCGGAGCCGGAACTCTTCCGGCCCGGGGTGCTGGCCGTGGCGGTGGAGAACCAGGCCCTGAATCCCGGCGAGGCCAGCCGTGTGTTCGTGATCCGCCAGCGGCAGGGGGACGAATGATGCTCGGTCGCCAGGGCGCCCAGCCCATGCTTTCCGGCGCGGCGGCGGCCGTCCGGCGCCGGCAGGCCCTGATCGCTGGCGGGGTGCTGATCCTGGTGGGGCTGGGCCTGATCGGCCTGGTGGCCTTCATGCGCATGGGCCAGTCTCCCCAGGGCGCCGATCTGCCGGAGAAACCCGTCCCCCTGGCGGTGGCGCCGGCCGGCGCCGGGGTGGATCCCAAGGATGCCTGGCGCGGCCAGGAAGGTACCCGCATCGATCGCCTGGAGCGCTCGGTCTCCGAGCTCAACGAGCTGATGAAGCGCCAGGAGGCGGAGAAGCTGGCCGCATCCCGGTTGCCGGCTCAGTTGCCAGCGCATTTGTCAGGATTCCCGCCAGGGCTACCGTCCGGTATTCCGGCGTTGCCGCCGCCTCCGCCCCTGGCCCCGACCCGGCCGGCCTCGGTGGTGCCGCTGCCGCCGCCCACCTCGGTGCCGGGACAGCCGGCGCCGGTGGGCGTACCCGCGCCCCTGCCGGAGCGGGGCATCGAGTCCGGCGAGATGGGGATGGCGCCGGATGCCCGCCCGCCATCCGCGGTGGACGCCGGCAAGGAGAAACCGGCCGCCAAAACCCCCGGCACCTACCTGCCCGCCGGCTCCTTCGTGCGGGCGGTGCTGCTGGCGGGGCTGAACGCCCCCACCGGAGGCCAGGCCCAGAGCAACCCCCACCCGGTCCTGCTGCGCCTGGTGGACCACGCCCAACTGCCCAACCAGTTCCGCCTCAAGACCAAGGACTGCCTCATCGTCGGTTCCGGCTATGGCGACCTGTCCTCGGAGCGGGCCTACATCCGCACCGAGTCCCTGTCCTGCGTCTCGGCCAGCGGTGAGGCCCTGGACCTGCCCATCAAGGGCTATGTGGCCGGCGAGGACGGCAAGGCGGGGGTGATGGGCCGGCTCATCACCAAGCAGGGCCAGGTGCTGGCCAACGCGCTGATCGCCGGTATCGGCTCCGGCCTGGGCCAGGCCTTCCAGCAGAGTGCTTCCACCACCTCCACCTCACCGCTGGGTTCCACCAGCACGGTCAAGCCGGGCGAGGAGCTCAAGGCCGGCATTTCCTCCGGGGTGGGCAAGGCCATGGACCGCCTCGCCCAGTACTACATCTCGCTCGCCGAGAAGCTCTACCCGGTGGTGGAAGTGGATGCCGGCCGGCTGGTGGACGTGGTCATCACCAAGGGCGCGATGCTGCCCATGGGCGAGGCCTCGGCCGATGTCTCCCTTGAATCCGGCAAACGCTATGGAGCGCGCTAAGCCATGAGAATCCCGACCCTGACACTCCTTGCCTGCCTCGCCCTGGCCGGCCCGGCCTGGGCCGCCGACCCGGACCCGGTCACACGCATCGAGGCCGCACTCAAGACCGCCTATCCCGCCACGAGCTTCCGGGACATCCGGCCCACCCCGTTGCCCGGCATCTACGAGGTGACCATGGGCCGCAACCTGGCCTATGTCGGCAGCGACGCGCGCCACTTCCTGTTCGGCCACCTCTATGACATGCGCGAGCAGCGTGACCTGACGGCGGACCGCCTGGAGGCGGCCCGGCGCATCGACTTCGCCAGCCTGCCCCTGGCGGATGCCATCACCAGCGTGCGCGGCGACGGTGCCCGGGTGCTGGCCGTGTTCTCGGACCCGGACTGTCCCTACTGCCGCAAGCTGGAGCAGGAACTGGCCAAGCTCGACAACGTCAGCGTCCACACCTTCCTCTATCCCCTGGCGGAACTGCATCCCCAGGCGCGTTCCAGGGCCATCGCCGTCTGGTGCGCGCCGGACCGGGCCGCCGCCTGGAAGGCATTGATGCTGGAGGGCAAGGCACCACCTGCCGCCGAGTGCGCCCATCCCATCGATCGCAACATCGAGCTCGCCCGCCGCCTGGGGGTGGAGGGCACCCCCGCCCTGTTCGATGTCCGCGGCCGGCACCTGGCGGGGGCGGCGCCCGCCCGGCGCATCGAGGATTTTCTGGGGGAGGGGGAGCGGAAAGCCGCCGCCGGGGAGACGCGACCATGAAGCGGGCCGTCCTTCTGCTGCTGCCCGCCCTGTCGGCCTGCGCCAACATGGCCGGCCTGGATGGCAAGAGCGAGTTCGCCTGCCAAGCGCCGGATGGGGTGGTCTGTACCTCCGTCTCCGGCGTGTATGCCAACACCCTGGCCGGGACGCTGCCGACCCGGCCCGCGAGCGACACCGACCCTCAACCCCCTGCTGCCGAGCCCAGGTCCTACGGGGCCCGTCCGCCCGCCGGCACCGCGCCGGCCGCCGGCACGCCCCTGCTGTCTCCACCCAGGGTGCTGCGCCTCTGGCTCGCCCCCTGGGTGGACGAGGACGGCGACCTGCATGACCAGGCCTACCTTTATGTGATGTGGCACCGGGGCGAGTGGCAACTGGGCCATACCGAGGCGGGGATCCGCAGCCAGTTCGCGCCGATTGCCCCCATCAAGGAGGCGCCCGTGGCCGCGCCGGCCGGGGCCCGGCCAGCGGACCCCGCGACACATCGGGAAGCCACCCGCCGGGACGCCCTCGACACCGTGCTGGAATCGACACGCGCCCCCCAACCGGCCGAGGACGATGAGCGCTGACGCCCTCGCCTTCCTGCGCGGGCTCTGGCGGCCGGCACGCACCGACTTCT
>JALOTG010000004.1 GCA_025458005.1 Thiobacillaceae bacterium
CTGCCTGCAGTTCAACCTCAAGCAGCTGCCGGCGGCGCGGGTGGCCGAACACCTCAGGCACGTGCTCGGCGCCGAGCAGGTCCCCTGCGAGCCCGGCGCCCTGCAGCTGCTCGCGCGCGCCGCCGCCGGCAGCATGCGCGACGCCCTGTCGCTGACCGACCAGGCCATCGCCTACGGCGGCGGCTCGGTCAAGGAGGCGGAAACCGGCGCCATGCTGGGGGTGCTCGACCAGGCCTATCTGTACCCGGTCCTGGAGGCCCTGGCCGATGGCGACGGACCGCGACTGATGCGGGAGGCCGAACGCATCGCCGAGCGCAGCCTGTCCTTCGACGCCACGCTGCAGGATCTGGCCGCGCTGCTCTACCAGATCAGCCTGGCCCAGACCGTCCCGGAGGCCGTCGCCGAGGACGCGCCGGAGCGCGACCGCCTGTTCCGGCTGGCGCACCGGCTGGACGCCGAGACCCTGCAGCTGTTCTACCAGATCGCCACCCTGGGCCGCCGCGACCTGGAATGGGCCCCGGACGAGTTCGCCGGATTTTCCATGACCCTGCTGCGCATGCTGGCGTTCGCGCCGGACAGCGGCGACACGGGATCCGCGCGCCGCCCACCTCGCCAGGACGAACGCGCCACGCCTCCCCCCGACCGCGCGGCGGCATCCGTGCCGGTGCCAGCGGCCATGACGGTGGACGCCCCTGAAGTGGCAACCCCTCCGCAGGCAAGCGATGCCGTGCCCTACCCCGCCGCGGGCAGCGAGACCGAGGCCACGGACTGGATCGCCCTGACCAATCGCCTGACCGGCGGGGCCAAGCAGCTTGCCTCCCACTGCGAACTGCTGGAGCGCTCTCCGGAACTGCTCCGCCTGTGCCTGCCCGAGGCCCGCAAGCCCCTGCTGGAAAGCTTCGGCGACAAGTTGCGCGCTACCTTGCGCGAGCGCCTGGGCGAGCGCCTGCGCGTGGAGTTCGTGTTCGGCGCCAGTACCGGCGCCGCCCCGGCGCTGGTCGAGGCGCGCGCGCGGGAGCAGCGCCAGAGCGAGGCGGAGGCGGCCATCTACGACGACCCCTTCGTGCAGTCCGTGCTGCGTGAGTTCGACGCCAGGATCACCCAGATCAAACCCCTCGCGTGAACCCCACGATCCCCGGTTGAGGCAATACACTAGAACCCCTTTTGAGAGGCAGATGAGATCATGATCAAAGGCGGCATCGGCAACCTGATGAAGCAGGCCCAGGCCATGCAGGAGAACCTGCAGAAGGCCCAGGCGCGGATCGCGGAAATGGAAGTGGAAGGCCAGTCCGGCGCCGGGCTGGTGAAGGTGGTGATGACTGGCAAGCACGACGTGAAGCGGGTCGCGATCGACGCCTCCCTGATGACGGACGACAAGGAAATGCTCGAGGACCTGATCGCCGCAGCCGTCAACGACGCCGTGCGCAAGGTGGAGGCCACCACCCAGGAGATGATGGCCGGCGTCACCGCCGGCATGCCCCTGCCGCCGGGGATGAAGTTTCCGTTCTGATTCGGTGAGGAGTGAGGAGGAGAGTGCCGGAGGGTTCCCCCCTCACGTCTCACCCCTCACCCGATGATGCATCCACCCGCCCTCGCCGCCCTGATCGACGCCTTGCATGCCCTGCCCGGCGTGGGGCCGAAATCCGCCGCCCGCATGGCCTATCACCTCCTGCAGCGCGACCGGACGGGCGCCGGGCGACTGGCCGCCAGCCTCACGGCGGCCCTGGAGCGGTTGCATCCCTGCGAGCGCTGCAACAACTTCAGCGAGACGCCGGTCTGCGAGCTATGCGCCAACCCGCGCCGCGACCCGCGCCTGCTGGCGGTGGTGGAGATGCCGGTGGACCTGAACCGTCTGGAAGAGACCCACGCCTATCCGGGCCTCTATTTCGTGCTGATGGGGCGGCTGTCGCCCCTGGACGGCGTCGGACCCCGGCAGATCGGCCTGGACCGTCTGTTGAAAAGGGCCCAGGACGGCGTCACCGAGGAGGTGATCCTGGCCACCAACTTCACCGTCGAGGGCGAGGCCACCGCCCATTACGTCGGCGAACTGCTCAAGGCGCGCGGCCTCGCCGTCACGCGCATGGCCCGCGGCGTGCCGGCCGGCGGCGAGCTCGAATATGTGGACGGCTTGACCATCGCCCAGGCCTACGCGGATCGGAGGCCGCTGTGAGCCAGCCGGTCACGCAGAACGCCCAGGGCGGCGCCGAGACCCTGCGCATGCTGGAGGAGCTGTCCGCCGGCCAGGACTTCCCGGCCCTGTCCCATGTCATCGCCCAGGTCAACCGCATCGTCTCCGCCGAGGACAGCCACGCCGAGCAGCTCACCGACGCCATCCTGAAGGACGTCTCCCTGACCAACAAGCTGCTGCGCCTGGTCAACTCGGTGCAGTTCGGCCAGTTCGGCAGCCAGCCGATCAGCACCATCTCGCGCGCGGTGGTCATCATGGGCTACGACACGGTGCGCGACACGGCGCTATCGCTGATGCTGTTCGAGCACCTGCAGAACCATGCCCAGGCCCAGGAACTCAAGAACGAGACCATCGAGAGCTTCTACTGCGGCGTCATCGGCCGCACCCTGGCCCGCAAGCTGGGTTACCGGGACACCGAGGCGGTTTTCATCTGCGCCCTGTTCCGCAACCTGGGCCGGCTGCTGGCCCACCTGCACTTCTTCGACGCCAACAAGCAGGTGGCGCGGCTGATGGAGAACGAAGGACTCGGCGAGGACGCCGCCGCGCGCAAGGTGTTCGGCCTGACCTATGACGAGATCGGCCTGGCGGTGGGGCGCCACTGGCACCTGCCGACCGACCTGCTGGAGGGCATGAGCCCGCTGCCGGACGGCCCGGTCAAGCCGAGCGCGGCGCGCCACCAGGTGATCGCCAACCTGGCCCGGGACCTGTACGACGTGGTGCGCCACACGCCCCAGGAGGAGCTGGGCCGCGCCGTGAGCAAGATCGCCCGGCGCTACGACAAGAGCGTCGCCCTGCCGGGACCGCTGATGGTGGAGGCCATCTACCAGGCCAGCGAGGCGGCCGAGAAGGAGGTCGGACTGCTCCAGGCGGACGCCCGACAGAGTCCGCTGCTGCGCAAGCTGCTCGACCGTCAGCCGGCCACGCAGCCCGCCATGGAAGGCGATGCGGCCGCGCTGGATGGGACCGCGCCCGCCGTGGCGAGCGACCCCAACGGCGTGCTCATCAACGGTCTGCAGGAGCTGACCAACATGCTGCTGGAGAACGCCCATCCCAAGGACATGCTCCAGGTGGTGGCCGAGCTCCTCTACCGCAGCGGCAGTTTCGACAACGTCGTCATCTGCACCGTCGACCCGGCCAACCAGTTCCTGACCGGCCGCATCGCCCATGGCGGCCAGGCCGGTGCCCTGCGCGCCGGCTTCCGCATCCCGATGGCCTTCAACGCCGACGTCTTCCACGCCGCCATCAGCAAGAATGCCGACGTCCTCATCACCGACACCGGCGCGGACAACATCCGCGGCCGCATCCCGGCCTGGTATGCGCGCCTGGGCACGGCCCGCTCCTTCCTGCTGCTGCCGATGAGCGTCGGGCAGCGCACCGTCGCCCTGATCTACGCCGACCGGCGGGACGTCCCCATGCAGGTGTCGCAACAGACCCTGGGACTCATCAAGTCGCTGCGCAACCAGATCACCATGGCCCTGCGCAACCGGCCCAGAACCGCCTAGACCCGCAGCCGAAAAAAGGACCCTCCATGGACCTGACCCCCCTCACCGCGCTGTCCCCCCTGGACGGCCGCTACCGCCGCGGCGGCGCCCGGCTGGCCCCCTACTTCAGCGAACACGGCCTGATCCGCTACCGCGTCCGGGTGGAGATCGAATGGCTGAAGGCCCTTGCCGCCGAGCCGGGTGTCGAGGAGGTGCCGCCCTTCTCCGCCGCCGCCCTGGCCGAGCTGGACGCCCTGGCCGCGGGCTTTTCCGTGGCCGACGCCGAGCGCGTCAAGGCGATCGAGAAGACCACCAACCACGACGTCAAGGCGGTGGAGTACTTCCTCAAGGAGCGCCTGGCCGGCAACGCCGAGGTGACGCGGGTGAAGGAGTTCATCCACTTCGCCTGCACCTCGGAGGACATCAACAACCTCGCCCACGCCCTGATGCTGCGCGACGCCCGCGCCGAGGTCCTGCTGCCGGCACTCAGGCAGGTGCGCGACCGGCTTGCCGGCCTGGCCGTCGATCTCGCCGACCTGCCGATGCTCGCCCGCACCCACGGCCAGCCCGCCACCCCGACCACCCTGGGCAAGGAGCTGGCCAACGTGGTCTGGCGCCTCGACCGGGGCGTCGAGCGCCTCGCCGGCGTCACCTGCCTGGGCAAGATCAACGGCGCGGTGGGCAACTACAACGCCCATCTGGCCGCCTACCCGGAGGTGGACTGGGAGGCCTTCGCCCACCGCTTCGTCGAATCCCTGGGCCTCGCCTTCAACCCCTACACCATCCAGATCGAGCCGCACGACTACATGGCCGAGCTCTTTGATGCCTGCGCGCGCGTCAACACCCTGCTCATCGACCTGGACCGCGACGCGTGGACCTACATCTCGCTCGGCTATTTCAAGCAAAAGGTGAAGGAGGGCGAGGTGGGCTCCTCCACCATGCCGCACAAGGTCAACCCGATCGACTTCGAGAATTCCGAGGGCAACCTGGGGCTGGCCAACGCCCTGCTGCGCCACCTGGCGGAGAAACTGCCGATCTCGCGCCTGCAGCGCGACCTGACCGACTCCACCGTGCTGAGGAACATGGGCGCCGCCCTGGGCTACGCCCTGATCGGCTGGGAGAGCTGCCTGCGGGGCCTGAACAAGCTGGAGGCCAACGCCCAGCGCCTCGCCGAGGATCTGGACGCCAACTGGGAGGTGCTGGCCGAACCGATCCAGACGGTGATGCGCCGCCACGGCGTGGAGAATCCCTACGAGCAGCTGAAGGCCCTGACGCGCGGCAAGGGCGGCATCACCCGCGAGGCCCTGGCCGCGTTCATCCAGGGCCTGGGCATCCCCGACACCGCCAAGCAACGCCTACTGGCGCTGAGCCCGGCCGGCTACACGGGCAAGGCGGCCGAGCTCGCGCGGCGCATCGGCGGGGACTGAGGGCTGTTCCCGACATGAAGCGCGGCTGCCACCCCCGCAGGCGGATCCTGGTCACCGGCGGCGCCGGCTTCATCGGCTCGCACCTGTGCGAGCGGCTGTTGGCGGCGGGTCACGACATCCTGTGCGTGGACAACTTCTATACCGGCAGCCGCGACAACATCGCCCACCTGCTCGGCCATCCGCGCTTCGAGCTGCTGCGCCACGACATCACCTTCCCGCTCTACGTCGAGGTGGACGAGATCTACAACCTGGCCTGCCCGGCCTCGCCGGTGCACTACCAGAACGACCCGGTGCAGACCACCAAGACCAGCGTGCACGGCTCCATCAACATGCTCGGCCTGGCCAGGCGGACGCGGGCGAAGATCCTGCTCGCCTCGACCAGCGAGGTCTACGGCGACCCCGAGGTGCACCCGCAGCGGGAGGACTACTGGGGCCGGGTCAACCCGATCGGCCCGCGCGCCTGCTACGACGAGGGCAAGCGCTGCGCGGAGACGCTGTTCTTCGACTACCACCGCCAGCACGCCCTGCGCATCAAGGTGGCGCGCATCTTCAACACCTACGGCCCGCGCATGCACCCGGACGACGGGCGGGTGGTATCCAACTTCATCATGCAGGCGCTGACCGGCACGCCCATCACCCTGTACGGCGACGGCGGCCAGACCCGCTCCTTCTGCTACGTGGACGACCTGGTGGACGGCCTTATCCGCCTGATGGACTCGCCGGACGCCTGCATCGGCCCGGTCAACCTGGGCAATCCCGAGGAATGCAGCGTGCGCGAACTGGCCGAGCGCATCCTCGCGCTGACCGGCTCGGCCTCGGCCCTGACCTTCAAGCCCCTGCCCGAGGACGACCCGCGCCAGCGCTGCCCGGACATCGCGCTCGCCCGCCAGATGCTCGGCTGGCAGCCGGCCACTGGCCTGGAGGACGGACTGGCCCGCACCATCGCCTACTTCCGCGCCGCCTGCGCCGCCGCCCCCCCGGAGAGTCACCAATGAAGGCCGACGACGCCGGCCCGCTGGTCAGCGTGGTCATCCCCGCCTACAACGCAACGGCCTTTCTTCGCCAGACCCTGGACAGCGTGCTGGCGCAGACCCATGCCGCGCTGGAGGTCATCGTCGTCGACGACGGCTCCACCGATGCCACGCCGGACCTGCTGCGCGGCTATGGCGACCGCATCCGGGTGCTGCGCCAGGCCAACGCCGGCCAGGCGGCGGCGCGCAATCGGGGCGCCCAGGTCGCGCGCGGCGAACTGATCGCCTTCCTGGACAGCGACGACCTCTGGGACGCCGACAAGATCGCCCGCCAGGTCGCCCTGCTCGCCCGCCATCCGGCGGCCCTGGCCACCTGGTGCGACCACCGCAAGATCGACGAACAGGGTCGCCTCATCGCCGACAGCGCGGCCCTCGACTACCCGCGTCCCTCCGGGGACATCCTGCGCGCCCTGCTGCTGGGCCCCTGCATCATCACCCCCGGGCTGGTCCTCCTGCGCCGCGCGGCCTTCGAGGCCACCGGGGGCTTCGACGAGGCCCCCATGATGCGCGGCCACGAGGACTATGCCCTGTGGATGCGCCTGGCCACCCGCGGTTCGTTCGTCTACAGCCCGGAAACCCTGGTCTCCTACCGCCGGCACGCCGGCCAGGCCACCCGCCAGAGCCGCTACGAGATGCAGATGGCGCGCGCCAAGCTGCGCGGGCTGCTGGGCATCCGCGACGCCATCGCGGCCCAGCGCGACAATGATCTCAAGCGTCTGTACGCCTGGCTGCTGGCGGAAAGCCACATCATCGCCGCCTGGGCGGCGCGGCAGATGGGCGACGCGCGCGACGCGCGCAGGCTGGCGGCCCGGGCCCTGGCGATGCAGCCCTGCTCGGCGCGCGCCTGGCGCGCGCTGGCCAGCGCGCTGATCCCGGCCGGCGCGACCACCGCGACCTGAACCCCGCAGCCGGCCATGCCCGCCACCGCCATCTCGGTCGTCATCCCCACCCACAACCGCCCGGAACTGCTGGCGGAGGCGCTGGCCAGCGTGGCGGCGCAGAGCCTGCCGCCGGCCGAGGTGATCGTCGTCGACGACGCCTCCGACCCGCCGGTGTCGCCGCGGCAGCTCGACCTGGGTGGCATCCCGGTCAAACTGCTGCGCCACGACCAGGCCCGCGGCGGGGCGGCGGCCAAGAACACCGGCGTGGCGGCCGCCACCGGCGGTCTGCTCGCCTTCCTGGACGACGACGACCTCTACGCGCCCGGCTACCTGGCCGCCGCGGCGGCGGCGCTGGCCGGTCACCCGGAACTCGACGTGGTGTTCATGGGGGTGGACTGGTTCGGGCGCAACGCCGAGGCCAGCGGCAGGAACTACCGGGAGGCCATGGCGCGCACCCTGGCGGCGGCCGGCCGGGCCGACAGCGATGCCCCGCTGATCCGTTTCGACCGCGGCCTGGTGGCCGCCCTGCTGGAACGGGTGCCGATGGCCTTCCAGCGCCCGGTGGTCCGGCGCGAGGCCTTCCCGCGCATCGGCCCGTACGAGCCGCACTGCCTGCTGTGGGACTGCGACTGGGCGCTGCGCGCCGCCCTGGACGGACGTGCCGGCCTGTGTCCGGCGGGCCTCTATCGGCAGCGCTCCGAGGGCCAGGGCTACTCCTCCCGGCCCGAGCGCTGGGAGGAGCAGATGCTGTCGGTGCTGGAGATCCGCCAGCGCCTGGGCGCCCTGGTGCGCCAGCGCCACCCCGATGACCGGCCATTGCGGCAACTGTTCGACCGCGCCATCGCCCGCTCCTGGTTCGACCTCGCCTACCACCATCGCCGGCACGGGCGGACGCGCGAGGCGCTGGCGGCCTGGCTGCGAAGCCAGCGGCACGCCCCCGATCCGCGCCGCCTCGGCCTGCTCCTGCGCATCCTCGCCACCCCGACCGGTTGGCTGAAGGGACGCTGACCCCGAGCGGGGCTTGAAAAAGGACCACGGGCGATCAACCTAACCCGGAACAAAACAAGGAAGGCATGACCATGGGACAGTATTCCTTCGACGTCGGCAGCGACAATTTTCAGCAGGTGGTGATCGATGGCTCCCGCCAGGCCCCGGTGGTGGTGGACTTCTGGGCCGAATGGTGCGGCCCCTGCCGGGCCCTCAAGCCGATCCTGGAAAAGCTCGCCGACGAATTTCAGGGCAGGTTCATCCTGGCCAAGGTGAACGCCGACCAGAACCAGGATCTGGCCGCCCGCTTCGGCGTGCGCGGCATTCCCAGCGTGAAGGCGGTGGTGGACGGCCAGGTGGTGGACGAGTTCTCCGGCGCGATTCCCGAGGCCGCGGTGCGCGAGTTCCTCGCCCGCGTCATCCCCTCCCCCGCCGAGGAACTGCGCCGCAAGGCAGCCGATCTGCGCGACGCGGGCGACACGGCAGCGGCCCTGCAGGTGCTGGCCGAGGCCTCCCGGCTGGACATGGCCAACGAGGCGGTGCGCCTGGACGCCGCCGAGCTCCTCCTCGACCTCGACCAGGCGGAGGAGGCCCGACGCCTGCTGGACAGCCTGTCCCCCGCCGGCAAGCAGGAAGAGCGCGCCCAGCGCCTGCTGGCCCGGCTGACCTTCGCCGCATCGGGGCAGGGCGAGGGCGACGAGCAGGCCCTGCGCGATCGTGTCGCCGCCGCGCCGGACGACATGGAGACGCGCCAGAAGCTGGCCAACCTGCTCATCGCCGCCGGCCGCCACGCCGAGGGCATGGACGCGCTGCTGGAGATGATCCGCCGCGATCGCGCCTGGAACGAGGAGGCGGCGCGCAAGACCCTGCTGGCGGTGTTCAACCTGCTGGGCGGCGGCCCGCTCGTCTCGGAATACCGCCGCAAGCTCGCCAGCGCGCTGAACTGAGGCCGCTCCGCCCGAGGCGCCGCGCCGCACCCTGGCGCCCGCCCCGGCGAGGGCCTATGCTTCGCCCTCGGCATGCGCAACCACAAGGAGGAGACATGCTGCCAGGCCATGACCGGAGCAAGCTGCGCGAACTCGTCGCGTTTGATCCCTGCGGCACGTTCGACGAATCCCTCTACCGCCTCACCGCCCTGATCGGCGAGATGCTGGCCGCGCGCCGCGTCTCCCTCATGCTCCGCGACGTCAGCCGTCGGGAGGGCACCCGCCTCAAGCTCGCCGCCCTCGCCGGTCAGTTGCCCGAGGCGGCCTGGAAGGACGAACCGGGCATCGGAGAGGGCATCGCCGGCCGGGTGATGGCGAGCGGGTGCCCGGCGCGCAGCGACGACATCGCCCGCTCCGAGTGGCGCGAGCTGGCGCGGCGACCGGAGGCATCGGCCAGCTTCATGGCCTGCCCGGTGCCGATCGGCGGACAACCCGCCGGGGTCCTCAACATCAGCGAGCCGATCGACCGGCCGGCCTTTTCGGATGACGAACTCTACCTGGCGGAGCTGGCCGCCCTGCTGGTGGGCCGCAGCATCCAGGAACTGCAGCTGCGCGGGCTGCTCGACTCGCGCTTCGCCCAGATGGCCCTCGCCAGCGCCGGTCAGGCGGACGCCCGGGCGGTGGTCAACCTGGCCGCCCACGAGCCGGACCAGGTGGCGCGCATGCTGGCCAAGTCCTTCTACAAGGAGATGCGCCACTGCGGCTTCAGCCCGGGGCAGATCGTCAACGCCGCCGGGGAGATCATCTCGGAACTCACCGGCAGCCTGAACCGGCACAAGAAGCGCATGGAGCGGGTCTGAGAGGGACACGCCCCCTCACCGGTACTGCGCCGCCAAACGCCGGTAGTTGTCCGCTTGATAGGCGAACCAGGCCAGTTCCTCGGCGCTGAGCGGCCGCAGCGGCCGGGCGGGACGTCCCAGGTGCAGCCAGCCGCCGCGCAGCACCCGGCCCTCCGGCACCAGGCTGCCGGCCGCCAGCAGCACACGCGGCTCGATCACCGCGTGGTCCATGACCAGGGAGCCCATGCCGATCAGGCATTCGTCTTCGACCGTGCAGCCGTGCAGGATCACGCCGTGGCCCACCGTGACCCGCTCGCCGATGATCAGGGGCGCGCCCTCGGGGGCTTCCGGGCGCTTGTGCGACACATGCAGCACGGAATTGTCCTGCACGTTGCTGCCGGCGCCGACGCGGATGGCGTTGACGTCGCCGCGGATCACCGCGCCGGGCCACACGGACACTTCTTCGCCCAGCGCCACGTCGCCGATCACCGTGGCGGAGGGGTGGACGAACACCCCCCGGCCGATTTCCGGCAGCCTGCCCTGGAACGCCTCGATCGCCATGCGCAGCCCCCCTGGAAAAATCGCGGTCTGGCCGCAAGTATAGTCATCACCATCAACCGCACCCAGGATCGCCATGAATCCCTTGCTCGACTTTTCCGGCCTGCCCCGCTACGCCGAGGTCCAACCCGAACACGTCACTCCCGCCGTCGAGCAGCTGCTGGCGGAGAACCGCGCAATGGTGGAACGGCTCGTCGCCGACCCCGCGCCGCCGAGCTGGGACGGCTTCGCCGCCCCCTTGGAGGACGGCAACGAGCGCCTCTCCCGCGCCTGGGGCCAGGTCTCGCACCTGCACTCGGTGCTGGACAGCCCGGAGCTGCGCGAGGTCTACAACGAGAACCTGCCCAAGATCACCCAGTACTACGCCGAACTGGGCCAGCACGCGGGGCTCTACCGCAAGTTCAAGGCCCTGGCCGCCAGCGCCGAGTACGCCAGCCTCGCGCCGGCGCGGCGCAAGATCGTGGACAACGAGCTGAGGGACTTCCGCCTCGGCGGCGCCGAGCTGCCCGAGGACAGCAAGGCGCGCTTCATGGCCATCCAGGAGGAACTGGCCAGTCTCTCCGCGAAATTCGAGGAGAACCTGCTCGACGCCACCAACGCCTGGTCGAAGCTCATCGAAGACGAGAATGATCTGGCGGGGCTGCCGGACGACGTGAAGCAGATGTTCGCCGAGAGGGCCCGGGCGGATGGCGCATCGGACGGCACTGCGGGCTGGAAGCTCAACCTGCAGGCCCCCTCCTTCCTGCCGGTCATGCAGTTCTGCGCCAACCGCGCCCTGCGCGAGGAGATGTACCGCGCCTACGTCACCCGCGCCTCCGAGTTCGGGCCGGAGAACCTGGACAACACCCCGCTCATCGGCCGGATCGTCCGGCTGCGCCAGGAGGCCGCCAGGCTGCTGGACTACCCCGATTACGCACACGTCTCCCTGGTGCCCAAGATGGCCCAGACCCCGGCCGAGGTGCTCGGCTTCCTCGACGAGCTGGCCCGCCGCGCGAAGCCCTACGCCGAGCGCGACATGGCCGAGCTGCGCGAATTCGCCGCCCGGGAGCTCGATCTCGCCGACCCGCAGGCCTGGGACCTGGCCTATGTCTCGGAAAAGCTCAGGGAGGCGCGCTACGCGTTCTCCGAGCAGGAGGTGAAGCAGTACTTCCAGGAGCCGCGCGTGCTGGCCGGCCTGTTCCGGCTCATCGAGACCCTCTACGGCCTCGCGATCCGCGAGTCCCAGGCCCCCGTCTGGCACGAGAGTGTCAAGTTCTTCGACATCCGCGACCGCGCCGGCGAACTGGTCGGCCAGTTCTACCTCGACCTCCACGCCCGCGACAGCAAGCGCGGCGGCGCCTGGATGGACGACGCCATCACCCGGCGCAGGACACGAGGCGGCATCCAGACCCCGGTGGCCTATCTCAACTGCAACTTCGCCCCGCCGGTGGGCGGCAGGCCGGCCCTGCTCACCCACGACGAGGTGATCACCCTGTTCCACGAGTTCGGCCACGGCCTGCACCACCTGCTCACCCGCGTCGAGGACCTCGGCGTGTCGGGCATCAACGGCGTGGAGTGGGACGCGGTGGAGCTGCCCTCCCAGTTCATGGAGAACTTCTGCTGGGAGTGGGACGTCCTGAAGCACATGACCGCCCGCGTCGACACCGGCGCGCCGCTGCCGCGCGACCTGTTCGACAAGATGCTGGCGGCGAAGAACTTCCAGGCCGGCATGCAGACCCTGCGCCAGATCGAGTTCTCCCTGTTCGACATGCACCTGCACCACGACTTCGACCCGGACGGCGGCCGGAGCGCCCTGGAACTGCTCAACGAGATCCGCAGGCAGGTGGCGGTGGTCATCCCGCCCGCCTACAACCGCTTCCCGAACAACTTCTCGCACATCTTCGCCGGCGGCTACGCGGCCGGCTACTACAGCTACAAGTGGGCGGAGGTGCTGTCGGCCGACGCCTACAGCCTGTTCGAGGAGGAGGCGCAGAGCCACGTCGGCGGCGTCCTCAACCCCGACGTCGGCCACCGCTTCTGGAGCGAGATCCTGGCCCAGGGTGGCTCACGGCCGGCCATCGAGTCGTTCAAGGCCTTCCGCGGGCGGGAACCCACCATCGATGCCCTGCTGCGGCACAATGGCATGGCTTGAGGGCCAGAACAGAATGTCGGACTAGTTGACAGCGAAAACCACAAAACCCTGCCAAGGCGTCGAAACATTTGACACTACCCAATCAAGGGGCATGCACCAGAATGGAGCCCCCCCTTCGGACAAGGCTTTTCGGCGCTGCCATTGGCATTTGGCACAAATTTTGCTAGATACAGACGCCTGATAGATAAAGAGGTATCCGTCCATGCAAAAGATCCTGATCCCCATCCTGGGCAGCAGCCTGCTTCTCGCCGCATCCGCCGCCCAAGCCGCTACCGCTCCCCCGATGATCAACCCATGCAACGTCCTTTATGCGCCCATGTTCCCCGGCGCCGACATCTCGGATGCCGTCGGGACATGCAACGACAATGCCGCCGTCGTCGAGGTGCTGATCAACAACAGTTCCTATTATTACGACAACTTCGAACAGAAAACCTCATCCCACGGCATTTGGACCACCACCAGACCACTCAACCCAACTGGTGCGGTAGATGGCTGGTATGTCACTAACGATTACAACCCCCCGGGTGGTGCGGCGGCAACTTCATACACGACCCTTGGGCATAATCATGCCCACGCGCTGAGCCTCTTCGGGGGCGAGGAATATGATGATGATGGAAACTTTGAGCGCAGCCTCAGCTTTGCAGCCAGCGCCCGCAGCCAGTGGGTCGATGTCCTGACCTTCGACGCCGACGGTACCTATTCGGCCACGTTTACCGTGGACGGTCATGCCGGGGGACTTTCTGGCGGCTTCACTGCTTGGTTTTATGGATCGCCAGGCGCTTTTGAAAGCACACGAAACTGGAATTTCGACGTTACCGTGATGGGTCTCGACGACTCGGTGAATGCCACCTTGAGCATGGGCCAGAGTGGCGCCTATCTGACCGGATCCTTCAACGACAGCGGCACCCTCAATTTCGATTACCTGACAGGCAACCGCTACCTGATCGTCGCAAGCCTGCAAGCCGGTGTGAGTAACGGCGGCACGGTGGATTTCTACAACACCGCCAGCCTGAGCGGCGTGACGCTCACCCCGGGCACCACCATGAGTGCCCTGTCAGGTACGGACTACTTCAACCTCGGCAGCACGGTGGCCCCCCCCATCCCCGAGCCAGAAACCTACGCCCTGATGCTGGCCGGCCTCGGCCTGGTCGGCTGGGCCGCCCGCCGACGCGCGCGCTGATAGCCCCATCGCGCAACCCGACGCCGGCCCCAGGCCGGCGTCTTCGTTTCCGGGCCGGCTCGCTGTTAAAATCCGCCCACTTCCCGGGAGAATCCTCATGCGCATCAGGAATGGGTTGATCTTGCTGCTGTGCCTCGCCGCCCTCGGCGCCCAGGCGGGGCAGATGTACCGCTGGGTCGACGAGAAGGGCGTCGTGCAGTATTCCGACCAGCCGCCGCCGCCCAAGGCGCGCAAGGCGGAGACCATCAGGCCGCGCGGCAACGTGGTGGAGACGGACAAGGAAAGCTACGAGATGCAGCGTGCCCGCAAGCTCAACCCGGTCAGCCTCTACGTGACCGATTGCGGCCTGCCCTGCGACCAGGCGCGCGACTTCCTGGCACAGCGCAAGATCCCCCACGCCCGCAAGAACCCGCAGTCGGTGCCCGAGGATGCCGTGGAGCTCAAGCAACTGATCGGTGCCCTGGAGGTGCCGGTGATCAAGGTCGGCGGCCGCCACGCCAAGGGCTTCGAGATGACGGCCTGGCAGGAACTGCTGGATTCCGCCGGCTACCCTCACGAAGGCTCCCCTCAGGCGGCCAGCGGCCCCATGCCCAAGAGCGGCAACTAGCCTCACCAAACTCAAGGAGCGTCTCCCCATGCAGGGACTCATCGGATGGTTGAAACCCGCCGGCTGCGATGGCCTGGCCACGCAGCAGGCCATGCTGGCCGGCGACGACCGTCCACCACAGGCCCCCCTGCACAGCCAGATCGAGGCCATGTGGGGTCTGTCGACTTGGGCGACCGCCGCCGACATCGCCCGGCAGGGTGATCTGGCCGCCGCCATCGTCGGACGCCCGCGCTTTCCGGGCACCGAGGCGAACGAGGCACACCCGGCGGCGACGCTGCTCGGACTGTGGCAGGCGCACGGTCCGGCGATGATGGATCAGGTGCAGGGCAGCTTCGCCCTGGCCGTGCTGGACAACCGCGCCAACCGGGTCTTCCTGGCCATCGACCGGATGGGCATCCACAGCCTCGCCTTCGCCGCGCGCAACGACGGCATCGTGTTCGCCGACCGGGCCGACGCCGTGGCCGCCCACCCGGACGTGGGACGCCGGCTGGACGAGCAGGGCTTGTTCAACTACTTCTACTTCTACGACCTGCCCGCCCCCGGCACGGTCTTCCGCGGGGTGGAGAAGCTGCTGCCGGGCCAATGGCTGCAATGGCGCAACGGCGCGGCGGAACGGGGCTACTACTGGCACCTGGAGTACCGCGACGAGCCGCGCACGGACTTCGACGCCCAGTCGGCCCGCTTCCACCAGTTGCTGCGCGAGTGCGTCGGCCGGGCCAGGGGCGGGGACGAGGTGGCCGCCTTCCTGTCCGGCGGCACGGACAGCTCCACCGTCTGCGGCGTGCTCGCCGAGCTGCAGGGCCGGCCGGCGCGCACCTATTCGATCGGCTTCGAGGCGCAGGGCTTCGACGAGATGGAGTACGCCCGCCTGGCGGCCCGGCATTTCGGCCTGGACTCGCGCGAGTACTACCTGAAGCCGGACGACATCCTCACCGCCATCCCCATCATCGCCCGCCACTACGACGAGCCCTTCGCCAACGAATCGGCGGTGCCCACCCTGTTCTGCGCCCGCCTGGCGGCGGCGGACGGCCACCGGGTGATGCTGGCCGGCGACGGCGGCGACGAGATCTTCGGCGGCAACGCCCGCTACGCGAAGCAGAAGGTGTTCGAGGCCTACCACGCCCTGCCCGGCTTCCTGCGCGGCGGCCTGATCGAGCCCCTGGCCGGCCTGCCCGGCCTCGCCGCCCTGCCCCCGATGCGCAAGCTGCAAAGCTACATCCGCCAGGCCAACATCCCCCTGCCGGAACGCATGGAGTCTTACAACTACATCTACCGCCAACCCCTCGAGGCGATGTTCTCGAAGGCGCTGCTGGACGGCGTCGACGCGCACCTGCCCTCCGCCCTGCTGAAGGACGCCTACGACCGGGCGGACTCGGACTCCTACATCAACCGCATGCTGCACCTGGACCTCAAGTTCACCCTGGCCGACAACGACCTCAGGAAGGTGAACGGCATGACCGAGGCGGCCGGCATCGAGGTGCGCTACCCGCTCATCGACGACGCCATGGTGGCCTTCTCCGGCGAGGTGCCGCCAGACTGGAAGATCAGGGGCCAGTACCTGCGCTGGTTCTTCAAGACCGCGCTGAAAGGCTACCTGCCCGACCAGATCATCAACAAGAGCAAGCACGGCTTCGGCTTGCCGTTCGGCGTCTGGGCCAAGGAACACCCCCCCCTGCGCCAGCGAGTCGAGGACCGCCTGGCCGATTTCAAGCGGCGCGACCTGCTCAACCCCGCCTACGTCGATCAGTTGCGCCAGGAGCACATGACCGGCCACGCCACCTATTTCGGCAAGATGATCTGGGTGATCCTGATCCTGGAGGAGTGGCTGGCGGCGCGCGGGCTTTGACGGCTCAGCGCCCGCGCCGCAGGCCGAGCCGCAATCCGGCGCCGGCCAGATAGGCCGCCGCGACCGCGACAAGCAGCCACTTCGGCAGCGCGCAGGCGTAGATCAGGCCCACCCCGGCCGGGCTCGCGCCGTCCGCGAACAGCCGCCACAGGGCCAGGTTCTCCAGCGCGTCGAGCGGCCAGGCCAGCGGGAGCAACCAGGCCAGGACGATGCCCAGACGCCCGGTCCGGCCGCCGGTCCGCTCGGCCAGCAAGGCGCAGCCCAGGGAGAGGAACCAGGGGTAGACGGCCATGAACAGGTAATCGAAGCCCAACCCGAACAGGGCCCGGTCGCGCAGGGGCCCCCGCCAGGCGTCGAGGATGGCGCGCGCCGCGTCGACCTCGTGGGTGAGCTGCAGGCTGATCATCCCCCAGGGCGCCGCACGCCCCGCCTCGCCCTCGGCCAGGGGATCGTGGATGAGACCCATGGCCGCCAGCAGGGCCAGGGTCAGGACCAGCAGCAGGAGGAAGAGCCGAAGACGGCCGGCGGGCGACAGGCGATGGTAGGGATGCCGCATCCGCCCCGCCCCTCAGGCCCGGGCTGCTGGCCGGCCCTCATGCACGTCCCGGAAGATCGCCAGGAGTTGCGCCACGCGCTTGTCCCAGTCGTTGTCGCGGGCATGGGCCAGGATGGCGTCCCGGTCCCAGGCCCGGCGCAGGGCCGCGTCGAGGGCCTCGGCCAGGCGGGCGTGGTCGTCGAACGGCACGATGGCGCCCAGCGCGTCGGTCGCCACCACCTCGCGGTTGCCGCCCACGTCGCTCGCCACCACCGGCAGGCCGCAGGCCATCGCCTCCAGGATGACGTTCGCCCAGCCCTCGTTGCGGGTGGACAGGACGAAGACGTCCGCGGCGGACAGCGGCCACTTGAGCTCAGCCGGCGGCAGGGCGCCGAGAAAATGCACCCGCTCGGCCAGGCCCAGTTGGGCGGCCTGCCGCTTGAGGGCCTCGCTCATGTCGCCCTCGCGGCAGGGACCGCCCACCACCAGGTAGTGCAGGTCGGCATGCCGGGCGAGCAGTTCGGGCAGGCAGGCGATGACGCGATGGAAGCCCTTGCGCTCCACCAGGCCGCCGACAGTGACCAGCACCCTGGCGTTCTCCGGCAGGCCGAAGCGGCGCCGCGCCTCGGCCCGGTCGACGGGATAAAAGAGGCCGGTGTCCACCCCGTTGCCGACCACCGTGGTGCGTTCCTCGGGCACCCCCAGGGAGACCGCCAGGCGGCGCAGGGAATCCGACACGCCGATGACCCGGGCGGCGCCCCGCATGGCGGCGGCGAGCCTCGGGCGCAACCTGGGGTTGCGGGCGTGGGGCACCTCGGTGCCGCGCAGCGTGAGGGTGTAAGGCACGCCGAGCCAGCGTGACAGCAGACTGGCGGCATAACCGTCCGGATAGGCGAAATGGGCGTCGATCAGGTCGAAGCCGGGATCCTGTCTGAGCCGCCGCAGCAGCGGCAGCATGGACATCGCCATCAGCCGCCCGTCCCAGTGCCGGAAGGCGCCGGGGAGAGACAGGAAATGGGGGAAGAGGACCTCCACGCCCTGCTGGGTCTCCCGCCGCGCGGCCGCCGGACGATAACCCGGGCGCAGCGCGCGGATCAGTCCCTGGCCGGGAAACCAGGGCTTCGGCGAGACCACCGTGAGGGGCAGGTGGCGCGCCACCCGGAACATGCGCGCGCGGATGAACGGCCCGGCGCCGGGCTCGCCGGCATGGGGGAACAGGCTGGACAGGACGAGGACGCGCGGCCGCTCGCTCACAGCGCCCGACCCAGGGCGCGGCCGTAGATGGCGCGGTAGTTGGCCACCGTGGCCGCCCAGTTGCGTTCCGTTTCCACGTAATGACGACCGTTGCGGCGCAGGGTCTCGCCCTGGTCAGGCAGGTTGAGGCCCTCCAGGGCGCGCCGGGCCAGGGCTTGCACGTCGCCGGCCTTGAACAGCAGGCCGGTCTCGCCGTCGCGGATCAGCTCGTGATGGCCGCCCACGTCCGAGGCGATGAACAACCTGCCCTGCGCCATCGCCTCGAGCGGCTTCAGGGGCGTCACCAGCTCGGTGAGGCGCATGGAGTGGCGCGGATAGGCCAGCAGATCGATCTGGTCGTAGTAGCGGCTCACCTCGCCGTGCGGGACACGGCCGGTGAAGACGACCTTGTCGGCGACCCCCAGCGCCTGGGCCTGGGCCTTGAGATTCGCTTCCTGGGGACCGCCGCCGACCAGCAGGACGCGGATGTCGGGATCCTGCTCCAGCATGATGGGCAGGGCCCGCAGCAGCAGGTCAAGGCCCTCGTAGGCGTAGAAGGAGCCGATGAAGCCCAGCACGCGCCGGCCGGCCAGGCCCAGCCGCTCGCGTAGCGCGGGGTCCGCCTGGCCGCCCAGGACGAAGGCCTCGGCGTCCACCGCGTTGGGCACCACGCCGATCTTGTCGGCGGGGATGCCGCGGGCGATCAGGTCGTTGCGCAGGCCCTGGCAGATGGTCACCACCTGGTCGGCCCGGCGCACGGCGCGCGTCTCCAGCGCCTTGGTGAGGATGTAGCGCAGGCCGCCTTCGGCCTGGGTGCCGTGGTCCACCGCGGCGTCCTCCCAGAAGGCGCGGATCTCGTAGACCACCGGGATACCCAGGCTGTGGCCCACGCGCAGGGCGGGGTAGGCGTTGAGCAGCGGGGAATGGGCGTGCAGGAGGTCCGGCTTCAGCCGCCGGGCGATCTCCAGCAGGCGGGCCTCGGTGGCGCGCATCAGGGCCCACTGGTTGAGCACCGGCAGCCGGGTCGCCAGGCCCTTCGGCGGCGGGGTGCGGTAGAAGCGCAGGCCGTCGGCCTCCTCCTCCGCCACCGTGCAGTTCACCTGCTTGGGGCTGGTGAGGTGGTGGGTCTCCCAGCCCATGCGGCGCTGCTGGCGCAGGATGTTGGCGCTGCGGAAGGTGTAGCCGGAGTGCAGCGGCAAGGAGTGGTCGAAGACGTGCAGGATCCTCAGGCTCATCGGGTCGTCTTGGCTTTGTCCTGGTTTTCGAGGAAGGCGGCGAACATCAGCAGCGCCCACAGCGAGGCGCTGTAGTCGCGCACGCCCACGGCGTGCTCGTCCACCATGCGCTTCATGAAGGCCATGTCGAACAGGCCGGTGTCGGCCATGCGCGGGGAGAGCAGCGAGGCGCGCAGCTTCTCCTTGAGCGGGCCGCGGAACCATTCCGCCAGCGGGATGGAGAAGCCCATCTTGCGCCGGTACATGATGTCGTGCGGCAGATGGGGTTCCAGGGCGCGCTTGAGCAGGTACTTGCCCTCGGCGCCCCTGAGCTTGAACTCGACCGGCAGGCCGGACACCCATTCCATCAGCTTGTGGTCCAGGAACGGCACCCGCACCTCCAGGGCGTGGGCCATGCTGGCGCGGTCCACCTTGGTGAGGATGTCGCCCACCATGTAGGTCTTCATGTCCAGGTACTGCACCTGGCTCACCGTGTCGAGATGGGCGCAGCGGGCATGGTGGCGGCGCAGCACCTCCACCGCCCGGTAGCCGGCGAGGCGCTGCCTGAAGGCCTTGCTGTAGAGCCGGTCGCGCAGCCCGTCGCCCATCACCGAGACGCCGTGGAAATAGCCCTCCACCGTGTCGCGCGCCATCGCCTCGAAGGTGGTCTTGGCGCGGAACACCTTGGGCGCCCAGTCGGCCTTGGGGTAGACCCGGCCGAGGAAGCCGAACAGCGGCCGCCGGACGGACAGGGGCAGCAGGTGGCGCATGCGCTCCTCGTAGGAGTGCCAGCGGTAGCGGCGGTAGCCGGCGAAGTTCTCGTCGCCGCCGTCGCCCGACAGGGCCACGGTGACCTGCCGGCGCGCCAGCTCGCAGACCCGGTAGGTCGGCATGGCGGAGGAGTCGGCGAAGGGTTCGTCGTAGAGGTGGGCGAGCTGGTCCACCAGACTGAAGTCGTCCGCCTCCACCCGGTCCACGTGGTGGTCGGTGCGGTAGCGCTCCGCCACCTGGCGGGCGTAGTCGGACTCGTCGTACTTGGCCTCGGAAAAGGCGATCGAGCAGGTCTTCACCGGCTGGTCCGACAGCCCCGCCATCATCGCCACCACCGCGGAGGAGTCCACGCCGCCGGAGAGGAAGGCGCCCAGCGGCACCTCCGCCACCAGGCGGATCCTGACCGCCTCGCGCAGGCGCTCGATGAGCTCCGTTTCCGCATCCGCCAGGCTCATCGCCGGCAAGGGCTGGAAGGGCACGTCCCAGAACTCGCGTGGCGCCGGCACCGGCTGGCCGCGCTTCACCGTGAGGCGGTGGCCGGGCGGCAGCTTCAGCGCCGTCTTGTAGATGGTGCGCGGCTCCGGCACGTAGCCGTAGCCGAAGTAGTCCTCCACCGCCTCGTCGTCGATCGCGCGGCGGAAGCCCGGCCAGGCGGTGATCGTCTTCAGCTCCGAACCGAACACCAGCCAGCCGTCGTCGGTACTGGCGTAATAGAGCGGCTTCACCCCCAGGCGGTCGCGGGCGAGGAAGAAGACCTGCCGGTTGCGGTCCCACAGGGCGAAGGCGAACATGCCGCGGAAGTGACGCACGCAGTCCTCGCCCCACTCCTCCCAGGCGTGCACGATGACCTCGGTGTCGGAACGGGTGCGGAAGCTGTGGCCCAGGCGGGTGAGCTCGGGGATCAGGTCGACGAAATTGTAGATCTCGCCGTTGAACACCACCGCCACCGTGCCGTCCTCGTTGAACAGCGGCTGCTGGCCGGCGGCGATGTCGATGATCGACAGGCGGCGGTGGCCCAGCCCCAGCCCCGGCTCAAGATGCAGTCCGGCCTCATCCGGGCCGCGGTGCCACTGCATGTCGTTGATGCGGGCGAGGGCCTCGCGGTCCACGTCGCGGGTCTGCCTCAGGTCGAATACGCCGGTGATGCCGCACATGATGTTCCGTTCTGGTTCATTCCGTCTTGTCGTAACCCCGGCGCGGGCCGTACTTTGGCCGCCTCATGCCGCGCCTGTGCCGAGCACGCTTGCATAGACGGCCTGATAGGCCGCCGTCATGCGCTCCAGCGTGAATTCCCGGTCGATGCGCGCGCGCGCCGCCTGACCCTCATATCGGCAGCGCCCGGCATCTCTGCAGTAACCGCTCAGGATTTCGGCGAGGGCCTCCGCGTCGCCGGCCGGGAACAGGGTCCCGGTGACGTCCTCCCGGACCAGTTCGGGATTGCCGCCGACGCGGCTGGCGACCACCGGGAGCCCGGTGGCCATGGCCTCCAGGATGGTGTTGGAGATGCCTTCCCCAAGCGAGGGCAGCACGAACACATCCAGGCCGCGCAGCAGCTCGGCCGTGTCGTCGCGATTGCCGGGCAGCCAGGCGCGCTGCGCGAGACCGGCGTCCTCCAGCAGCCGCTGGCAGACGGCCCGATGCTCGCCTTCGCCGACGATCACCAGGCGCAGTCCGTCGGGATCCGGCGCGATCTCGTTCAGGCGGATGAAGGCGCGCGCCAGGGTCGGGTAGTCCTTCACCGCCGCCATGCGCCCGACGCTGCCAATCACGCAGCGCGCGCCGGCGAAGAAGCCGGGCGGGCCGAGGTCGGGCCGCGCCGCGCCGCGCGGGTGGAACATGTCGCCGTCGACGCCGTTGTAGATCTGCGTGACGCGGTCAGGGCGCGCGCCCACCGTGCCGGTGAGCCAGCCGGCCAAGTCCCGGCTGACGGCGATATAGCGGTGCACCAGCGGGCGCGCGGCGCGGCGCAGCAGGTTGTACTTCCAGTTGCGCCCCTCCAGGTCGAACACGTCGCGGCCGTGCTCGCCATGCACCCGGACGGGGATGCCCAGCCAGGCGGCGACGAACTGGGCCTCCAGGGCATTGAGGTTGCGGGTGTGGACGATGGCCGGCCGGAGTTCGCGCAGCAGGCGCGCCAGCCGCGCATACCAGGAATAGTCGTGGCCCGGCCGTTTGTCCAGGTCGTGGAAGCTGACGTCGCCGCGCCGGATGCGCTGTTTGAACTCGGTGTGCCCGGCCAGGCTGATGATGGCGTGGCGGTAGCGCCCCTCCGGCAGATGGTTGATCAGGTTGACCATGCCGTTTTCCATGCCGCCGGTGCCGAAGTGATACACCACGTGGGCGATCAGGGGCGCCTGGCTCATGGACGATCGGCCATCCCTTCCAGGGCCGGCGACATGTCGGCAAGGAAGGCGGTCAGCGCCGCTTCCGCCGCGTCGGGCTGTTCCTGATAGGGCGCGGCAACGATCAACGCGGTGCCGTCGCCATGGCCGCCCAGCACCTGGATCATGGCTACGCGCAGCTTGATGAGGATGGGGTTGAGCAGGTTCTCGCCCTGCACCCGGTTCCATTGCCAGGCCAGGATGCGCTGTCGGCCGTCGATCGCCCGCAACCGGGTCTCGCGGACCTGCAGCGCGTGGCCGTTGATGGTCACCACCCGCACCCGTTCCCCCACGTTCTGCCAGACCGGGTGTTCCTGGCGGATCATGAAGTTCTGGGTGTTGATCAGCTCCGCGCCCTGGCGCTGCCGCCCGTAATAGGCGGCGTAGAGCAGGACCCGGTCATCGCCGCGGGCGTAGTGGCGGGTGGCCAGGGCGTCCATGCCCACCCAGTGCGGCAGCCAGTCCGCGAAGCCCCCGTCGACCACTTGCCAGCCGCCGGTCGGCTGGGGTGCCGTCAGATCGGCCCTGACCTCGCGCTGCCCCAGCCAGCCCTCCCACAGCGGAGCCAGCGCCACCAGGCCGACCAGGACGGCCGCCACGACCGCCGGCGAGCGCGGCGCGCGGGGCGGCGGCGGGGCGGCGGGCGCCTCCGCCGGGTGATCCTCGCGCCAGATCAGGCCGATCCAGAACATGCCCAGCATGACGATGCCGAACCACACCCAGCCGTAGATGTAGTGGTCCACGCCGAGGGCCAGCTTCATGTCCGAGTAGTGGGCCAGCAGCACGATGATGGTGGCGCGGAAGCCGTTGGCGATGATGGGCACGATCAGGGCCGCCAGGGCGAAGGCGACCCGCTTCCAGGGGGTGCGGTAGGTCAGGTAGGCATAGAGCAGACCCAGGGTCAGGGAGGCAATCACGTAGCGGATGCCGGAGCAGGTCTCCACCACGCTCCAGTCGCCGCTGGGCAGACTGAAGAAGGTCCCCTCGCGGAACACCGGCAGGCCGATCAGGCGCAGGGCGGCGACGGTGAAATCGGCGGTGAAGTCCATCAGCGGCTGCATCAGGAACTCGCCGTTGGGCACCATCAGCAGGAGGTAAAGCAGCGGGAAGATGGCCGCCCAGACCAGCCTGGGCCCGAGCAGGGCCCACACCGACGTCAGCCAGAGGCCGACGAAGGCATACTGTTCCACCACCAGCACCCCGCTGGCGCGCGCCAGGAGCCACAAGCCCAGCAGCGGCAGCACCAGCAGCAGGGCGCGTCGGTCCGGCCCCGCCTCGACCGCCGCCAGCCGGTGACGCTCTCGCCACACCAGCCACAGGGCGATGGGCAGGATGACATAGCCATGCGCGAAGGTCTCCGAGCGCTCCCAGATCGCCACCATGGACGCGGCGCTGGGATGCAGCAGCGCGGCCAGGGCGGCCCAGGTCAGGGCGAGCAGGCCCAGGCTCAGATACCAGGCCCGCAGGGCCACCGAGGGGGCCGCCGGTTCGGTTCCGACGGCTTGCGCGGTCGTGTCGCTCATGTCGTGCTTCCACCTTGCAAAAGTTCATCCACCCTGGCCAGGCAGGCCTCCCAGGCATATTCGGTGAGGACGCGCTGCCGCGCGGCGGCCCCCAGATCCAGGCCGGCCAGGGCCTCCAAGGTCCGCGCCGCGTATTGTTCCGCCCCCTCGGCCAGCAGCACCTCCGTGCCCGGGGTGGCGCTGAGGCCCTCCAGGGCCTGGGGCGAGACCACCACGCTGCGCGCCATGGCCATGCCCTCCAGGACCTTGTTCTGCACGCCGCGGGCGATGCGCAGCGGCGCCACCACGGCAAGGGCATGCGCCAGGTAGGGCCGCACGTCGGGCACCCGTCCGGTGACCCGGACGCCCGGCAGCCTTGCCAGGGCCTGCACCTCGGACGATGGCCGGCTGCCGACGATGCAGAATTCCGCCCGGGGGCGCGCCGCGCGAACCGCTGGAAAGACCTCGCGCGCGAACCAGGACACGGCGTCCACGTTGGGCCAGTAGTCCATGGCGCCGGTGAACACCACCGCCTCCACGCCCGGCGCGTAGGGGTTGTCATACTCGCGCTCGGGGGAGAAGTAGTCCGCGTCGACGCCGTTGCCGTACCAGCCTACCCGGTCCGCCACCGCCGGCGCGGCGGCGCGGAAGTCGGCCGCCTCCTGGGCGGAGACGAACAGGCCGGCGTCGAACTCGCCCGCCACCCGGGCCTCCCAGTCCAGCAACCGATCCGCTTCCCGCCGGTAGAGCCAGGACAGCGGCCAGGGCTTGGTGGGGGCATACTGCCGCCACTTGTCGGAGTCCATGTCGACGAAGTCCATGATGCGCCGCGCGCCGCGCGCCGCCATGACGAACTGGGCCATGGCCGAGGAGTAGCAGACCACCTGCCCGACGCCCGCCGCGAGACGTTCATCGACCCAGGCGCGCATGGCCGGATGGCGGTAATACACGGTGGTGAGGGCCTCGCCGGTGAGCAGGCCGCGCAGGGACTTCCACCTGGCGACGGCCGGCCCGATGTCGATCAGCCGCAGGCTGGCGCACAGGCCACGCAGGGCGTCGGCGTGTCGCCGGTCCTCCGGGTCGTCGACGAAGGCGCCCAGGTGCACGCGATAGCGCGCGGCGAGATGGCGGAACAGGTGATAGGAGCGGATCTTGTCGCCCTTGTCCGGCGGATAGGGGATGCGGTGGACGAGGTAGAGCAGGTCTTGCATGGCTCGCGTCGCGGGCCCGGCCGGCCTAGCCCAGGCTCCGCACGATGTGCGGGCCGAGGAAGTTGGCCACCGGCAGGGGCAGGCGCTGCCAGGCCTTGATGAACAGCCGGTACTTGGGGTTGTTCGGGTTGTTCTCCGGCACCCGCCGCGCCCGCACCAGCTTGTAGCGGTAGTGCAGCGGCTGTGGCTCGAAGCCCCAGTTGCGCTTGAAGTCGTATGGGCCGGTGCCGACCTTGCTGCGGCCGTAGTCGAACACGCGCGCGCCCCGCTCCACCGCGCGCCGCATCACCTCCCAGTACTTGAAGTCGTTGGCCGCCAGGCCGCGCGCCTCCACCGCGTCGCCGGCGTAGTAGGGCAGGATCTCGTCGCGGAAGTAGAAGGAGAGGACACCGCTGATCACCTGGCCCCGGGGGCTGCGCACCAGCAGGACCTCGCAGTCGTCGCCGAAGACGCGGCGCAGCAGGGCAAAGTAGCGCCGGGGCAGGGCCGGCGTGCCGTGGCGGCGGACGTTGTCGGCGTAGACGCCGAAGAAGCCGTCCACGCCCGTCTCCAGCTCCGCCGTCAGCCCGTTCTTGATGCCCTTGCGCACCATGGCGCGCTGCTTGCGCGGGATGGCCAGCATGTTCTGCTCCACCTCGGGATCGAGCGCCTTGCGGAAGGTGACGTACAGGTCGGTGCCGGGCCAGTCGGCGTGCGCCGCCGTATCGCGGTCGCGATACTCCAGGTGACCGACGCCCAGCGCCTCGGCGAGCGCCTGGGCCTCCCGGTCCAGGGCGGCGCGGGCCGCGTCGCTGGCGGCGGCGATGCCGCCGTAGACGCAGAAGGGCGTGGAGATGAGGGCATGGCCGAACAGCCGGCTCTTGATCTCGGCCAGCGGCAGTACCCCCTCGATGCGGCCCGCCCGCTCGGCCAGCAGGAAATGGGGGCGGTGGCCGAAGGCCTCCTCCAGCACGGTCTTCCAGCCCAAGCGATGGAAGAAGGTGGCCTCGGGCAGCGCCTGCACAAACGCGTCCCAGGCGGCGGCGTCCTCATCCCGGACGCGCCGGACAGTCAGATCAGACATGGGTTGCAATAGAGTTTCGAATGTTGAGTTGTGAGTGCTTAGTCGCTGATTATGGTTTCGCGGCGTGGCCGCCTGGCAACTCAAGGCTCACAACTGAAAACTCACAACTCGCCCGCATACACCTGGTCCGCGCGCCCCCAGCGGAAGTCGCCCAGCAGGCGGTCCAGCTTGCCCTCCATGCGATGGAGGTTGACGTAGTGGCGAAAGCGGCTCTTCGCGCTCGCCCCCGGCACGCGCGGCTGATCGGGATCGATCTCCCAGGGGTGGAAGTAGAACATGCAGGGCCGTCCCTCCGCCTCGTTCACGCGGCGGATCAGGCTGCGCGAGATTCCGTAGGGCAGCAGGCGGAAATAGCCGCCGCCAGCGGCCGGCAGGTTGCGCCCCATCAGGCTGACCGTGGTGGGCGGCACCTCCAGCAGGGCCGGGCAGCGCTCCGGCCTGTAAGGGAAGCGCGGTGCCTCGGGCATGCCGTAGTGGTCATGGGCGATGGGATAAATGCTGGAACTGTAGCGGTAGCCGGCCTCGGCGAGCTCGTCCAGGGCCCACAGGTTGGCGGCGCCGATCGAGAAGCTGGGCGCCCGGTAGCCGCGCACCGGCACCCCGCCAAGGTCCTCGAGCAGCTTCTTGGAGCGGTCGATGTCGGCGCGGAAGGCGGCGGGCGTCAGGTCGCTGGCGCGCTCGTGGCCGTAGCCGTGGCTGGCCAGCTCGTGGCCGTTGTCGACGATGGCGCGGGGCACGCCCGGATAGCGCTCGGCCACCCAGCCCAGGGTAAAGAAGGTGGCCTTGACCCCGCGGCTGTCGAACAGCGCCAGGATGCGCTCCAGGTTGGCCTCCACCCGGCAGGGCCAGCTTCCCCAGTCCTCGCGCCGGATGTTGGGCGCGAAGGCAGCGACCTGAAAGTAGTCCTCCACGTCGACGGTCATCACGTTGTGCAGGTTCGTGTTCAGCATGGTCTTGGCCGTCGTCCGTCCCGATTCGAAATCATCCGCTTTCCATGCAAATACCGGGCCAGCCCGGCACCCCGCGCCAACCCGCATGCCTGCTGCGATGGTGCGAGGGTTGACCCGCCCGCGGCTCGGCGGGTCATGATTAGTGACGAGATTCCGTCAGGCGTCCAGCCAGCCGCGCAGGAGGCCGGCGATGCGCTCCGCGGCCCTGCCGTCCCAGAATTCCGGTATGCGTCCCCGCTTGCCTCCGTCCGCCAGCACTTCGGCGAAGCATTGCAGGATCTTGTCCGGATCGGGCCCGGTCAGGGTGTTGGTGCCCTCGGTCATGGTCACCGGGCGTTCGGTGTTCTCGCGCAGGGTGATGCAGGGCACGCCGAGCGCGGTGGTCTCCTCCTGCAGCCCGCCCGAGTCGGTCAGCACCAGGGTGGCGTCCCGCGTCAGCCCGAGCATCTCCAGGTAGCCCACTGGCGGCATTAGGCGAATGCCAGGCCGTTGCAGCCGATCGCCGAGGCCGAAGCGCTCGGCGGCGGCGCGAGTGCGCGGGTGGATGGGGAAGACCACCGGCAGCCGCTCGGCGATGGTCGTCACGGTGTCCAGCAGCGCCGCGAGGATGCCCGGATCGTCGACGTTGGACGGGCGGTGCAGGGTCAGCACGGCATAGCCTGCCGCGGGCCGCTCGCCCAGGGTGCGCTCCGCGGGCACGGCGCGCTCCAGGTTGCGGCGCAGGGTGTCGATCATCACGTTGCCGACGAAGTGCACCCGCGCCGGGTCGATGCCCTCGCGCACCAGGTTGTCCAGGGCATGCCGCTCGGTGGTGAAGAGCAGGTCGGAGATCTGGTCGGTGAGCACCCGGTTGATCTCCTCCGGCATGCGCCGGTCGAAGCTGCGCAGGCCCGCCTCCACGTGGATCACCGGCACCCCCTTCTTGGCCGCCACCAGGGCACAGGCGATGGTGGAGTTGACGTCGCCCACCACCAGCACCGCGCGTGGCGACTCCTGGTCCAGCACCGGCTCGAAGGCACGCATGATGTCGGCGGTCTGCACCGCGTGGGTGGAGGAACCCACCTCCAGGTTGACATGCGGGCGCGGGATGCCCAGCTGCTCGAAGAAGCTGTCGCTCATCGAGGCATCGTAGTGCTGCCCGGTATGCACCAGCCGCGCGTCGATAGGCCGTTCGGCGAAGGCCGCCATGATCGGGGCGATCTTCATGAAGTTGGGCCGCGCGCCCACCACGCACAACACTTCGCAGCCCATCAATCGCGCTCCTGGCCTTCGCTGACCGTGTAGAGGATCTTGCGCACCATGGGGATCAGGCGGGTGATGCTGCGCTCGATCTGGCTAAGCCGCTCCTCCAGATCGGGCGGCAGCGCGACGACCATCTGGCCGGCCGAGCCGTGGCTGACGGCGGGGATGGCATAGCCGCTGCGTTCCGCCTGGGGGCTGACCTGATGGTGCACCTCCTGGCGCAGATCCTGGATCACCTCCTGCACCGCCGCGCCGTCGAACTGGCTACGCTCCTCCAGGAAGCCGAACAGCAGCAGCCGGTCGCACAGGGTGTTGATCTTGCGCGGCACGCCGCCGGAGAAGGCGTGGATGGCGTCGAAGGCATCCTCGCTGAAGCCGGGATTGCCCTGCCAGCCGGCCGTCTTCAGACGATGCAGGACATAGCCCATGGTCTCGTCCCGGTCCATGGGCCCGAGGTGGTAGGAGGCGATCACCCGCTGCCGCAGCTGCTGCATCTCCGGGCTCTGCAGGGTGTCGCGAAACTCCGGCTGGCCGAGCAGGAAGCTCTGCAGCAAGGACTTGTCGCCCTCCTGGAAATTCGACAGCATGCGCAGTTCCTCCACCGCGCGGGGCGACAGGTTCTGCGCCTCGTCCACGATCAGGAGGGCGCGCTGGCCCTGGCGCAGGGTGTCGCGCAGGAAGGCCTGCAGGTTGTTGAGCAAGGCCGCCTTGCTGACGTTCTCGAAATCCAGGCCGAAAGCGGACGACACGCTGCGCAGCATGTCGTCGGCATCGAGTTGGGTGCTGACCAGGTTGGCCGCCAGGTAGTTGCCGCGCTCCAGCTTCTTGAGCAGGCTCTTCACCAGCATGGTCTTGCCCGCCCCCACGTCGCCGGTGATGATGATGAAGCCCTCGCCCAGCGAGAGCCCGTATTCCAGGTAGGAGAAGGCCCGCTTGTGGCCGCGGCTGCCGTAGAAGAAGCGCGGATCGGGGTTGAGCTGGAAGGGCTTGTCGCGCAGCTGGTAATAGGCTTCGTACATGGCTTCAGAAGGTCATCTTGACGCGGGCCGCCAGCGAGTTCTCCGCATAGTCGTCGCCCGGCTGGCTGGCGTCGCGTTCCTGGTGGCGCAGTTCGACGTCCCCGGTCACCTTGGACAGGAACTTATGCCGGATGATGAAGCGGGCGTTCCAGAGGTCGTCGTCCCGATCGCCGTCGCTATCCTCCTGCTGGGACAGGCCGCCCGACAGGGTGAAGGTGGTCCGCGCGCTCGGCTTCAGGCTCCAGGACGCCTGCAGGCCGCGACTCTGGTCGGTCTCGCCGCTGGTCTGGTACTCCCGCTCATTATTGAACAGGCTGATGCGCCAGTCGCTCCTGCGCAGCCGGTAGGTCCAGGTGCCGACCAGCCGCTTGCTGACATAGTTCTGGTCGCTGAGGCTGGTGTTGAAGGCCTGGGGGCCGAACAGGGCGTCCAGATCGGATTGGCTGAGCTGGGTGCAGCCCGGCGGGGCGCTGCCGCTGCCGATGCTGCCGTCGGCGCACTGCCAGTATGCGGCGGGTGACAGGTACTCCTCGTTGTAGTCCGTCAATTGCTCGCTGTAGCGCAGGCTCCAATTGCCGCGCCGGGTGCGATGGGTCAGATCGAGTGATTGGGTGCGGCCGAAATTCCGCACCGTGCTGGAGGCGCGGATGCTGGTGCGCAGGGTGGGATTCAAGGTGACGCTGCCGCTGAAGAACCCCCCGTCGTCGGAGTCGTTGTAGATCACGTCCATGGACAGCCGTCGGCCGGGGTTGTAGAAGAAGCCGAGGCCGTAATAGCTGTAGTCACGCACGCGGTTGGAGGCTCCCGTGTAGTTGTTCTTGTCCAGGCCGGCCTGGACCAGCAGGCCGAAGTCGCGCCTGATCTGCAGCCGCAGGCTCGCGAGTCCCGACTCGCGATCGCTGTCCTGCCGGTCCTGGTAATCGGTGTCCGCCTTGTCGTAGCTGACGCTCCAGGACAACGGGAAGAAATCCGCGCCGCTGGTCGCCTTCAGGACATAGCGGTTGGTGCTGCTGTCGCTGCCGTTGGTGTCGTCATCGCTGGAGACGGCCTCCCGGGAATAGCGCATCTCCAGCGTGCCCGTGGAACCGAAGCGGTGCTTGAGATAGGGGGTGAGGCCATAGCCGGCGTACTGGGTGGTGTTGCCGGCGCCGACTCCGTCGCCGAGGCCCCCGCCGCGTCCGTAATCGACCTGCTGCTGGGAGGCACGCGCGGTGGCGTCCAGGTAGAGCCAGTCCGCCAGCAGTTCCGCGTTGGCCCGCCCGTTCAGGTTGTGCAGGACGTCGTTGTTGCGGCTCTCGTTGGCGTAGATCAGCCCCTGCGGGCGGTAATCGGCGTTGACCTTGAGCCGGCGGCCGTCGCGGCTCACGCTGACGGCGGGGGTGATCTCGGTGATCCAGTCGCTGCGCGCCCGGTCGTCGGGGTCCAGGTCGACGTTGTCGGTGTAGCGCTCCTCGATGCTGAGCCTGGGCGTGACCTTCCAGTCGCCGGCCCAGGTCGCGCCCGGTCCCGCGAGTATCAGCAGGGAAATGGCAATGCAGAGACCGGGCAGACGTCTACTTGCCGTATTCGCCATAACCGTAGCCGTAGCCGTAGCCATATCCGTAGTAGTCGCCCTGAGCCGAACGCGACGCGGCCTTGTTCAGCACCAGCCCGATGTGCTCGCAGCCCGAGAGGTGGGACAGGGCGTCCTTGATCGCCTCCCGCGGCGTGCGCTCCGCCTCCACCACGAAGACGATCTGACCCATGTAGCTGGCCAGCACGGACGCCTCGCTGGTGGCCAGGAGCGGCGGCGTATCGAAGATCACGATGCGGTCCGGGTAGCGGCTGGAGATGTCGTCGACGAAGGCGCGCATCGCCGCGCTGGCCAGCAGTTCGTTGGCGTGAGAGATGGACGGCCCGGCCGGCAGCACGGTGAGCTTGGCGATGTCGGTCTTGATCAGCACGTCGGAGAGCGGCAGATCGGGATTGCGCAGCACGTCGATCAGGCCCTGCTTGGCATCGATATCCAGGTAGCGAAGCACGGCGGACTTGGCCACGTCGGCGTCCACCAGCAGCACCGTGTTTTCCATCTCCGTGGCCATGCTGATGGCCAGGTTGATGGCGGTGAAGGACTTGCCCTCGCCGGGCAGGCTGCTGGTGACCATGATCAGGTTGCCGCGTGGCACGCGCGGCGTGTCCGCGTGGCCGAAGGCCTTGGCCAGCAGGGGCCGCTTGATGAGGCGGAATTCCTCGGCGATCTGGCTGCGGCCGGCGTCCGGCGTGAGCATGCCGGCCGCCTTGAGGCGGTCGATGTCGATGGTAACCTGACGGGACGTGCCGCCCCAGACAGTGATCGGTCCGTCATCCTCATCGCTGACGGGGGGCCTGGCCGGGGCGCGTGGCGCCTCCATCTCGAAGGACGCGGCGGCCCGCTCGATGGATTCCTCGACCAGGCGCTTCCTGCTGGTCGGATCCGCGTCCGAGGCCAGAGGGCCGGCGGGGGGGGTCTGGTATTTGGCTCCCAGCTTGCCGGCGGCCTTCTCGATTATGCTCATGGCGATCTCCTCGGATAGGTCAGGCTGCCGGCGAGATGACCAGGTAGTAGGTCATCAGCACGCCGTAGGCCACCACCAGGCCGCCCCCGGCCAGGGCGAAGGTCCAGTTGAGCCGCCGCTTGCGCCTGCGCAAGGTGTCGGTGTCGAGTCGACTGACCGCGCCGAGGGGCTGCAGGCCGGTCAACTCGCGCAACTGGCGCCGGGTGTCCACGGTCGGCCGCAACTGTGCCAGCACGAAGGCCAGGGCGATGCCGAAGCCCAGACCGCCCACCGGTGTCAGGGAGATCAACAGCGGCCGATTCGGCGAGGCCGGCGTGCTGGGCACCCGCGGCGGATCGATGACGCGGAAGTCCACCACGTCGGTCTTGCTCTCCACCTCGCCGGACAGGCTCGCCGTCTCGCGCCGGGCCAGCAGCTCGGCGTAGTTGCTCTTGTAGACGTCGTAATCCCGTGTCAGCTGGGTCAGTTCGGCCTCCAGCTGCGGGATGGTATCCACGGCGCGCATCAGTTCGTCGCGCTGCTGTTCGAACTGCCGGACGCGGGCCTTGAGCGCCGCCACCTGGGCATCGGACTCGGCGATGGCGATGGACAACTGCTGGTAGACCGGGTTCTGCGCCTTGACCGCCACCGGGTTGCTGTTGACCTCGGCCGCCGCCGCCTCGGCCTCCTTGCGCTTCTGGTCCTGCAGGGAGGCGATGAGCTGCTTGGTGCGCAGGATTTCCGGATGCATGTCGGTAAAGCGCAAGCGCAGATTGTCCAGCTGCGTCTGCAGGGCGGTGATGCGCCCGTCCAGCACGCTGTTGCCGGCGGTCATGCTGGGCGCGACCGGCGTGGAGATCGTCTCCTCCTGATCGGCCAGCTGCTGCTGCAGCTGCTTCTTGCGGTTGAGGGCTTCCTCCATCTCCAGCTTGGCCTGGCGCAAGACGGTGTTCGCCTCCTGCAGGCGGGCGTAGTACTGGCCCGTTTGGCCCGGCATCTGGCCGACGTTGCGGCGCTTGAACTCCTCCAGCTGCTTTTCCTTCTCCAGCAGCTTGGCCTCGTAGCTCTTGAGCTGGTCCTCGATGAACTTCTGGGTGTTGGACAGATCCTTGCGCGTGCCGCCCAGGCTGCTCTCGGTGAACAGGGTCAGCAACGCCTGCACCACCCGCTTGCCCAGGTCCGGGTTGGCGTGGGTGAAGCCGATGGTGTAGAGGTTTTCCCGGGTCGTGCCGCTCAGCTGGATGCGCTCTGCGATGTCGTTGTAGAGCTCCTCGAGGGCCTTGGGATCCTTGGCGCGCAGGTCCAGGTCGGTCATGCGGGCGATCTTTTCCAGGTTGGGACGGCTGACCAGGGTGCGGGTCATCATCTCCACCTGCTGCGTCATGTTGGGCTGCACGGCCAACCCCGACAGCAGCGGCCTGAGCAGGGACTGGGTGTCCACGTAGACGCGCGCCTGGGCCTGGTACTCGTTCTGCAGGAAGTAGATCCACACCCAGCCGACGACGGTCACCACCCAGGCGACGATCAAGGCCAGCCACCGTCGCCGCCAGACCCCCCTCAGGTAGCCCAGCAACTGCTCCAGAGTCTCTTGCAT
>JALOTG010000082.1 GCA_025458005.1 Thiobacillaceae bacterium
CGCGTGAGGTTGATGGCGTCGGCGTCGGTGCTGTTGAGGAAGAACTTGGCGGCGCGGCTGACCAGGCCGGGCTTCTTTTTCCCGGTGCTGATCAGGAAGTGGCGCATGGCGGCGGTGACGTCGCCGAAATCGATGTCCACCGGGCAGGGGTTGACGCACTTGTGGCAGACCGTGCAGTGGTCGGCCACGTCGTCGAACTCCTCGAAGTGCCTGAGCGAGATGCCACGTCGGGTCTGCTCCTCGTAGAGGAAGGCCTCGATCAGCAGGCTGGTGGCGAGGATCTTGTTGCGGGGCGAGTAGAGCAGGCTGGCGCGCGGCACGTGGGTATTGCACACCGGCTTGCACTTGCCGCAGCGCAGGCAGTCCTTGATCGAGTCGGCGATGGCGCCGATCTCGGACTGCTCCATGATCAGCGACTCCAGCTCCAGCAGGTTGAAGCTGGGGGTGTAGGCGTTGGCGAGGTCGCCGCCGCGGGCCAGCTTGCCCTGGTTGAAGCGGCCCTCCGGGTCGACCCGCTCCTTGTAGGCGGCGAAGTCGGCCAGGGCCGCCTCGGGCAGGAACTCCAGCTTGGTGATGCCGATGCCGTGCTCGCCGGAGATGACGCCGCCCAGGTCCACCGCCAGGCGCATGATGCGCGCCACGGCGGCGTTGGCTGCCTTGAGCATGGCGTAGTCGTCGGAGTTGACCGGCAGGTTGGTGTGCACGTTGCCGTCGCCGGCGTGCATGTGCAGGGCGACGAAGACGCGCCCTTTGAGGACCTTCCGGTGGATCGCCTCGCAGGCCGCCAGCACCGGCGCGTACTCGCGGCCGGTGAACAGATGGCGCAGCTCGTCGCGCACCTCCCGCTTCCAGGACACGCGCAGGCTGTGGTCCTGCAGGGCGCGGAACACGCTCTTGTCGCCGGCCATGACGATGGGCCGGCCGTCCAGGCCGCAGGCGTCCGGCGCCAGGGCGGCGTCGAGGGCGTCCAAGTAGCCGCGCCAGCGGCCGCGCACCGCGGCGATCAGTTCCAGGGCGCGGCCGCGGCGCTCCTCGGTGAGGCCGGGGTCGGCGACCACGTCGTCCTCCTGCTCGAACAGCGGCAGGCTGCCCTGGAAGAAGGTCTCCAGGGCGTCGAGCAGGGCGAGCTTGTTGGCGATGGACAGTTCGATGTTGATGCGCTCGACGCCGTCGGTATAGTCCGCCAGGCGGTCCAGAGGGATGACCACGTCCTCGTTGATCTTGAAGGCGTTGGTGTGGGCGGCGATGGCGGCGGTGCGCGCCCGGTCCTGCCAGAACTTGCGCCGCGCCTCGGCCGTGCTGGCGATGAAGCCCTCGCCGCCGCGCGCGCCGGCCAGCTCGACGATGCGCCGGGCGGCGGCGTCCACCGCCGCTTCGTCATCGCCGGCCAGGTCGGCGAGCAGGACCATGTTCGGCCGGCCGCTGCGCGCCGACTTGGTGGCGTAGCCCACCGCCTTGACGTAGCGGGCGTCCAGGTGCTCCAGGCCGGCCAGCAGGACGCCGCCGGGGCGCGCGTCGAGATGGCCCTTCACCTCGACGATGGCCGGCACCGCCTCGTGGGCGCGTCCGAAGAACTCCAGGCAGACGGTGCACGCGTGCGTCGGCATGCGGTGCAGGACGAAGGTGGCCTGGGTGATGAGGCCGTCGCAACCCTCCTTCTGCACGCCCGGCAGCCCGGCGAGGAACTTGTCGGTGACGTCCTTGCCCAGGCCGGCCTTGCGGAACGCGGCGCCGGGGATCTGCAGCAGTTCCGCCGCGCCCTTGGGCCGACCGTCAGGGTCGAAACGGCGGATCTCGAAGCGCGCCGTGTCGATGTCGTGGATCTTGCCCAGGTTGTGGTCGAGCCGCGTGACCTCCAGCCAGTCGGCCTCGGGCGTGACCATCTTCCACGACAGCAGGTTGTCCACCGCGGTGCCCCACAGCACCGCCTTCTTGCCGCCGGCGTTCATCGCCACGTTGCCGCCGATGCAGGAGGCGTCGGCCGAGGTGGGGTCGACCGCGAACACCAGCCCCGCGGCCTCGGCCGCCTCCATCACCCGCCGGGTGACGACGCCGGCGCCGCAGGCGATCACCGGCACCGGCTCGGCGCGGCCAGGCAGGCGGCGGCGCTCGATGGGCGAATACTGGTCGAGCTTCTCGGTGTTGATCACCGCCGCGCGGGGGGTGAGCGGCACGGCGCCGCCGGTGTAGCCGGTGCCGCCGCCGCGCGGGATGACGGTCAGCCCCAGCTCGATGCAGCCCGCCACCAGGCCGGGGATCTCCTCCTCGCTGTCCGGGTAGAGCACCACGAAGGGGTATTCCACCCGCCAGTCGGTGGCGTCGGTGACGTGGGAGACCCGCGCGAAGCCGTCGAAGGCGATGTTGTCGCGGCGCGTGTGGCGCGCCAGGCGCTGCACGGTCTGGCGGCGCAGGCCGGCGCTTTCCTCGAAGCCGGCGGCGAAGCGGTCGACCGCCCGGTTGGCCAGCAGCAGCAGGCCGCCGACCTTCTCGTTGCCCTGGCGGCGGCGCTCGATCTCGTTCAGGCGATGGCGCAGGGCGTCCACCAGCAGGCTGCGCCGCTTCGGGTTGGCGAGCAGGTCGTCCTCCAGATAGGGGTTGCGGGTGACGACCCAGATGTCGCCCAGCACCTCGAACAGCATGCGCGCCGAGCGGCCGGTCCTGCGCTCGGCGCGCAGCTCCTCGATCAGCCGCCAGCCCTCCGCGCCAAGGATGCGCAGGGCAATCTCCCGGTCGGAGAAGGAGGTGTAGTTGTAGGGGATCTCGCGGATGCGTTCGGACATGCCCGCCTCGGGGGACGTGGGGTGCGGGAATTCTACTCGCCACGCCAGCGGCGGCTCAAATGTAACCCCACCGCCGCGGTGGTCGAAATTGCCTAGCCCGCGGGGTCCACACTGCGGCGGGGGGCCTATGAGAGAATGCTGATCTAACTTTGGTCATATAACCCCACCCCGCCATGATCGGTTTGCTCGTCGTCGCCCACGGCAGCCTGGGCGAATGCCTGATCGACTCCGCCACCTACGTGCTGGGCAGGCGTCCGGACAGGCTCGAGGCCGTGGATCTCTCCATCCACTGCGACACCGACCGGCTGCTCGCCCAGACGCGGGAGGTCATCGACGCGCTGGACGAGGGCGACGGCGTCCTGGTGCTGGCCGACATCTACGGCGCCACCCCCTGCAACACCGTCTGCAGGATCATCGAACCCGGCCGGGTCGAGGCCGTGGCGGGGGTCAATCTGCCCATGCTGCTGAAGGCCATCACCTACCGTCACGACCCCCTCGGGCGACTCGCCGAGCGGGTCGTGCGCGGTGCCCACGAGGGATCGTTCCACATCCACCCGGAAACCCTCCATGCTGGAGCGTGAGGTCCAGATCCTCAACCAGCTGGGCCTGCACGCCCGCGCCTCGGCCAAGCTGACCCAACTGGCCGGCCAGTTCAAATCCGAGGTCTGGCTGGCGCGCGACGGCAGGCGGGTGAACGGCAAGAGCATCATGGGCGTGATGATGCTGGCGGCGGCCAAGGGCACCACCCTCAGGCTGGAGGTGGACGGCCCCGACGAGGGCGAGGCGATGGCCGCGCTGGAGACCCTGATCGCCGACAAGTTCGGCGAGGGGCAGTAGACCGGGACCTGGGACCGGGGACTGAGGTATCCTCTGCGTAGTCCCCGGTCCTCTTAACTGCGCAACCATGTCCTTCACCCTGCATGGCATCGGCGTCTCGGGCGGCTATGCCATCGGCCGCGCCCAGCTGTTCTCCCACGACCGGCTGGAGGCGCCTCATTACGTCCTGCGCCGCGAGCACCTGAAGGAGGAGATCGCCCGCTTCGACGAGGCGGTGGCCACGGTGCGCTCGGAACTCGTCGAGTTGCAGGACCACCTGCCGGACAGCGCCCCGGCGGAACTGTCCGCCTTCCTCGACGTGCACCGCCTGATCCTGGAAGACACCATGCTCTCCGAGGTGCCCAAGCGCTGCATCCAGGAGGGCCGCTGCAACGCGGAATGGGCCCTGGCCCAGCAGACCCAGGCCCTGATCGACCAGTTCGAGGCGATGGAAGACGCCTACCTGCGCGAGCGCAAGAACGACGTGCGCCAGGTGGCGGACCGGCTGATGAAGGCCCTGATGGGCCATCCCGGCCACGCGCCGGTGAAGCCCGCCGCCGAGGAAGCCAGCGTGCTGGTGGCGCACGACCTGTCGCCCAGCGACATGGTGCTGTTCAAGCGGCACAACTACGCCGCCTTCATCACCGACCTGGGCGGCACCACCTCGCACACCGCCATCCTGGCGCGCAGCCTCAACATGCCGGCGGTCATGGCGCTGCACAACGCCCGCGCGCTGATCCACGAGGGCGACTGGCTGGTGGTGGACGGCATCAACGGCGTGATCATCGTCGATCCGGACCCGGCCATCCTCAACGAATACCGCCTGCGCCAGGACCAGTGGCGGATCGAGCAGCAGCAGCTCAAGCGGCTCAAGAAGAGCCCGGCGGCCACCCTGGACGGCACGCCGGTGGAACTGCTGGCCAACATCGACGTGCCCCAGGACGCCGCCGAGGCCCTCGAGGAGCGGGCCGCCGGGATCGGCCTGTTCCGCAGCGAATTCCTCTACATGAACCGCGACAGCCTGCCCGACGAGGACGAGCAGTTCGAGGCCTACCGCGGCGTGGTGCGGGCCATGAAGGGCCGGCCGGTGGTGATCCGCACCCTGGACGTGGGGGCGGACAAGTCGGTGCTCTGGCTCAAGCAGGAGAGCGTCAACCCCGCCCTGGGCTTGCGCGCCATCCGCCTCTGCCTGTCCGAGCCGCAGATCTTCATCACCCAGATCCGCGCCATGCTGCGCGCCAGCCATTACGGCCAGGCGCGCATCCTGCTGCCCATGCTGGCCAACCTGAACGAGCTGGACCAGGCCCTGGGGCTGATCGAGGCCACCAAGCAGGCATTGCGCGACGCCGACATTCCCCACGACCCCCATATCCAGATCGGCGGCATGATCGAGGTCCCGGCGGCGGCCCTGGCGGCGGAGTGGTTCGCCCAGCGGCTGGATTTCCTGTCCATCGGCACCAACGACCTGATCCAGTACACCCTGGCCATCGACCGCACCGACGACAGCGTCGCCCACCTCTACGACCCGCTCCACCCGGCGGTGCTGAAGCTGATCCAGCACACCCTGCGCATCGGCAAGCGCCTGCGCAAGCCGGTCTCGGTGTGCGGCGAGATGGCCGGCGACGCCAGCCTGACCCGCCTGCTGCTGGGCATGGGTCTGCGCAGTTTCTCCATGCATCCGGCCCATCTGTTGCGGGTGAAGAGCCAGATCCTGCGCAGCCAGCTGGCCGACCTGCAATCCCTGGCCAGCAGGATGTTGCGCGCCGGGCGTCCCGACCGCATCCAGGCCTGGCTGGCCCGCATCAACGCCTGATCCGGGCGACACCGGGGTTCAAGATTCGCGGGGCCAGGCCGATATACCCGGCATCGTCCACTGCCGCCCGCCCGCCGTCCATGAACGCCCCCAGCAGAAAATCGGTGCTGCTCTGGCCGCCCAGCAATGCCGACCTGTCGGAGATCGCCCGGCAGCTGCACTTCTACGGCTTCGAGGTGGAGATGGTGCAGGACGCGGCGACCTTCCTGCGCATCCTGACCGAGCGGCCCCTGCAGGCGGCGGTCTATGACGGCGCCCACGCCAGCCTGCTGCCGACGGCGCAGAAGGACGCGCTGCGCGATCTGTCGCGCGACATCCCCACCATCTGCGTGGCCGCCGAGGGCGACATCCACGCCCGCCTGGAGGCCGTGCGCATGGGCTGCCAGGCCTATCTGCTGCTGCCCCTGGACATCGGCGGCCTGCTCGACAGCCTGGACCGGCTGACGCTGCCGCGCCAGATCGACAGCGGGCGCGTCACCATCGTCGACGACTCGCCCGCCACCGCCGCCTTGTACGCCGCCCATCTGCAGCAGGCCGGCTACCGCGCCACCCTGCTCGCCGACCCGCTGGAACTGCTCGACAGCCTGCAGGAGTCCCCGGCGGAGCTGATCCTGATGGACATGTACATGCCCGGCGCCAGCGGCGAGGAACTGGCCCGCGTGATCCGCCAGCAGGATGCCCTGCTGTCCATCCCCATCGTCTTCCTGTCCGCCGAGTCCGACCCCTCCAGGCAGCGGGAGGCCATGGCCCTGGGCGGCGACGAGTTCCTGCAGAAGCCCATCCGGCCAGAGCACCTGGTCTCCGCAGTGGCCAGCCGCATCGCCCGCCACCGTGCCCTGCGCGGCGTGATGACGCGCGACAGCCTGACCGGGCTGCTCAACCACACCCATTTCAAGGAACGCCTGCGCGTGGAGATCGCCCGCAGCCAGCGCACTGGCCGGCCGGCCACCCTGGCCTTGCTGGACATCGATCATTTCAAGACGGTGAACGACAGCTGGGGCCACCTGACCGGCGACCGGGTGATCAAGAATCTGGCCCGCCTGCTCCGGCAGCGCCTGCGCGGCACGGACGTGGTCGGCCGCTACGGCGGCGAGGAATTCGCCGTCGCCCTGCCCGACACCCCCCTGGCGGAGGCCGGTCGGGTCATCGAGGAGCTGCGTGCCAGTTTCGCCCAGCTGTCCCACGGTCTAGGCGAGCAGGACTGGCGCTGCACGCTGAGCGCGGGACTGGCCCGCTGCCCGCCGCACAGCGACGCCGACGGCCTGATCCAGGCCGCCGACGAGGCCCTCTACACGGCCAAGCGCGCCGGCCGAAACCAGGTCGCGGTGGCCGAGGCGGCGGTGGAGTAGCCGCGGGGCGGCCGCGCGCCCGCGACGCCCCCTTCAGGCCAGCACGTAGCGGGCGCGCACCTGGTTGCCGCAGCCCTCATAGATCAATTCCCGGCACAGGTTGCGCACCAGGGCGATGCCCCGCCCATGGGGACGCGCATCCCCCTCGCCGGCCGCCCCCTCCCCATAGGAGGTGAAATCGAAACCCTGACCGCTATCCCGCACGCTGATGTCCAGCACCGCCTCGCCCCTCACCTCGTGCACGTGGAAGCCCAGGTCGACGCGGCCGGCCGTCAGCGTGGCCAGCCGCTCGGCGCGCTGCTGCAGATACAGCTCGAAGCCGCCCAGGCCCTCCTTGACGGCGGAATCCAGCTGGAGCAGGCCATGGTCGAGGGCGTTGTTGAACAGCTCCGACAGCACCAGGAACAGGGCGCCCTGGTGCGCCTGGACCGGCCTGATCTGGCCGAGCACGCCCAGGGCCGCCGGCACCACGTCCAGGTAGCGCAGCTCGGCCGGGCCATAGGAGACATCCAGCCGCCATTCCGACAGGGCCTCCAGGCTGACCTGGGCGGCGACCGGCATGCGCACCGACTGGCGTCGTTCCAGGGGCACCCGGACGAGCATGAAGGAGACGTCGTCATGGGCCGCGCCGCCGTCCAGATGGGTCTCCAGGCCGTCCACCAGGCGCTGGAAGCGCCGCTCCAGAGGGGCGCGGGCCAGCCCGTCGACCACGCCCTCCAGGCTGAGGCGATCGCCATGGGGTGATTCCGCTTCCAGCAGACCGTCGGAGCAGATCAGCAGGTCGCCGGCCGCCTGCACGCGCGCCGACTGGGTCTCGCCGGAGAAGTCGGACTCCGCCAGGATGCCCAGGGGCGGGTGGCGCGAGGGCCAGCGCATCGCCACGCCCCCGGCGTCGTCGAGGAACACGGCGTCCGGATTGCCGCCGTTCCACACCTCCACGGTCTGGTTGCGCACGTCCACGGCGGCCAGGGTGGCGGCCACGAAGCGGTCGGCCGGCATGAGGCCCTTGAGCTTGCGGTTCAGTTCCGCGGCGATGGAGGCGAGCGAGAAACCCTTGGCGGTCATGCCGTGGAACACCTGGGTGAGCGGCATGGCGGAGAGGGCCGCCGGCAGGCCGTGGCCAGCGGCGTCGGCCAGCATCAGGTAGAGCACGTCGCCGGGGGCGCGGGCGGCGCACAGCAGGTCGCCGCTGAAGTTGTCCGCCGGCTGGTTGAAATGCCTGAGCATGGGATCGCGCAGGCCGGCCGTATCGGTCAGCCTGGCCATGACGTGGGCGCCCAGGCGCACCTGCTCCTCGGCCTGCTCGCGCCAGCCCTCCAGTTCTGCGGCGTAGTCACGTACCTTGCGCTGCAGGGCCAGGGTGTGCGCGTAGCCGTTGATCTTGGCGCGCAACAGGCGCAGATCGACGGGCTTGACCAGATAGTCGTCGCCGCCGCTCTCCAGCCCGCGCACCACGTCTTCCATGCGGTCCAGGGCGGAGACGAACACCACCGGAACCCAGCGGTCGGCGGGCAGGCCGCGGATGTCCCGGACCGCGGCGAGGCCATCCATGTCCGGCATCATGATATCCATGAACACCAGGTCGGGGCGCGCCTCCTGATAGAGGCGCACCGCTTCCCTGCCGTCGCCGGCCGCCACCACGGCGTGGCCCAGCCGGCTTGCCACCGCCTGGATCACCATGACGTTGGCCGGCGTGTCGTCGGCCACCAGGATCTTCAGGGCAGGGGAGTCGGTCATGACGTCAGTCGCGCATGGCGAACAGCTTGCTGAAGTTGGCGATGTCCAGCACCTGCTTGACGGTACCCTTGAGGCCGGACAGGACGACCTTCTTGCCGGCGCCATCCACCTTCTCGCGCAGCAGCAGCAGCATGCCCAGCGCCGAGCTGTCCAGATACTCCACCCGCGAGAAGTTGATCTCCACCTCCTTGACCGCCGCGTCCTCCAGCAGCTTGTCGCTGGCGGCGCGGAAATCCCGATGGGAGTTGAAATCGAAGCGGCCGTCCAGGGTCAGCACCCCCTTGCCGTCGTTGACCTCGGTCCTGATCTGCATCGCGTTCTCCTGGTTCGCCCGCCCATCGGCGGGTCTGGTTGAATGAAACGGTCTCAGCCGCGCCGCGCCAGGCGGTCCAGCACCCGCTGGGCGATGTCCGCCAGCGGCGCGATCTCCATGGCCGCGCCGATGTCGATGGCCGCCCTGGGCATGCCGAACACCACGCAGGAGGCCTCGTCCTGGGCGATGGTGTAGGCGCCCGCGGCGCGCATCTCCAGCATCCCCGCCGCGCCATCCTTGCCCATGCCGGTCATGATCACGCCAATGGCGTTGCCACCCAGCACGCGCGCGGCGCTGCCGAACAGCACGTCCACCGACGGCCGGTGGCGGTTGACCGGCGGCGCCTGGGACAATTCCGTGTAGTAGTAGGCGCCGCTCCGCCTGACCAGCAGGTGGGAGTGCCCCGGCGCCACGTAGGCGTATCCCGGCAGGACGCGCTCGTTGTGCGCGGCCTCCTTGACGGTCATCGCCGACAGGCTGTTCAGCCGCTCGGCGAAGGGGCCGGTGAAGGACTCCGGCATGTGCTGGGTGATCAGCACGCCGGGCGAATCGGCCGGCATGCGCGACAGGAAGACCTTGAGGGCCTCGGTACCGCCGGTGGAGGAACCCACGCAGACCACCTTCTCGCTGCTGCCAAGGGGATGCGCGGCGATCGGACGCGGCGCCGTCGGCGCCGCGTCGCCCAACCCATGCCGGCGGATGTGGGCGCGGGCCGCGGCGCGGATCTTGGCGCCGATCTCGCCGGCCAGCTCGCCGAGCTGGTCGGCCACGCCCAGGCGCGGCTTGCTGACGAAGTCCACCGCGCCCAGCTCCAAGGCGCGCAGGGTGACGTCCGAGCCCTGCCGGGTCATGGAGGACACCATCACCACCGGCATCGGCCGCAGGCGCATCAGCTTCTCCAGGAACTCCAGGCCGTTCATGCGCGGCATCTCCACGTCCAGGGTCAGCACGTCCGGGTCGAGCTGCTTGATCAGCTCGCGGGCGACGTGCGGATCGGGGGCCGCGCCCACCACCTCCATGTCCGCCTCGGCGTTGATGATCTCCTTCATCAGGCCGCGGATCAGGGCGGAGTCGTCGACGACCAGGACGCGGATCTTGTCCATGCTCAGAACAGCTCCACTTCGCCGGCGATGCGCGAGGTACTGAGCCGGCTGCCGTATTCGCGCTCGCGCTCGATGATGGTGTTGTTGTGCACGCTCTTCAGCTTCTTGACCAGGATGCGGCCGGTGGTGGGGAAGTAGTAGACCTTGCGCGGATGGAAGCCGAGCAGGTCGTGCGCGACCAGGCGGATCTTCTCCATGCGCAGGTAGTCGATGACGAAGTCGCTGTTGCGCTCGCCGACGTTCACGGTGGTGAAGCCGCGCAGAACCGCGGCGCCGCCGAACACCTTGGCCTCCAGGCGGGCTCGGCTGGCGCCCAGCTTGACCAGCTGGTTGATCAGCACCTCCATGGCGTAGCCGCCGTAGCGCGCGGAATTGGACAGCGGGTCGCCCCGCTCGTTGCCGGACTCGGGCAGCATGAAGTGGTTCATTCCGCCGATGCCGCTGACCGGGTCGCGGATGCAGGCCGACACGCAGGACCCCAGCACCGTCACCAGCAACATGTCCCGGCCCGTGGCGTAGTACTCGCCGGGCAGGATCTTGGCCGCCTCCTTGTCGAAGTTGCGGTCGAAGTACTGGTTGGGGGCCAGGACCTCCTCGTAGCCCGGCTGGGTCATGGGACTCCCCCCCGGTCGCTGCGCGACCCCCTCGCCGGGGAGAGGGCGCTCATGCCGTCCTCCTCACGGCCCCCGGCTGGGCGTGCTCGTAGACCGTCTGGCCGCGCAGGCGGAACAGGTCGGTGGCGTGGTAGAGGGCCTCGGAGTGGCCGACGAAGAGCAGGCCGTCGGGCTTGAGCAGGGGCTTCATGCCCTGCAGGATCCGGTATTGGGTGGGCTTGTCGAAATAGATCATCACGTTGCGGCAGAAGATGGCGTCCACCGGCCCCTTCACCGGCCAGGCGCCGTCCAGCAGGTTGAGCCGGAAGAACTGCACCATGGCCTTCAGCTCCGGCTTGACCTTGACGAAGCCGGCCCGCTCCCCGGTGCCCTTGAGGAAGAACTGGCGCACCTGGGACTCGCGCAGCTTGGCCACCCGCTCCTGCGGGTAGACGCCGGCCTCCGCCTTGGCGAGCACGTTGGTGTCCAGGTCGCTGGCCAGGATGCGCACCGGCGCGTTGAAGCCGCCGAACGCCTCCACCGCCGACATGGCCATGGAATAAGGCTCCTCGCCGGTGCTGGAGGCGGCGCTCCACAGCACGATGGGGCGGTCCGCGCGGCTCCTGAGGAATTCGCGCAGGGCGGAGAAGTGGTGCGCCTCGCGGAAGAAATCGGTGAGGTTGGTGGTGAGTGCGTTGACGAAGGCCTCCCACTCCGCCGCGTCGCCGTCCCGCAGGCGGCGCAGATAGTCCCGGAAGGTGGTCACGCCGGTGGCGCGCAGCCGCCTGGCGAGGCGGCTGTAGACCATGTCCTCCTTGGCGTCGGACAGGGAGATGCCGGCGTGCTGGTGGATCAGCCGCCGCACTTCCTCGAAGTCGCGCCGGGAGAAGTCGAACTCCCGCGCGGCCGCGCGCGTCTCGGCGGTGCTCATGGGCAGGTCGCCGGCACGGCGCTCAGAACTCCTGCCACTCGTCGTCGCTGGCGCCGCTCGCGCGGGCCACCGCGCGGGCGGCCAGCGGGGCGGACAGGCGGCCCGACTGCGGCGCGATTGCCGCCTGTCGCGGAGCGGCGAGGGCGGGGCGGTGGCCGCCGCCGCTGGCGAGCCGGAACACCGACACTGCCTCCGACAGCGACCGCCGCTGGCGAGCCGGAACACCGACACTGCCTCCGACAGCGACCCGGCCTGGTCCTGCAGGCTCTCCGCCGCCGCCGCCGCCTCTTCCACCAGCGCCGCGTTCTGCTGCGTCATCTCGTCCATCTGCGCCACCGCGCCGTTGACCTGCTCGATCCCCTGGCTCTGCTCCATCGACGCCGCCGTGATGTCGCCCATGATGTCGGTCACCCGCTTCACCGCCTCGACGATCTCCTGCATCGTCGCGCCAGCCTGCTCCACCAGACGGTGGCCGCCGTTGACCTTGTCCACCGAGTCACCGATCAGCCCCTTGATCTCCTTCGCCGCCCCGGCACTCCTCTGCGCCAGGCTCCTCACCTCGCCGGCCACCACCGCGAAGCCGCGCCCCTGCTCCCCGGCCCGCGCCGCTTCCACCGCCGCGTTCAGGGCCAGAATGTTGGTCTGGAAGGCAATCCCGTCGATCACGCTGATGATGTCGGCAATCTTCTTCGAGCTCTCGGCGATCGCCCCCATCGTGGACACCACCTCGCCCACCACCTCGCCGCCCTTGACCGCGATGTCGGACGCCCCGCGCGCCAGCTGGTTGGCCTGCCGCGCGTTCTCGGCGTTCTGCTTCACCGTGCTGGTCAGCTCGTCCATGCTGCTGGCCGTCTCTTCCAGGCTCGACGCCTGGCTCTCCGTGCGCGCCGACAGGTCGGTGTTGCCCGAGGCAATCTCGCGCGCCGCCGTGTTGATCGCGTCGGTCGCCTCGCGGATCTGCAGGACGATCTCCGCCAGCCGCTCGCTGGTGGTGTTCACGCTGTCCTTCAATTCCCCGAACAGCCCCTGGTAGTCGCCTTCCATGCGCCGGCTCAGGTCGCCCTCCGACAGCGCCCCCAGCACCCGCGCCACCTCGCTCATGCCCCGCTCGGCCGTCTCCACCAGCCGGTTGATCCCTTCCGACAGCTGCAGGAAAAATCCCGCCTTGCCCTCCAGGCTCAAACGGCGGCTCAGGTCGCCCGAGGCGGCGGCGTTCACCAGTCCGGCCACCTCCTCCTCCACCGCCACCTCGGCCGTGCGGTCGCCCCATTCCACCACCGCCCCGAGCCGCTCTCCCCGCTCGTTGATCACCGGGTTGGCCACCACCGTCATCGTCCGCCCGCCAATCTTCAGCGTGCTCCTGTAAGTGCTGGTGAAGGTCGACAGCAGCTGCGCCTGGTGCGCCGGGTTCTTGTGGAAGGCGTCGATATTCGACCCCATCAGCCTGCCCGCGTCGAACTGCGGCAGCTGCTTGCGGATGTCCTCCTCCACGCCCTTGAACAGGGCTTCCACCGCCCTGTTCATGTACACGATGTTGCGGGCGGGGTCGGCCATCATCACGTTGGCCGAGACGTTGTCCAGGGCGATGCGCACGCGCAGGTTCTCGTCGGCGACCCGCTTCGCCTCCGCGACGTCGAAGTCCAGCTTGGTCTGCATGGTCTTCAGGGCCTCCAGCACCCGGCCGATCTCGTCCTGGCGGTCGATGACGATGTCATTGCGGTAGTTGCCCTCGGCGATCTGCCCGAACACGCCGGTGGCGCGCTGCAGCGGGCGGATGATGACGCGCAGCAGGATGGTGCCGGACACCGCCGCGCCGGCCAGGGCGAGCAGGAGCAGGGCGATGGTGACCACGCGCATGGTGTCGTTGCGACGGTCCGCCTCGCTCCTCACCGCCGCGCCCTCGTCCACCAGCGCCTGGATGAATCCGCGGGTGCGCTCGTCGACGTCCTTGTAGAGCGGGTTGATCCTCGTTGTCAGCAGCTGGGCGGCCTCCAGGTAGCGCCCCTCCTGCAGCGCGGACAGCGCCGGTTGCAGGCCGTTGTCGATGAAGGCGCCGCGCGCCGCGACGGCCTCGGCGAGGAGCTGCTTGTGCTCCGGTGCCAGGGGCAGTTTCTCCAGCTCGCCCATGGCCTCCGTGATCCTGGCCCTGTTGACGGCGATCGCCTCCAGATGGGTGCCGATGGGATGGTCGTGCAGCCGGGCGGCTGGCGCGGCCGGGTCATGCTGCAGGGCCAGGGCCACCTGGGCGCGGTTCTCGGCGATCAGGTTGCGCACCCGGTTGGCCAACCGTTGGGCCATGACGCCATCGTCATAGATCCTGGCGATCTGCTCGCTGGAGCGGTCGAGGTTGAGCAGCCCCAATCCGCCGATGGCCAGCATGAGGGCCATCATGAATGCCAGGGTGCTGACCAGACGGGTCCTGAGGGTGACGTTGTTGAACATCTTCTGCATCCTTCCGATCAGATTGGTGCGCGTGATGCGGCCGTCCTCGATGGCCAGCCCCCGGGCCTTGCCCTCGCGAAACGGCCGATATCCCGATTCGGCGGCCTCCACCTCCTGGCGCGTCGGCTTGACGCGCACCGACAGGTAGCCGGTGATCTGGCCATTCTGGAAGATGGGAGTGGCGTTGGCCCGCACCCAGTAGTGGTCGCCGTTCTTGCAGCGGTTCTTGACCAGGCCGGTCCAGGGACGACCGCTCTGCAGCGTCTTCCAGAAATCCGCGAAGGCCTCCGCCGGCATGTCCGGATGGCGCACGATGTTCTGCGGCGCGCCGAGCAGCTCGGCGCGGCTGAAGCCGCTGACGCGGACGAAGTCGTCGTTGACCAGGGTGATGAGCCCCTTGAGGTCGGTGGTGGAGACGATGGTCTCGTCGTCCCGCAGGACGTATTCCCGGCCGGTCACCGGCATGTTCACGCGCATGACTTCTTCCTTGTCCCTATCCAATCACCGTCTGCCGGGGTGACTTGTCGGCCCCCGAACGCCCTTTCCTGACGCCCCGAGGATTCAGAACTCCTCCCACTCGTCCTCGTCGGCGCGCGACATCGTCTGCACCGCCCGTGTAGACCGGGCGGCGGGCGCGCAATGCTTCTTGCGCATGTTCATGATGTGCTGGACGGTGTCCCGCGACAGGTCGAAGAATCGGTTCACCAGCACCGACTCGGCGGCCTGCTTGTCGCCGGCCTGCACCTTGCGGATGACGTCCGCCGCGCAGAGGTGGAAATCGGCATGGGAATGACGCAGCTGCTCGTATTCCTGATCCGATTCGTAGCGCCGCCCTTCGCCGTACAGCCACTTGCCCAGGGCGCACTTGTCGTCCTTGCAGACTTCCTCGGCGTCGAGCCGGCGCGCCTCGCGCTCGTCGGCGATCGCCGCGCGCAGTTTCTTCTTCCAGGCGTTGTGGGCTTCGACGATGGCATCGAAATCGACCTTGGCATCCCTGCTGGCGGGCAGGGCGGGACGGCTGGCCGGGCCAGCGATGGCGCGCGGGCGCGACTGCGGCGCGATTGCCGCCTGTCGCGGAGCGGCGAGGGCGGGGCGGTGGCCGCCGCCGCTGGCGAGCCGGAACACCGACACTGCCTCCGACAGCGA
>JALOTG010000244.1 GCA_025458005.1 Thiobacillaceae bacterium
GCGCGGTCCAGTTCGGTGAGGCCCAGCAGTGCGCCGTCGGCGCGGGCGATCTTCAGGCAGGTGGTCCAGGTGGTGGCGGTGTCACTCATGGCCGGATCTCGATCAGGCTGATGGCCTGCCAGTGGCCGTATTCGTGCGGGCCGTCGACGCTGGCGGCCATGACGTCGGTCTCGAAGCGTACCGGCACGTCGAACTCCCCCGTCCAGCCGGTGGGCGCGGCACCGGCGGAATGGGTGACGATGCCGGTGGTGGCGTCCAGGTTGTAGGTGCCGCCTCCGCTGATCGCCACGCTCGCGGCCACCGGCTTGGTGATGTTGCGGTCGTACAGGCTGGCGCCGGCGGTGTAGCGCTTGACCAGTTGGTATTGCCCGCCGCCCAGGCTGGTGAGCACGCCCTCGCCGGAGGCGACATCATGGTCGAGCGGGTCCTGGAAGCGGAAGCCGTGCAGGCGGCCGCGCACCGCCAGGAAGAAGGCGCGCAGCAGGTCCAGCTTGCCGCCGTCGCCCTGGTGGTAGACGTGGGAGACGTCGTAGCGGTGGCGCGCCGCCTCCCAGACCTGGTTGCGCGCCTCGTGGCCGGAGGCGACGGCGATGACGGCGGTCTGCCAGGTGGGGCCGCCCTGGCAGCCGTAGCTGATGCTGTCCGGGAAGCGCGGCGATTCGAGGAAAGCCATCACAGATTCCTTTGCGCGGAGCCGACGGCGAAGGCGAGGTCGGCCTTGATCTGGCCCATGCTGCGGCGGAAGCTGCCGGCGTCAGTGGCCTGCACGTTCATGTGGATGATGACGGCGCGGTCCTGCCCCGCGGCGGAACTCGTGGAGGCTTCCACACCCAGCCGCCCGCCCGGGCCCCGCCGCAAGGGCAGGATCGCCTCGGGCCCGGCCTCGCCCATGAGGCCGACGCCACGCGCGAAGGGGAACAGGGTGGGACGGTCCACCACCTGGTTGGCGTAGGCGTGCAGGCCGTGACCACCGGGCACGCCGCCCTTGGCGAACAGGCTGCCGAAGTTGAAATCCTTGAAGAACCCGGCAATGGCGTTGCCGATGGGCTCGGTGACGGTCTTGCGGATAAAGATGCGGGTGATGTCCTGGGCGATGCTATCCAGGATGTCGCGGAACTTCTCTCCCCCGACGACCGCGTCCTCGAAGGCGCTGGTGAAGGTCATGGCCAGCTCCTTGTTGAGATCGATCGCCTTGCGCACATCGTCCTGCACGAGCTGGCCAAAGCCGGCGGCGGCGTCCATCTGCTCGTTCCAGTACATCCGCGCGGCGGCGGCCTGCTCCGGAGTAAACATCCCGGCGGCGACCAGATCATCCACCTTGTCCAGCTCGTCCCGGTAGCGCTGCAGCGGGTCGATGACATCGACCATGGCCTCGCGCATGCGGCCCAGGGCGGCGGCGGCCTTCTCATCCTGGGCGATCTGGTAGTCGCGCATGGCGGCCATCTCGTCGAACAGGCGGGCCTGCTCGGCGACCGTGGCGCGCAGGGCTTCCTGCTCGAACTGCTCGCGCTGCTTGGCGTAGGGGTCGATCTGATCGAGTTCGGGTTTTTTCGTGGCCCGGGTTTTGGCGGACTTGGATTTGCCCGGGCCTGGCAACGTCCTGGCCGGCCCGGAGCCTCCGGCAACCGTGCTCGCGGCGGCGCGTCCGGTCTCCGCGCCCAGGCCCATGATCCGCTTCTCGATGCCGATCAGGCGGCTTTCGGCCTCGGCGAAATCCTTGCGCATGGCCTCGCGGATCGCGCGCACGCCCTGGAAGTCGAGGCGGCCCATGGCCTGCAGTTGCGCGGCGGCGCCGCCGATGCCGCGCCCGGCCTGCTCGAACACATAGGCCACGTTGGCGCCGAGCACGCCGAGGGTCTGGAAGGTGGTGAGGATGGCCGGCTTGCCGATGTCGAGCAGGCTTTGCGCCAGGGTCTTGCTGGATCCCGTCACCTCGTTGATCTGGCCGACGGTCAGCAGCAGGGTGTTGTTCAGCTCGGTGAACGCGGCGCCGAACGTGGTGGGCAGGCTCTCCGCTTCCTTGCGGAGTTCCGGCAGTTGACGCGCCAGGCCATCGATGAGGACTTCGCGGGTGAGCTTGCCCTCCTTGGCCATGTCGCGCAGGGCGCCGACGCTGACGCCCAGCGACTTGGCCAGGGCCTGCATGGCGCGCGGCGCGCCTTCGGCCATCGCGTTGAACTCTTCGCCGCGCAGGACGCCGCTGGCCACCGCCTGGCTGAACTGCAGCATGACGGAGGCCGCCTCCGCCGCCGAGGCTCCGGAAATGCGCAGGCTGAGGGCGATGGCTTCGGAGGTGTCGACCATCTCCGCCTGCGACACCGAGGTGTCCTTCAGCGAGCCGGCGATGCGCGTGTACAGCGTGGCGGTTTCCAGCAGCGGCGCCTGGCTGGCGTTGGCAATGCGCTGGATGGCCGCATTGGCGGCGGCAAACTCCTCCGCGCTGCGCGTCGCCAGCTTCAGCCGGGCCTGCAGGTTGCTGTAGTCATCCGCCATGTTGGTGAGCTCGCGCACGATCAGGCCCGTGCCGATCGACAGGAGCGCGCTCTTGACCTGGCTGGCGATGCCCTCGGCATCCTTGCCGAACTTCTGCAGGGTGCTGGCCGCCTGGGACGAGTCGGCGGTGAGGATGATCTTGAGTTCCTTGGACATCATTTCCTCGTCAATTCTTCAAGCGCGGCACGTTCCATGGTGCGCAGATCCTCGAACACCGCCGCGCGGTCCTCGATGCCGAGCAGATCGAACACCATTGGCAGGGCGGCATAGTCCAGACCGATGGGGCCGGCCATGCTCATGCGCCATTGCGTGCCCAGGGCGTCGAACACGCGCACGGCGGGCCAGTTCTCCGGAAACACTTCCACCGCCTCGGGCGTAAAGTGCTTCGCCAGCGCGGCGGGCAGGCCAAGCTGGTTCAGGGCCTGGCAGGTGTCGCCGTCGCCGCGCCGGTACATCGCGCGGGCGACGGCCTCTAGTTTTTTGCCTTGGCCTCCGTGCACTCCCGCACGAAGGCATCGAGCAGGCCACGGGCGGCGAGCGGGTAGCCTTCCAGCAGGGCGGCCAGGGCCTGGGCGCTGAACGGCGTATCGACGCCGCGCCAGTTGACGACCATGGGGGTCACCGCCTCGACATAGGTCGAGCCGGGATCCAGTCCGGCCATCCACGCGTTGAGCGCCTCGCGGCCCATGTGACGGAACTCGACTTCGATGCGCGCGGGCTGTTCCTGGCCCGCGATGGAGATGTCCACATGCGCCCAGAAAGTGGGCGCCGGCGTGAGCTTGAGCATGCTGTTTCCTCAAAAGGCCGCGGACCGAAGTCCGGCGGCCGGACGGACGCGGTTACGGGTAGATGTAGCGGACACGCGAGGCGGCGCTGATGGTGAAGGTGGTCTCCATCACGCTGTTGATGTTCGCGACGTTGGGCAGGCCCGAGCTGGCGATGTAGCCGAAGAACAGCATTTCCAGGCCGTCCGGCAGCAGGATCTTGAAGGCCCGCTTTTCCGACTTGTCCGAGGCGGACAGGATGGCCTTGGAGGCGGCGTCATTGGGATCCCAGATGCCGGGGATTTCGATCTGCATGCCGGACTTGGTCGTCGGCATGCGGCGGGTGATCTTGTCCCACAGATAGGTGTACTCGGCGAACTGCTGCTCGCCGCCGCTGATCGAGAAGCCGGTGGCGGCGACGATCTCGGTGGCGATGGTGACCGGGGCGATATTGCCGGACACGAACGTGCCATAGCCGCTGGTGTCTTGATCTTCCAGTTGCAGGGTGTTGGCGCCGGTATCCACGGTGCCGACCTTGATGAGCGCGTCTT
>JALOTG010000083.1 GCA_025458005.1 Thiobacillaceae bacterium
TGCCAGGGGCCGACAAACTGGTCGCGGGCGGTGTAGCCGCCCACGGTGCGGTCGCCGATGGTGATGAGGAAGGTCTTGTTGGCCACCGCCGGATGGCGCAGCACGCGGTAGCCGGCCTCCCTGAGATCCAGCCCCTCCGCCTTGAAGGGACGCAGGGTCGGCGCGACGCGGGTGACGTCGCGGGTCATGCGCGGCGGCTTGCCGAGCAGCACCTCCATCGCCATGTCCACCGGGGTATTGCCGAAGTGCCGGTCGGTGACGGTGAGGTGTCCGTCATCGGTGGCCACGCCGACCACCGCGAACGGGCAGCGCTCGCGCTCGCAGATCGCCCGGAAGCTACCCAGGCTGTCCGGGCCGATGGCCAGGACGTAGCGCTCCTGGGCCTCGTTGCACCAGAGCTCGCGCGGCGACATGCCGGGCTCCTCGCTGGGCACGTCCCTGAGCTCGAAGCGCGCGCCCAGGCCGGCGCCATGGGCCAGCTCGGGCATGGCGTTGGACAGCCCGCCGGCGCCCACGTCGTGGATGGACAGGATGGGGTTGTCGGCCCCCAGCTGCCAGCAGCGGTCGATCACCTCCTGGGCGCGGCGCTGGATCTCCGGGTTGCCGCGCTGCACGGAGTCGAAGTCCAGGGCCTCGACGTTGGCCCCCGCCCCCATGCTGGAGGCGGCGCCGCCGCCCAGGCCGATGAGCAGCCCCGGCCCGCCCAGCTGGATGAGCAGGGTGCCGGCCGGAAAGGCCTGCTTGTGGATGTGGTCCTCGCGGACGTTGCCCACCCCGCCGGCCAGCATGATGGGCTTGTGGTAGCCGCGCACCTGGCCGTCCGGGGTGCGCATCTCGAAGCTGCGGAAGTAGCCGGTCAGGTTGGGCCGGCCGAACTCGTTGTTGAACGCAGCCGAGCCGATCGGCCCATCGAGCATGATCTGCAGGGCCGAGACGATGCGCTCGGGCTTGCCGACGGACTGGCCAGGCCCGCTTTCCCAGGGCTGCTCGAAGCCGGGGATCCTCAGGTTGGACACGGAGAAGCCGGTCAGCCCCGCCTTGGGCTTGGAGCCGCGGCCCACCGCCCCCTCGTCGCGGATCTCGCCGCCGGAGCCGGTGGCCGCGCCCGGGAACGGGGAGATGGCGGTGGGGTGGTTGTGCGTCTCCACCTTCATCAGGATGTGGGTGGGCTCGTCGTGATGGCGGTAGGCGCCGGTCCCGTCCGGGTAGAAGCGGGCGATGCGCCGGCCTTCGATCACCGCGGCGTTGTCGGAGTAGGCCGACAGGGTGCCCTGGGGGCGCACCGCGTGGGTATGGCGGATCATGCCGAACAGGCTCTCGGACTGGGGCTGGCCGTCGATCACCCAGTCGGCGTTGAAGATCTTGTGCCGGCAGTGCTCCGAGTTGGCCTGGGCGAACATCATCAGCTCGACGTCGGTGGGGTTGCGCCCCGCCCGGCCGAAGTTGTCCGCCAGGTAGTCGATCTCGTCGGGCGACAGGGCCAGGCCCCACTCGGCGTTGGCCCGCTCCAGCGCCGGGCGGCCGCCGCCCAGCAGGTCCACCGTGGCCAGGGGCTGGGGCGCGACGTGCTGGAACAGGCGCGCCGCGTCGGCCTCGTCGAACAGCACGGACTCGGTCATGCGGTCGTGCAGGGCGGGCAACGCGACCCGCGTCGCCTCGTCCCCCACCGGCCGGCCGCGGCTGTCCAGCAGCCGCCAGGCGACGCCCCGCTCGATGCGCCTGACGCCGGCCAGATGGCAGTTGCGGGCGATGTCGGTGGCCTTGGAGGACCAGGGCGAGACGGTGCCCAGGCGGGGGGTCACCAGCAGGGCGGGGCTTTCCGGCTCATGCGCCGCGGCGTGCAGGAGCTCGCCCAGGAAGGCAAGGTCCGCGCCGCCCAGCTCGCCCTCCAGCTCAATGAAATAGCGGTATTCCGCGCCGACCTCGGCGATCCCCAGGGGACGCAGGCGCTCGATGAGCTTGGCGACGCGGAAAGCGGACAGGGCGGGGGCGCCCCGCATGCAGAGGACTTGGGACATGGCGGGATCCGGCTGGGAAAGCAGGCCGGGATTTTAACCGAAGCGTCCGCGGGCGGCCGCCGCAACCGGCTCGGGGAGACGAAAAGACGGAGGGGCCGGCATCAGCCGGCCCCTCCGGGCGGTGGCGACGGGCCGTCTCAATCCGGCTCCGATTCGTCCTCCTGGAGACGGTGCCGGTAGAGGTAGTCCAGGCCGCAATAGTGGGCCACATAGTCGGGCACCTCGGGGTTGTCCACCAGGGACGGCGGCGGATCGGGCAGCAGGCTGTCGCAGTCCAGCACCTCGCAGAAATCGTCCAGATCGCAGGCCAGCACCGGGCCACCGGACGGGTTGATCGGTGTATTCGTCATGGCATCCTCCTCGACAATGGATGTAATTGTTTTATAGATGAATAAGCAGAATTTTGAACACCGCGAAAACCCCACTACCATCGAGGGCAAGAGGCAGGCATGAACGAGTTCCGCGATATCACGCTCGAGACGTGCAAGGGCTGGCTCCCGCCCCGCCCGGGCGATTGCCACAAGGGCTGCTTCGGCGACGTGGGCATCGTCGGCGGCGCCCCCGGCATGGCCGGCGCCGCCCTGCTCGCCGGGCGCTCGGCGCTGTGGCTGGGCACCGGCCGGGTGTTCGTGGGCATGCTGGACACCCGGGTAGCCGTGGATCCGGCCGCCCCCGAGCTGATGATCGCCGATGCGGCGCGGGCCCTGCGCATCCAGGCGCCCGGCTGCCTGATCGTGGGCCCCGGCCTGGGGGCCTCGGACCCGGCCCGCCAGGCCCTGCACGACGCCATCCACTCCGAGCTGGCGCTGCTCATCGACGCCGACGGTCTCAATCTCCTGTCCATGGATGCCGACCTGCAGGCCATGCTCAAGGGGCGCTCGGCGCCCACCGTGCTGACGCCGCATCCCGGCGAGGCGGGCCGCCTGCTGGAGCGGCGCACGGCGGACATCCAGGCAGACCGGCTCGCCAGCGTGCTGGCCCTGGGCGACCGCTACCGCTGCGTGGCCGTGCTGAAGGGGGCCGGCACCCTGGTGCACGCCGTGGGCGGATGCGTCTGGCGCAACAGCACGGGCAATCCGGGCATGGCCGCGCCGGGCATGGGCGACGTGCTGTCCGGCATCACCGCCGCCCTGATCGCCCAGGGCATGGAGGCAGAACGGGCCGCCGTGCTGGGCGTCTGCCTGCACGGCGCGGCGGGGGACCTCTGCGTGGCCGAGGGGCGCGGTCCGGTCGGGCTGACCGCCTGGGAGGTGGCCCAGGCGGCGCGCAGGCTGCTGAACGGCTGGCTTCAGCCCTGAGCGACCCCGGGGGTAACGCAAAAGCGCTTCTGGATGAAGGCGGCGAACTCCTCCGCCAGCTCGGGGTGCTTGAGGGCGTATTCCACCGTCGCCTCCAGGTAGCCGAGCTTGGAACCGCAGTCGTAGCGGGTGCCCTGGTACTCGTAGGCCAGCACCTGCTGTTCCCTGAGCAGGCTCTGGATGGCATCGGTGAGCTGCAGCTCGCCCCCCGCCCCCCGCTCGATGCGCCGCAGGTGGTCGAAGATGCGCGGCGTGAGCACGTAGCGGCCGACCACGCCCAGGTTGGACGGGGCATCCGCCGGCTTGGGCTTCTCGACGATGTGCGTCATGCGCAGCAGCCGGTCGGCCATGTGCTCGCCGGCGACGATGCCGTAGGACACGGTGTCCTCGGGGGCCACCGGCTGCACGCCGACCACCGAGCACTGGTAGTAGTCGTACAGGTCGCACATCTGCCGGGTCACGCCGGGATCGGCGTCGATCAGGTCGTCGGCCAGGATGACCACGAAGGGCTCGTCGTTCACCGCCGGCTCGGCGCACAGCACGGCGTGACCCAGGCCAAGCGCCTCCGCCTGGCGGATGTAGATGCAGTTCACATGCGGCGGCAGCATGTTGCGCAGCTGTTCCAGGGCGCGCAGCTTGCCCTTCATCTCCAGCTCCACCTCCAGCTCGTAGGCCTTGTCGAAGTGGTCCGCGATGGCGCGCTTGGTGCGGCCAATGATGAAGATCAGGTCGGTGATGCCGGCCGCTACCGCCTCCTCCGCCGCGTACTGGATCAGCGGCTTGTCGACGATGGGCAGCATCTCCTTGGGATTGGCCTTGGTGGCGGGCAGGAAGCGGGTGCCCATGCCGGCGGCGGGAAACACCGCCTTCGTTACGCGTTTCATGTCTGGGTTCCTGTGTTGATCAATGCGAGCAGTTCGGCCTCGTCCAGCACCATAACGGCCAATTCCTGCGCTTTCGTTAATTTCGAGCCGGCCTCGGCGCCGGCCACCACGTAGTCGGTCTTCTTCGACACGCTGCCGGCCACCTTGCCGCCGGCCGCCTCGATCATCGCCTTGGCCGCCTCGCGGCTGAGGCTGGGCAGGGTGCCGGTGAGCACCACGGTCTTGCCGGCCAGGGGACCCGCCACGGCGCTCGATCCCTCGTGCTCGGGCCAGCGCACGCCGCCCACGGCGGGGTCGCGCAAGCGCTCGATGACCTCACGGTTGTGGGTCTCGGCGAAGAAGTCGACGATGGACTGCGCCACCACCGGTCCCACGTCCGGCACCTGCATGAGGGTCGCCGCGTCGGCGGCCAGCAGGGCATCGAGGCGGCCGAAGTGGCGCGCCAGGTCCTTGGCGGTGGTCTCGCCCACGTTGCTGATGCCGAGGGCGTGGATGAAGCGCGCCAGGGTAGTGTGGCGGCTCTTGTCGATGGCCGCCAGCAGGTTGGCGGCGGACTTCCCGGCCATGCGTTCCAGCCCGGCCAGTGTGGCGTGATCCAGCCGGTAGAGGTCGGCGGGGGAATGCACCAGCTCGCGCTCCACCAGCTGGTCGACCAGCTTCTCCCCGAGGCCCTCGATGTCCATGGCGCGCCGCGACGCGAAGTGCAGCAGGGCCTGTTTGCGCTGCGCCGGGCAGTACAGGCCGCCGGTGCAGCGGGTGACCGCCTCGCCGGCCTCCCGCGCCACCCGCGAGCCGCACACCGGGCAGGTCGGATAGTGGGCCAGGATGCTGTAGGGCTCGGTGCCCGGCGGACGCCGTTCCGTCACCACCTGCACCACCTCGGGGATCACGTCGCCGGCGCGGCGGACGATGACCCAGTCGCCCACGCGCACGTCCTTGCGGTCGATCTCGTCCTGGTTGTGCAGGGTGGCGTTGGACACCGTCACGCCGCCCACGAACACCGGCTTGAGACGCGCCACCGGGGTGAGCGCCCCGGTGCGACCGACGTTCACCTCGATGGCCTCCACCAAGGTCAGTTCCTCCTGGGCCGGGTACTTGTGCGCCACTGCCCAGCGCGGCTCGCGGGAGACGAAGCCCAGCCGGGCCTGCAGGTCGAGCCGGTTGACCTTGTAGACGACGCCGTCGATGTCGAAGGGGATGTCGGCGCGGCGCTGGCCGATGGATCGATGGAAGTCGATTAAGGCGGCACCACCCCGCACCACGGCCCGGTCGCAGTTCACCGGCAGCCCCCAGGCGGCCAGCTGGTCGAGCACCGCGCCGTGGGTCTCGGGCAGCCGCCAGCCGCGCGTCTCCCCCAGGCCGTAGGCGAAGAAGTACAGGGGCCGCTGGGCGGCCAGGGCCGGGTCCAGCTGGCGTATGCTGCCGGCGGCGCCGTTGCGCGGATTGACCAGGGGGGTGCCGCCGCTGGCGCGCTGGCGGGCGTTGTAGCGCTCGAAATCGGCCCGCGTCATGAACACCTCGCCGCGCGCCTCGAGCAGATCCGGCGGGGCATCGGTCTTCAGCCACAGCGGGACGCAGCGGATGGTGCGCACGTTGTGGGTGACGTCCTCGCCGGTCTCGCCGTCGCCCCGGGTGGCGGCCTGGACCAGCACGCCGTGCTGGTAGCGCAGGCTGATGGCCAGGCCGTCGAACTTCAGCTCGCAGGCATACTCCACGGGCGGGTCGTCCGCGGCCAGGCCCAGTTCCCGGCGCATGCGGGCATCGAAGGCCAGGGCGCCTTCCGGTTCGCTGTTGGTCTCGGTGCGGATGGACAGCATGGGCACCGCGTGGCGCACCGGCGCGAAGGCGGCCACGGCCTGCCCGCCCACCCGCCGGGTCGGCGAGTCGGCCGTGCGCAGTTCCGGGTAGGCCGCCTCGATGGCCTCCAGTTCCCTGTATAGACGGTCGTACTCGGCGTCCGGGAGGCTCGGGGCGTCGAGGACGTAGTAGCGGTAATTCGCTTCCTCGATGAGCCGGCGCAACTCGGCGGCGCGTCGTTCCGCCTCACGCCTCACCCCTCAGGCCTCACGCGAACAGCCGCAGGGCGCGTTCGCCACCCGCCTCGATGCCGCGCTCCCGCATGCGGGCGTAGTAATCGCCCAGCCGCTTGCGGTCCCTCTGCAGGTTGTCCTGATTCACCTGTCGGCCGTTGTCGTCCACCAGGCTGCCGCCCAGGGATTCGGCCAGGCGCAGACCCAGGCCGGTCATGCGGTCGAATACCGTCAGTCCGTCGCGCACGCGCGGCACGTCGAACAGCAGGGTGACGCCATGGGTAACGAGGTCGCCGCCACCGTCGACGAAGGGGCGCTCTTCCTGGTTGGCGAGGGAATACAGGGCGTGGCCCTGGGCATCCATCAGGTGGAACACCCCGTCGCGACCCAGCCGGAGACCGGCCTCGGCGGCCAGACGGTGGATCTCCGCGCCCTGGAAGGGCTGGTTCTCGCGGGCCTGCACGGTCAGGCCGATGAGCACGTCCACTTCCATGCAGAAGGCGTCCAGGTCACGCGCCGACTGCAGGGCCGACTGCTTGTCCGGGCAGGACACGGCGCCGCCCTGCGCGGCGGCGAAGTCGTACAGCAGGCGGCAGAAGCGCTCCAGCTGCTCGCCGGTCAGGGCCCCGTTGCGGTCCGCCAGCAGGATGCCGAACTCCAGGGCCTCGTAGGCATTGCTGGTATGGGCGCCGAGGGGCTCCCAGCCCTCGCCGGGCCGCTTGCCCATGGCGCGCACCGGCTTGCCCAGGCGGCGCACGCCCTCCAGCAGGGCGGCATAGGCGGTCAGGGAAGGCTGGGCGAAGCGCAGGCGGGCGATGTACTCGATCTGCTCGTCGTGGCCGCTCTCGGGCTGGAAGCGACCCGTCTCGATGGGCCGCGCCGGCGGTTCGGGCGGGGGCGCGCTGGCGCGTGGGGGGGGGACGGTCGTGGCATGGGTGGGCATCACCAGATCGTCGTCCTCGATGCTCCTGATCGGCCCTTCCACCTGGATGGGCAAGGGGCTGGCGGCGCGCGGCTCGGGCACCCCGCCCAGGCCCCGCGGCGCGGCGGGCTCCTCAGCCTCGGCGGGGGTATCGAAACGGCCCTCGCCGCGCGGCTCCTCGAACCTGTCGCGCATCTCGACCCGATCGGCCCGGGTGGCCTGATGCAGCCGCCAGCCGGCGCCATCGTCGCGATCCGCCTCGGGCAGGATCGAATAGTTGCCTTGGTTCTCGGTGCTCACGGACTCGCCGAGCAGGATGTCTTCCCGCTTGGTGGAGAACAGTCGAGTCGCCTCCTTGCGATACTTGCGCTCCTGCCAGAGGTTGTAGGCGACCACCGCGACGACGAAGACGATGCCGACCACGGCCAGGATGATCTGCAGGGAGGTCATCATGGCCGTTTCTCCCCGTCGGGGCGGGTGGCGGACGTTTCCATCACCTGGAAGAAGACCTCGTCCTGGCGGATCATGCCCAGTTCATAGCGGGCCCGCTCCTCCAGGGCGTCGTAACCAGTCTTCAAGTCTCTCACTTCCTCTGCCAGTTCATCGTTGCGCGACTGCAAGGCCTGGTTGGCGGCCAGCTGGGCGTCCAGTTGCCGCTCCAGATCCCAGACCTTGAGCCAGCTGCCCTTGCCCAACCAGAGCGGATACTGGAGGAGCAGGATCAGCACGCCCAACACCCAGGCCAGCCCCCTCATCTCATCTCAGCTGGTAGAAGGCCTCCCGTCCCGGATAGCCGGCGCGCTCGCCCAGCTCCTCCTCGATGCGCAGGAGCTGATTGTACTTGGCGATGCGGTCGGAACGGGACAGGGAACCGGTCTTGATCTGCAGGGCGTTGCTGCCCACCGCCAGGTCGGCGATGAAGGCGTCCTCGGTCTCGCCGGAACGATGCGAGATGACCGACGTCCAGCCGGCGCGCTTGGCCATCTCGATGGCGGCGAAGGTCTCGCTGAGGGTGCCGATCTGGTTGACCTTGATCAGGATGGAGTTGGCCACGCCCTTCTGGATGCCTTCCTTGAGAATCTTGGTGTTGGTCACGAACAGGTCGTCGCCCACCAACTGGATCCGCTTGCCCAGCTTTTCGTTGAGCAGGGCCCAGCCGTCCCAGTCGTCCTCGGCCATGCCGTCCTCGATGCTGATGATCGGGTACTTGTCCACCCAGGCCGCCAGGTAGTCGGCGAACTCGGCGGAACTGAGCTGCAGCCCCTCGGCGCTGATGTGGTACTTGCCGTCCTCGTGGAACTCGGAGCTGGCGCAGTCCATGCCGATCAGGACGTCCTTGCCGGGGGTGTAGCCGGCCGCCGCGATGGCCTCCATGATGAACTTCAGGGCCTCCTCGTTGGACTTCAGGCGGGGGGCGAAACCGCCTTCGTCGCCCACGCTCGTGGCGTAGCCAGCCTTGCCGAGCAGCTTCTTCAAGGTGTGGAAGACCTCGGCGCCGGCGCGCAGGGCCTCGCGGAAGCTGGGTCTGCCGGCCGGGATGATCATGAATTCCTGCACATCGATGCCGCTGTCGGCGTGCGCCCCACCGTTGATGATGTTCATCTGGGGCACCGGCATCTGCATCGGCCCGGCGCCGCCCAGGTAGCGGTACAGGGGCAGGCCGGCCTGCTCGGCGGCGGCCCGGGCGCAGGCCAGGGACACGGACAGCAGGGCGTTGGCGCCCAGGCGTGACTTGTTCTCGGTGCCGTCCAGCTCGATGAGGGTCTGGTCGATGAAGCTCTGCTCCTCCACGTCCAGCCCCATCAGGGCCTCGGCCAGTTCGGTGTTGACGTGCTCGACGGCCTTGAGCACGCCCTTGCCCAGGTAGCGGGCCTTGTCGCCGTCCCTCAGCTCGATGGCCTCGCGGCTGCCGGTAGAGGCGCCGGAAGGCACGGCGGCGCGGCCCATGACACCCGACTCCAGCAGGACATCGGCCTCGATGGTGGGGTTGCCGCGGGAATCCAGGATCTCCCGGGCGATGACATCTACGATTGCACTCACGATCTATCCTTTGCTTGTGGCGTTTTGGATCAGCCCCGCTCGCGCCGCCCGGCTTGTGGCATGGCGACACGCACGGTGCTCACTTCTTGACCCGGTCTTCCGCGAAGCCGCGCTGCTTGACCAGGACGTCGATTTCCCTGAGGGTTTCCAGCAGCTCCCGCATCAGCGGCAGCGGCCAGGCATTGGGCCCGTCCGAGAGGGCCTGCTCCGGGTTGGGGTGGGTCTCGGCGAACAGGCCGGCCACGCCCACGGCCACCGCCGCCCGCGCCAGCACCGGCACGAACTCGCGCTGCCCGCCGGAGGCGCTGCCGAGACCGCCCGGCTGCTGCACCGAATGGGTGGCGTCGAACACCACCGGGCAGCCGGTCTCGCGCATCACCGCGAGGCCGCGCATGTCGGAGATCAGGGTGTTGTAGCCGAAGGACACGCCGCGCTCGCAGACCAGGATGGTATCGGCCCCGCCATTGGCGGCCTTCGCCTTGTCCACCACGTTCTTCATGTCCCAGGGGGCGAGGAACTGGCCCTTCTTGATGTTCACCGGCTTGCCGGTGGCGGCGCAGGCCTGAATGAAGTCGGTCTGGCGGCACAGGAACGCGGGCGTCTGCAGCACGTCCACCGCCTCGGCCACGGCCGGGATATCGCTTTCCGTGTGCACGTCGGTAATGACGGGCACGCCGATCCGGCGGCGCACTTCCGAGAGGATGCGCAGCCCCTCCGCCATGCCCAGGCCGCGGAAGGAGGCGCCGGAAGAGCGATTGGCCTTGTCGTAGGAGGACTTGTAGATGAACGGGATGCCCAGTTCGGCGGTCAGCTCCTTCAACTCGCCGGCGGTGTCCAGGGCCATCTGCTCGGACTCCACGACGCAAGGGCCGGCGATCAGGAACAAGGGCTTGTCGAGCCCGACCTCGAATCCGCCCAGCTTCATGTCGATGCCTCCACGGCGGGCTCCGCCCCCAGGGCGTAGGCCTGCTTCTGGTACGCCAGGGCCGCCTCGACGAAGGCCCGGAAAAGGGGGTGGCCGTCGCGCGGATTGGACGTGAATTCGGGGTGGAACTGGCAGCCGACGAACCAGGGGTGGTCCGGCAGTTCCACCATCTCGCACAGGTCGGTGCCGGGTGCCCGGCCGGCCACCCTGAGGCCCTTGGCCTCCAGTTGCGCGAGCAGGGTGTTGTTGACCTCGTAGCGGTGGCGATGCCGTTCGGTGACCTCGGCCCGGCCATAGACGCGCCGCGCCAGGGAACCCTCCACCAGCCCGCAGACCTGTCCGCCCAGGCGCATGGTGCCGCCCAGGTCGGAGTTGGCGTCGCGCCGTTCGACGCGGCCCTCGCGGTCCAGCCACTCGGTGATCAGGCCGATCACCGGATAGGGGGTCTCCGGCTCGAATTCGGTGCTGTGGGCGCCCTCCATGCCGGCGACGTGGCGGGCGAATTCCACCACCGCCAGTTGCATGCCCAGGCAGATGCCCAGGTAGGGGATCTTGTTCTCGCGGGCGTGGCGGATGGCGGCGATCTTGCCCTCGACGCCGCGCTTGCCGAAGCCGCCCGGCACCAGGATGGCGTCCATGTCGGCCAGGGCGCCGCTGCCCTCCCGCTCCAGCTCCTCGGAATCCAGGTAATGGATCCGCACCCGGCTGCGGGTGTGCATGCCGGCGTGGATGATGGCCTCGGTCAGCGACTTGTAGGACTCGGTCAGGTCGACGTACTTGCCGACGAAGGCGATGTCCACCTCGTGCTCCGGGTGTTCCAGGGCGTTGACCAGGTTCTTCCAGACGGACAGGTCGGCCGCGCGCGCCAGGATGCCGAGCTTGTGGCAGATGATCTCGTCGAGCATCTGGTCGTGCAGCATGCCGGGGATCTTGTAGATGGAGTCGGCGTCCAGGGCCTCGATCACCGCCTCGGGCTGTACATTCGTGAACAGGGCGATCTTGCGCCGCTCCTCGGCCGGGATGGGACGGTCCGCCCGGCACAGCAGGACGTCGGGCTGGATGCCGATCTCGCGCAGGTCCTTCACCGAGTGCTGCGTCGGCTTGGTCTTCAGCTCCCCGGCGGTGGGGATGTAGGGCAGCAGGGTCAGGTGGATGAAGCAGGTGTGGTTGCGCCCCTCGTCGATGCCCATCTGGCGGATCGCCTCCAGGAAGGGCAGCGATTCGATGTCGCCCACCGTGCCGCCGATCTCGACGATGGCCACGTCGGCGTCGCCCGCCCCCTGGCGGATGTGCAGCTTGATCTCGTCGGTGATGTGCGGGATGACCTGCACCGTCTTGCCCAGGTACTCGCCGCGGCGTTCCTT
>JALOTG010000084.1 GCA_025458005.1 Thiobacillaceae bacterium
ATCGGGGGCTCTGGGCAGGTCGTCTGGGCCAGGATGGTGGCAGTGGCTGGAGCAGTCATGAGCGCAGATTAAAGGGAAGGGCTAGGGATAGGAAATGCAACCGCGCGGCGGCTGATGTCAGACTGGGGCCGGAGAGAAAATGGTATCGACGGAAGATGCTCGGCAAGGGTCTAGTGCGCGCCGACGGGTGTGAGCCGGCGGGGTCCGGCTGGGAGCAAACCGCTGTTTGGGAGGGTGCCAGGCGGGGTTTGGCGAGGATACGATGACAGCTGGTCCAGAGAGTGGCGCGTCTCCTGCGCGATCAGGCGACGGGAGACGGCTACCACTGCCCCCGCTGGTCGAAGACTTACACGGGTTGCGGTTGGTCCAGGGCGTCCCGGCCGGGTACGGCCTCGACGGGCGGGGCGTCCCAGACGGGCGGCCCGCGGCCGGGCTGATCCTCGGCCGCTGGTCCAGACGCGGCTCTATCTCCTCCATCCCTGGATTCGGCGGCGGCTCGGTGGGCTCGCCGGTACGGGTGCGAATCCGCTGTGCAGTGGCAGCCTCGGTGATGAAGGTACGGATGCGCCTATCGGCGCCGCAGCGGGGGCAGACGAGCGCCAGGGTGAGGAACTTAACCGGCGATGAGCATGGCCCACGGGGAGTGCGCTGACGGGCGGGCCTTGGTCGCCGCAGAGGCGGGGAACGTGTCCTCCCTGGCAGCGAAAACGGATCTCCCCGGGGGAGGCTGCCCCGGCGTGGCCGCTGGCCCGGTACGTTTCCACAAATTCCCGAGCGTCCTACTATGCTTCGGCGGAGGCCGTCATCCGGAGGCCGCGGGCACCGACTGCGGCACGACCTGGCCCCTCGGCCCACCCATCGCCCGGTGCCCCTCCCTTCGGCATGGCATGAAAATCAAAAGGCTGCCCATCAGGAGGACCCGTGGAGACCACCAAGACGCTGCTGCGGCACCCGCTGCTTTCGGCCCTGACGGCCCTGCTGCTTGCCAGCGGCAGCCAGGCCGCGCACGCCGCATGCCCCGCGGCGCAGGCCGAGCCCCTGGTGCCAACGCGCCCGGCCCGGTGCGCGGCCCTGGCCGCCGAGGTACGCGATCCCGGCGCCCTGCCGCTGGACCAATACGAGGCCCGCCTTGCCGAGTTTCTGACCCTTTGGTGTCACCGCGACACCGCCGCGGGCTGGGTGCGGGACAAGCGTATCCGCGATACCGGCCCCTTCATTGCGACGCGGCAGGGCGGCAAGGACGGCCAATGGAGCGGCAGCTCCTACAGCACCCACGGCGCGGTGGTGATCTGGTACTCGCCGGAGATGGTCGGCTGGCTGGAGCAGAATCGCCCCCTGCAGCCGGCCGCGGGCGAGGCCGGGCGGCCCGCCGTACCGGTACCGGACGGCGCCATGATGATCAAGGAGATGTATCCGTCGCCGGCCTCCCTCTGCGCCGAGGTGCCGCCGGAGCGCCTGTTGCCCCCCAACGGGGCCGCGGTGATGATCCGCGACAACCAGACCGCCCACGACGGCTGGTTCTGGGGCTGGTTCGGCTGGAGCGGCTGGGGCCCGGACTGGCCGGCCCCCGCCACCAACCGCCTCCCGAACATGGGCTTCGGCCAGTACTGCGTGAACTGTCACGCCTCCGCCGCGGACAACCTGACGTTCTCCGACCTGAAGAACCTGGAGGGCTTCGGCGGTCAGCCCAACGGATTCCTGGTGCAGGACTGGTTCGCCCAGCAGCGGCTCGCGGTCGAGCCCCATCATGTGCTCGTGCGCCAGGATGCCGACGACTCCCTCCCCGTCGACCAGCCTGGCACGCAACCGAATCCGGCCATTCTGGCCCTCCCGGGCGCGGCCCAGGGGCTGGACGGGGTCGGCCTGGGGGAGATCGAGGTCGCGTCCATCGCGCTGCCGTCCCAGACCTACGACAACGTCTGGATGCGCGCGGGTGGGTCGGACATTCACACCCAGTATCTGACCAGCGATCAGTGCATCGGCTGCCACGACGCCGGCGGTACCGGCCTTCAGCTCGACATGAGCGCGCCGGACCCGAACGGGGACAAGCTGCTGAATCTCTCCCCTTATGCCACTTGGCGCAGCTCACCGATGGGCTTGGCAGGCCGCGATCCGGTCTTCTTCGCCCAGCTCGCGAGCGAGACCCAGAGCTTCCACCCCACCGCATCCGATCTGGTGCAGACCACCTGTCTGGGCTGCCACGGTATCCTCGGCCAGCGGCAATGGCAGATCGACCAGCCGCGGGGCGCGGACGGCGACTGCGCCCTGTTCGGCCGCGACCTCGTCGACGCCGTGCCCTATCCGCACGACAACCCCGGCGCGCGCCATGCCGGCTACGGCGCGCTGGCCAGGGACGGCATCTCCTGCATGGCCTGCCATCACATGGTGCTCGGCGCGGAGGCCGAGCGGAAGTATGGCGACCAGCCGCAGAACGGCTGCGTCAAGCGCCGCCAGCAGCAGCTCAACCCGGACGAGACCGGTTTTGCACGCACCTTCACCGGCAGCTTCCTGGTCGGAGCACCGAACGAGTTGTACGGCCCCTTTCCCGAGCCCAAGCCCCGGCCGATGCAGCATGCCCTGGGCATCACGCCCCAGCACAACGCCACCATCCAATCCTCTGAGGTCTGCGGCACCTGCCATACGGTCCACCTGCCGGTGCTGAACGACGGCAAGACCCTGGGTCACGTCTACGAGCAGACCACCTATCCGGAGTGGGCCTTCAGCGCCTATCGCACGGGCGACAGCCCCGACGGGCCGCTCCCCCATGGGGCCGGCGAGCGCGCCGAGTCCTGCCAGGGCTGCCACATGCCCTCCCGCGCCCCGGACGGCACCCGCTACCGCAGCAAGATCGCCGGCATCCAGGAGCTCACCAACTTCCCTGTCACGGACAACGCCTTACCGGCGCAGGCCATCGACCTGTCGGTCCGCGACGGCTTCGCCCGACACACCCTGGTGGGGCTCAACGTCTTTCTGGTGGAGATGTTCCAGCAATTCCCCGACGTGCTGGGCATGCGTACCCAGGACCCGATGCTGGTGACCCAGGGGCTGGACCCGCTGCTGCGCACCGAGCAGGCGATGCTGGAGCAGGGCGCGGAGGCCACCGCCCGCATCGCCATCGAGGGCAGGCCGACCCTGGCCGACGGCACCCTGACCGCCCAGGTCCGCGTCGACAACCTGGCCGGGCACAAGCTGCCGTCCGGCGTCGGCTTCCGGCGCGCCTTCATCGCCTTCGAGGTGCTCGATGCCGGCGGGACTGTGCTCTGGGCCTCCGGGCGCACGAACGGCGCCGGTGTCATCGTCGACGCCGCCGGGCAGCCCATCGCCGGGGAGCTCTGGTGGCAGGACGATTGCTCCGCACGCATCGACCCGCAGGCCCGCCTCCACCAGCCCCACTACCAGGTGGTCGGCCGTCAGGACCAGGCGCAGATCTACCAGGAGCTGGCCAGCGCCCCCTCGGCAGCAGGTGTGCCCCGGTGCGGACACGACGCCCCCGCGGAAGGGGCGCTCACCACCAGCTTCCTGTCCATCTGTGCCGAGGTAAAGGACAACCGCATCCTGCCCCATGGCTATCTGGACCTGGAGGCACGCAAAGAGATCGCCCGGGCCCTGGGGGCCGGCGCGGACCTCGCCGAGGACGCGGGACCGACCGCCACCGGCGACGATCCCGACTACCGCGAGGGGGGTGCCGACCGCCTGACCTACCGGGTCGCCCTGTCCGAGCTTCAGGGTCAGCCGAGCGCGGTCAGTGCCACGCTCTTCTACCAGGCCATCCCGCCGTATTTCCTGCAGGACCGCTTCTGCACCGCCAGGGGCACCGATACCGACCGGCTGCGCTACCTGGCTGGATTCCTGGACCTGAGCGACACGCGGGCATCGGATTGGAAGCTGGAGCTGGTGTCGACCGGGACCCTGCGCGTTGCGGGGGCCGAGTAGTGGCGGTCGAATTCAGCCCTCGGTGCGCTTGGGTCACCGCCGTCAACGCAAGGGATAAGCCGCCGGTCCGGCAGGGAATGCCGGAACCCGGGCGCTACGGATGGCAGGCATCCGTCGCGTCTCTGCGGTCTGGATGCCGGCGCTCCATGCCGGTATGCTCGCTTGAATGAATCGCAGTGGGGTGCTTCGGTAGGACGGAGCGTTGAGCACGAGGTCCGCGGGTGGCACTGTCGATCAAGGGTCTTTCCACGTCACTCGGCGGGCGGCTCGCGCTGGCCCCCACCTCGCTCGACTTCGCCACCGGCCGTACCACCGTGTTGCTGGGGCCGAGCGGCTGCGGCAAGACCACCCTGCTCAAGCTGATGGTGGGACTGGTCGCGGCGGACAGTGGCATGGTCCGCTTCCAGGGCGAGCCGGTCGTTGCCACAAACACCGCAGCCCTGCGTCAGCGCATCGGCTACGTGATCCAGGAGGGCGGCCTCTTCCCCCACCTCAGCGCCCGCGACAACGTCGCCCTGATGGCGCGCTACCTGGGGCGGGAGGCGGCCTGGATTGAATGGCGCATGGCCGAGCTCGCCGACCTCACCCAGCTCCCCGCCGATCTGCTCCCTCGTTTCCCGGCGCAGTTGTCGGGGGGCCAGCGCCAGCGGGTGGCCCTGATGCGTGCCCTGATGCTCGATCCGGAGGTGCTGCTGCTCGACGAGCCCCTGGGGGCCCTCGATCCCATGACGCGGCACCGGCTGCAGATCGACCTCAAGGCGATCTTCTCCGGCCTGGCGCGCACCGTCGTGCTGGTGACCCACGACCTGCACGAGGCGGCCTGGTTCGCCGACGCGATCGTGCTGATGCGCGAGGCCCGCGTGGTGCAGCACGGTCCCCTCGACGACCTGCTGGAGCGGCCGTCGGACCCCTTCGTCACCGAGTTCATCCGCACCCAGCGGGCGGACCCTAGGTTGGCGGCGGCATGAGCGCGGTCGCGGGCCGACGGCGGCAGAGCGGGACCGTCCCTCGGATTGTCAGGCGCACTCTGAGCACCGTTTCCCCAGCGGCAAGGCCAGGCCGAGGGTGGGGCTGCCTCCTCTGCCTCCTCGCGATCCTGGCTGCCCGGGGCGTCCTCGCCGAGGGGCTGGTCATCGGGTCCAAGCGCTTTACCGAGTCCTACATCCTCGGCGAGATCCTTGCCCAGACCGCCCGCAGGGCCGGCGAGGACGCGGTGACCCACGCCCAGGGTCTGGGCAACACGGCCATCCTGTTCGCGGCCCTGAAGGCCGGCAGAATCCACCTCTACCCGGACTACTCCGGCACCGTCGGTCGCGAGCTGCTCAAGACCGAGGCCACCGACCTCGACAGCCTCAACCGCGGACTGGCACCCCTGGGGCTCGGCGTGGCGGTCCCCCTCGGCTTCAACAATACCTATGCCCTGGCGGTGCCCGAGGGGCTGGCGCAGCGGCTGGGCCTCGCCCGGCTTGGCGACCTCGCCGTGCGCCCGGGCCTGCGCCTGGGCCTGTCCCACGAGTTCCTCAACCGCAGCGATGGCTGGCGAGGTCTCAAGCGCGCCTACGGGCTTCCGCAGGAGCCGAGTGGCCTGGATCACGGCATCGCTTACGAGGCGATCGCGGGCGGCCAGATCGACCTCATGGACATCTACGCCACCGACGCCAAGGCCCATCGCTACCGGCTGCGGGTCCTGGCCGACGACCAGGGCTACTTCCCCGAGTATCAGGCACTGCTCGTGTACCGCCTGGATGTGCCGCGGCGCTTCTCGCAGGCCTGGGCCGCCCTGAGTCGGCTGGAGGGGACCATCGACGCCGGGCGTATGACTGCGATGAACGCCGTCGCCGAGCTCGACGGCCAGACCTTCGCCGCGGTCGCGGCGGGGTTTCTGGTCAAGGACGGCGCAAGGCCGGCGGCGGGGGCGCAGGGTCTGTGGGCAAAGCTGCTGGGTCCCGACCTGTGGCGGCTGACCTGGCAGCACCTGAGGCTGGTGCTCCTGTCACTGGCGGCCGCGGTGGCCGCCGGCGTGCCGCTGGGGATCTGGGCGCAGCGCAGCCCGGCCGCGGCACGGCCAATCCTGGCCGCCGTCGGCCTGATCCAGACCCTGCCCGCGCTTGCCCTGCTCGCCTTTCTGATCCCGCTCCTGGGCACCATCGGCGCCCTGCCCGCCCTGGTCGCCCTGTTTCTCTACGCCCTCCTGCCCATCGTGCGCAACACCTACAGCGGCCTCAGCGAGATCCCGCCACACCTGCGCGAGTCGGCGATCGCACTGGGCCTGCCAGAGGGGGCGCGCCTGCGCCTGATCGAGCTGCCCATGGCCTCGCGGTCGATCCTCGCGGGGATCCAGACCTCGGCGGTGATCAACGTGGGCACCGCCACCATTGCGGCCTTCATTGGCGCCGGCGGCTACGGGGAGCGCATCGTGACCGGACTTGCCCTCAACGACCACGCCATGCTGCTGGCGGGTGCGATCCCCGCGGCGGCTCTGGCCCTGCTGGTGCAAGGCGCCTTCGAGCTGGCCGACCGGTGGCTGGTGCCGGCCGGACTGCGCGCCTAGCGCCAGAAGTGCAAAGGAGCACTTCGCTGACGGGCGTCGCCAAGCCGGGGCTTGGCGACCAGTGGGACGAGGACGCCGGGAGGTAAATGGCAGGGCCAAGGTAAATCGGGCCAGACGTTCTTGGCCTCAGATGGGAAGTTCGATCTGATCCGCCTCGGGTTCCTGCGTTCGGGGTCTACCCGGCCGGTCGCGCCAAGTCCGGCGCCCGAGCATGGCGGTGACCTCGCGCTGGAAGCGCTCGCTGCCCAGGGCAAGACCGCTGTTGATCGCAGCGGGGATCTCCGTCAGTTGCTCGTCGACGAGCGCCGCGGCAAAGAGGCCCCGGTAAGCCGCCTGGCGCGCCTCGTCGGTTGCGGCCGGGCCAGCCTCAGGCGCTTGGGAACCGACAACACCCATTGCCGCACCGGCAGGGGCGGGAAGACCTGATCGAGCAAGTGGGCGGCGGTCTCGGCCAGGAGCGGCCCGCCCAGATGTCCGGAAGCAGGGGCTGCAATACGAGCTACAGCGGCCGCTCGGGAGATTGGGACGGCGAGGAGGCAACTGCTCTGCCGATCTCGTGGTCTGGCCTCGATTTCGCCCCGAGTACCCATTGGCGCCCTTGGCCCGCAGGCTTGACACCGCGGCCCGCAGCCGTTGAACTGGTCGTCATGGAAGACCTGCCACGTGCCCAACGCGCGCTGCGCTACGCCGCCCTGTGGGGCGTCGAGCCTGGTACCTATGCGCGCGGCGAGATCGAGACCGCCGCGGGGCAGGCGCTGCCCGCGAGCCCGGTGCCGGCAGCCGGTGAGGCCGACACCCGGACGCGCCTGGGCCTCCTGCTGCTGGACCTGGCAGTGCAGGCCGAGTCCGGCATGAGCGGCTTGTTGCACGACGGCGCGAGCCCGCTGCCTTTTGGCGAGCCCACGCCGTCGTCCCGCCCGGCGACCTTCGACCAGTACGTGGATGAGGCGCGGGCGCTGTGCGCTACCGGCGACCTGACCGAGCCCGAGGCGCAGCACCTCCTGGAGGCCACGCCCGGCCTGGCCGGCGACACCCGGGAGTACGTGCAGGATCTGCTGCGGCGGCTTTCACTGGCGCTGCCCTGGCCGGGTTTTCGCGATGCGGCCGCGCGGGCGCACCTGGGCACCTTGATCGAGCAGGCCTTCGCCACCTTCGGCCGCCAGCCTGCCGCGGCGAGGCGTTCGCGGCGGGCGGCCGATCGGGGGCTGGCAGCGCTCGAGACGGCGCCTGGATTGACGAGCAGCGACTTGCATGCCGATCTGCTGATCGCCCGCGGCCAGGGCCTGTACTACGAGGCTGCAGCGCGCCAGCCCGAGGCCATCGCCTGTTACCAGCAGGCCTACAGCATCAAGCGCGCGACCGGCCAACTGGCGGACGCCGACCGTCTGGCCGGCCTACTGGGTCAGCAAGTGCGGCATTGGATGGGCCAGGCCGTGGTGGGCGGCGTGATCGGCTTGCAAGCCGCGGAGTCGGCCAGCATGCTGCGCTTGTGCGTAGATGTGGCCGACGCCCTGGGCGACGCCGCGCTCGCATCGTCCGCCCGGCTCGCACTGGGGGAACTGCTCCACGCGTTGGGCCAGCACGAGGCCAGCGAGGGCGTGCTGCGGCAACTGCTGGACCATGCACCCGCCGCGCCGACGGCTTGGGAAGCCCGGTTCACGCTCGCCTCGGTGCTGTGCGAGACCGACCGGCCGCGCGACGCAGCGGCGTTGCAGGAGGCCCTGATCGCCGAGCCGGGCGATCGCCCGCCTCGCTTGATGTCCGTGCTGTGGTCCAACCTGGGCAACAGCCGGCGGCTGCAGGGTGACCTGGAGGCCGCGGCGGCTGCCCTCGACCAGGCCTGGCAACACTGGGTCCAGGCGCACGGCGAGGCGCCGCCCGACCCGCCAAGCACCGAGTACGTCCGCCTCAAACTGCTCTTCGGGCAACTCGCCCGCGAGCGCGGCGACCTGTCCGCCGCGCTGCGCTACCTGGACGAGGCGCAGGCGGGCGGCGACGCCGGCGTGTTCGGCCTGGAGCAGGCCCGCATTGCCGAGCTGAAGGCGCTGACACTGATCGCCGCCGGCTCCTACGAGGCGGCCGCGGGGCTGCTGTGCGCCGCCACCCAGAACCTGCGTGCCATCCTGACCACCGGCCACAGCTTCGAGAGTTGGGAGAGCCTGTTCCGGCGCTGGTCCTCGCTCGACGAGATGGCGGTGCAGGCCGAAGCGAAGAGCGAGGCCACTGGCCACAGTGAACGCGCCTTGCTGTGCGCAGAAGCCGCGAAGGGCCGGGTGATGCGCTGGCTCGCCACCCGCGACTTGGCGGCCGCGGCGCAGGCGCTGGAGCCGCAGGTGCAGCAGCAGGCCCTGCAACGCGCCCGCGCCTGGGTGGCCGAGCGCCCGGGCCGGCGGGTGGTCTCGCTATTTGCCGGCCACACCGGCCTTGGCCTTTTCGCCGTGGGCGCGGAGATCGACGGGACCTGGTTGGACGACGCCGACTATGCCGCGTTGCGCGAGGCCGTGTTCCTGCCCTTCGAGCAAGCGGTCGACGACGCCTTGAGCCAGGGCGACACCGCGCTGGCGACGATCTCCTCGGCCTTGCTCGAACACCTGCTGGCCCAGGTCGGCAACTGGCTGTGGCGCGCGCTGCCCGGGCTGGCCGATGGCGGCAGTGAGCTGGTCTTGCTGCCGCACCGGATCCTTCGTGCCTTGCCCTTGGCTTATGCCCTGCTGCCCACCGGCCGGCGGCTGGGCGAGCTGTTCGATGCAGTCTGGGTGGCGCCCACGTTGGCGCTGGCCTTCACCGAGCGGGAAGTGCCTGTCCAGGCGAGTGACAACCCCAGTCTGCGGGCAGTGGTAGACGCCGACGGTAGCCTGCCCTTTGCCGCCTGCGAGGCGCTGGTCAGCACCGAACCCGGCCAGGTGTGCTGGGGTGCGCGTGCCGACACCGCTGCGGTGGCTGCAGCACTGGGGGGCGCGAGCATGGTGCTGCTGTCCCTCCATGGCGAGTTCACACCGGAGGAACCCTTCGCGCAGCGCATCCTCACCGCGGACGGCTCGCTGCAACTGCGCGACCTGGTCCTCCAGGACATGCCCGTGCGGGCACCGGCGGTGCTGCTGGGCGTCTGCGAGGCCGGGCAGCAGCGGCGCAGCGTGTCCGACGAGCCCATCGGCTTCCCCGCGATGCTGCTGCAGGGCGGCGCTGGCGCCGTGCTGGCGCCGCTGTGGAAGGTGGACGACTTCGCCTCGCTGCACTTCATGGCCCGGCTGGCGGCGGCCCTGGGGCAGGGTGTCGACCTGGCCCGTGCGGCCGTCCAGTCTGCCCGCTGGCTGCGCCTGGCCTCGCCCCGCGAGGTGCTGCACGCTACCGACGAGATCCTGGTCACGGTGATGTCGCGGCTTCCCGCGGGCGACCCGCTGCTGGCGCGCATCCAACCGCGCCTGGCCGCGCAGCGCGCGTGGCTCGAGAATCTGTCGCGCGATGCGCGACCCTTCGGCGGTGCCATCGACTGGGCCGCGTTTCAGGTGACACGCCAAGTGCGAGTCGTCCCCCGCCCAGGAGGCCCCGATGCCTGACCCCCATAAGACGATCCCCGTGTTCGAGCTTGAGTCCGCCCAGGCGCCCCTGGCTGGGCCCGGTGCGCGCCCGCTGCAGGCCCGCGGGGGCACCGAGCGCGCCGTGCAGCTGGTGGAGACCAGTGTCGACGCACTCGCCGCCAGCATGAACGAGTTCCTTACCGGGGTGAACGACATGCTGGCCGAGGCGGCCGACAAGGCCGGCGCCTTCCGCGTCGAGACGGTGGAGGTGCAGTGCCAGATCAGCGGCAGTGGCAAGATTGGGTTTGCTGGCACGGGGGTGGATCTGAGTGGCGGCTCGTCCTTGAAGCTGGTACTCAAGCGAAAAACCCCCTGAATGCGCCGCCCCGGGTGGCACACTGCAACGCAGCTCCCCCTCCGTGAGCGGCCTTCTTCCCCGGTCTGATTTCGGCCGGAACGCCTGGTCACTATTCAGCCGGTAGCAACAAATGTTGCCGAGGCTTGTGACCTTTGCTATGCCAACGCTCGTTGGGTCCCCGTTACGGCAGCAACCGGTTGGATTGCCGCCGTTCTTGGTCACAGGGCCAGCGTCCGTTCCGGGTCGCTGACCGTCCCTCGGTCTCAAGCAGCGGCGGACCTCGGCGTCGATGGGCGCTTTGCGGCCACTTGCAGACACTGGCGCTTCGCCGGCCGGGGTCCGCAGTCGAGCGGGCAGCAGACACTCGTCGTGGCCCCTGAGTTACGTGTGCTGTCCCCGGAATCCCCGAAGGGCGATCCGCCGCCCCAAGCACACCGAAGTGGCGGAACCGCTATCGCGTTCCGCCCTACCGGGCTCACTCTCAGCGACAATGGGAAGGTGCTCTGCCGTGCAGAGGCCAGCCCACGCCGGCGTCGAGGCACAAGTCAAGACCCCGAGAACCCGCTCTCGTCATAAAGGGTACTGACCCCTTTTCCCATCTCGGTGGGGGAATGAGCGTGCCCGCGAGCGCCCGCGGCCCCCTTGGCCCAGCCGCAGGGCTCCGGTCCGATGCGGGGGAGGAGCTGCGAAGCATGTCCGAGCAAAGCCGAAGTCCAGCCCGGCACCGAACCGCGAGGCGTCCCGGCGTGGCGCTTTGGCTCCTTGGCCTCGCCCTCTGCAGCGCCATCGGCGGCGGGGCCCTGCGCGCCGAGGGGATGCCCGACCCCGCGTCGGGGGTTGCCTGCCTCGGCACCCTCTACCTCGGCCAGCTCCCCGACCTCCCCGGCGCCCGGCTCCAGTTGGTCCGCCAGGGCGAGCGGCTGCACGGCCATGCGCTCTACGCACCCGTGGCGCCGGGGACCCCGGCGGGTGCGCGCGGCGAGGGGTGGCGGCGCGAGCTTGACGGCAGGGTGGATGCCGATGGGCAATTCGTCCTGAACGAGACCGAACCGGACGCGGACGGTGACCGGGTCGCCGGCCGATTCGCCGGGGCCTTCGACGCCGCCGGCGTCGCGGC
>JALOTG010000085.1 GCA_025458005.1 Thiobacillaceae bacterium
CTGACCGATGTCCCCGCCTTCGTCCGCGACGTCACCCTGCCCATCTACCGGGGCCAGGGCGACCGCCTGCCGGTGTCCCTCATGCCCGCCGACGGCAGCTTCCCGGTCGGCACGGCGAAGTATGAGAAGCGCAACCTGGCCCTGCAGATCCCGGTCTGGGACGAGGTTCTCTGCACCCAGTGCGGCAAGTGCGTGTTCGTCTGCCCGCACAGCGCCATCCGCGCCCGCGCCTTCCCGGCCGATGCGGCGGCCGCCGCGCCGCCCGGCTTCAAGCACGTGCCGGCGCGGAGCAAGGACTACCCGGCGGGCACCCGCATCAGCTACCAGGTGGCGCCGGAGGACTGCACGGGCTGCGGCAACTGCGTCGAGGCCTGTCCGATCCACGACAAGGGCAACGTCTCGCACCGGGCGCTGAACATGGCGCCGCAGCCGCCGCTGCGGGCACTGGAGCGGGAGAACTACGCCTTCTTCCTCGGCCTGCCCGAATACGACCGGGAGGGGATCCGGCACAACACGATTCCCGGGGCGATGCTGCTCGACCCGCTGTTCGAGTATTCCGGCGCCTGCGCCGGCTGCGGCGAGACGCCCTACATCCGGCTGGCCACGCAGCTGTTCGGCGACCGCATGCTGGTCGCCAACGCCACCGGCTGCTCGTCCATCTACGGCGGCAACCTGCCCACCACGCCCTACACCACCGACGCGCGGGGCAGGGGGCCGGCGTGGAGCAATTCGCTGTTCGAGGACAACGCCGAGTTCGGCCTGGGGCTGCGCCTGGCCGCCGACCACCTGATGGCCCACGCCCGGGGGCTGATCCGGGCGCTGGCCGGCGAGATCGGCGCCGAGGTTGGCAACGACGCCGCCCAGGCCCTCATCGAGGCCGACCAGCGCGACGAGGCGGGCATCCGCGCGCAGCGCCGCCGGGTCGACGCGCTGCGCGCCGCGCTGCGCACGAGCGCGCACCCGCGGGCGGCGGAACTGGCCGGCGTGGCCGAATGGCTGGTGCGCCGCTCGGTGTGGATCGTCGGCGGCGACGGCTGGGCCTACGACATCGGCTACGGCGGCCTCGACCACGTGCTGTCGCTGCCCCACGACGTCAACATCCTGGTGCTGGACACCGAGGTCTATTCCAACACCGGCGGTCAGACCTCCAAGGCCACGCCGCTCGGGGCGGTGGCCAAGTTCTCCGCTGGCGGCAAGGCGGTGGCCAAGAAGGATCTCGGCCGGCTGGCGATGGACTACGGCCATGTCTACGTCGCCAGCGTGGCCTACGGCGCCAGGGACGTGCACACCCTGCGCGTGTTCCACGAGGCGGAGAGCTATCCGGGCCCCGCCCTGATCATCGCCTACAGCCCCTGCATCGCCCACGGCGTCGACCTGGAGCACAACCTGCGCCAGCAGGACCTGGCGGTGAAGACCGGCCACTGGCCGCTGTACCGTTACGATCCGCGCGCGGCGGCGGGCGCCAACCCGTTCCGCCTGGACTCGCCCGCGCCCGGCCTGCCGCTGCAGGACTTCATGGACACCGAGACCCGCTTCGCCATGCTGCGGCGCACCCATCCCGAGGCCGCCGACGCCCTGCTGCGGGCCGCCCAGGCGGAGGCGCTGCGGCGCCACGCCGCCTACCGGGCCCTGGCCGAGGCGCCGGCCGGCCCGACCGCCCCCGAAACGCCGGGTACCTGAAGTGAAACATTCGCCCAAGCCTGGTAGGAGCGCCGCTGGCGGCGCGAAGGGTTCGGCCCGCGAGCGGGCCTCCTGCCGTCTCGTCAGTCGCGGGTCGCGCGACGTGCCGTGGAGCCACTGACATGATCGACCTCGCCACCGACTACCTGGGCCTCAGGCTCAGGAATCCCCTGGTCCCGTCCGCCTCGCCCCTCACCCGCGACCTGGACACCGCGCGCCGACTGGAGGACGCGGGCGCCGCGGCGCTGGTCATGTACTCGCTGTTCGAGGAGGAACTGGCGGCCGAGGACGAGCAGACCGCCCGCTTCCTGCTCGACGCCGACCTGGGCCACGGCGAGGCGGCCTCCTTCCTGCCCGATCCGAGCGGCTACCAGAGCGGCCTGGACGCCTACCTGGAACAGCTCGCCCGGCTCAAGCGGCACCTGGCGATCCCGGTGGTGGCCAGCCTGAACGGCACCTCCCTGTCCGGCTGGGTGGAGCTGGGCCGGGAGCTGGAAGGCGCCGGCGCGGATGCCCTGGAGTTGAACGCCTATCACGTGGCGGCCGATCCGCTGCGTACCGGCCAGGTGGTGGAGGCGCGCTACATCAGCCTGCTGGCCGAGTTGCGCCACGCGGTGCGCATCCCCATCGTCATGAAGCTGTCGCCCTACTTCTCCTCCCTGCCGCACTTCGTGAAGGATCTGGAGGTGGCCGGCGCGCGCGGCGTCGCCCTGTTCAACCGCTTCTATCAGCCGGACATCGACCTGGACAGCCTGACCATCTCCCACCGGCTGCACCTGTCCTATCCGGACGAGGCCCTGCTGCGCATACGCTGGCTGGCCATCCTGCACGGGCGGGTGGATCTGACCCTGGCCGCCACCGGTGGCGTGCACAGCTGCCAGGAGGCGCTGAAGATGCTGCTGGCCGGGGCCGACGTGGTGCACCTCGCTTCGGTGCTGCTGCAGCACGGGCCGGAGCGGCTCACCGAGATCCTGGACGGCATGCGGCGCTGGATGGAGGCGCGCGAATACGCCTCGGTGGCGCAGATGAAGGGCAGCATGAGCCAGAAGCATCTGCGCGATCCGGCCGCCCTCGAGCGCGCCAACTACGTGCGCGTCATCCAGGGTTATCGGCCGTCCGGCGCGGAGGGGTAGATCCAAGGATCAACGGGCTTGGTACATCAGTATCAAGGTCTCGTTGTCTATAATGTAATTCTGATGAAGTATCGTCGTATGACGGGATCTCGACGAAATACGATATCCATAAGTCGCATTTGATTGATTGCCGTCCCTTCCCTCCCGTCAACAACTCACAGGAGCCGTTACCATGAAATTCAAGGCACTTACCCTTTCCGTCGCGCTCGGATTCGCCATGTCCCTGCCCGCCGGCTTCGCCCAGGCCCAGCAGGCCCCGGTCGCCCCGGTGCCCGCCTCGCCCGAGGGCATGGCGGCCGCCATGTGGGATTTCACCAAGAACCCCGAATTCATGAAGGATCCCAAGAAGTTCGTGCCCTGGTTCAGCGCCGCCCTGGAGCCCGGCTTCTACACCGCCCTGGGCATGCAGTCGATGGACCCGGCGATGTGGGGCTACATGATGAACAGCATGATGAATCCGGCCACCTACGCGGCCTGGATGCCCTTGCTCACCGACCCCAACGTGTACATGAAGTGGCTGGCCGCCGGCATGGACCCGAACTTCTACACGGCCGTGCTTTCCCAGTTCACCGATCCCGGCAAGATGATGCGCTGGGCGATGCTGCCCATGGATCCCAAGCTGTGGGGCATGATGATGCAGGGCATCAATCCGGGCATGTACATGAAGTGGATGATGTCGCCGCTGGATCCGCGCATGATGCAGGCCATGATCACCCCCATGAACCCGAACGCCTACATGGGCTGGCTGGGAGCGATGATGAACCCCGGCTCCTACGGCGACCTGTGGAAGGGCTTCCTGAACCCGGCGTTGCCGGCGCCGGCGACGGCCGCCAATCCGTGGGGCGCCACCACCGGCTACGGCGCGCCGGCGTTCAACCCCTTCGACCCCAACGTCTGGGCGCAGATGCTCACCGTGCCCGGCATGCCCGCCCCCGCCGCACCCGGCGCGGCGGCGCCGGCCGGCACGCAGCCCTACATCTTCAACCCCTTCGATCCGAACGCCTGGTCGCAGATCTGGCAGGTGCCCGGGCAGCAGCCGGCCGCCCAGCCCGCCAAGAAGTAAGACGCCACCGCTTCGCGGTCAGGAGGGCGCCCGTCAGGGCGCCCTTTTTCATGACGCCGCCGAGCGCGGGACGGATCAGGCGCGCGCCCGCCGCAGCTTGCGATCGAGGGTGCGGCGGCTGATACCCAGGCGGCTGGCGAGGGACGCCTTGTCGCCCCCCAATGCGGCCAGGTAGCGCTGCAGGTGCTGCCGTTCCACCTCCTGCAGGGACAGGATGGCGACCGCCTCCGGTCCGGCCTCGGCGGCGATCCCCGTGTCGTCGTCCGCTGCGGAGAAGCGCAGGTGTCCCGGCTGGATCACGTCGCCGTCGCTGAGGATCACCGCCCGCTCCAGGATGTTGCGCAATTCGCGGATGTTGCCGGGGAAGTCGTGGGCCGCCAGGCGCGCCATGGCCTCGCGCGAGAGGGACATGGCGCGGTCGGGCGACAAGCGTTCCAGGAGGCTGTCCGCCAGCGCCGGCAGGTCCTCCCGCCGCGCGCGCAGCGGCGGCAGCCGGATGGGGAAGGCGGACAGCCGGTAGTGCAGGTCCTGGCGGAATTCGCCCGCCCTCACCATGGCGGTCAGGTCCCGGTGGGTGGCCGCCACCAGGCGGAAGTCGGCACGCAGGATGTCCACGCCACCCACGCGCCGGTAGCTGCCGGTTTCCAGTAGACGCAGCAATTTTACCTGCAGGCTCAGAGGGATGTCGCCCAGTTCGTCCAGGAACAGGGTGCCGCCGGCGGCGGCCTCCACCAGGCCGATCTTGCGTTGGTTGGCGCCGGTGAAGGCGCCCCGCTCGTGGCCGAACATCTCCGATTCGAACAGGCTTTCGGTCATGCCCGAGCAATCCACCGGCACGAAGGGCTTGCCGGAGCGGGGGCTGAGGTTGTGCAGGGTCTGGGCGGCCAGTTCCTTGCCGGTGCCGGACTCGCCCAGCAAGAGGACCGCGGTGGAGCGGGGCGCGACGCGGTGGAGCAGATCCAGCATGCGGTTGAAGGCCGGGGAGCGGCCCACCATGCCGGCCAGGGGGCGCTCGCCGGCCCGTTCCCGCAGGGGTGTCATGCCCTCGATGTAATGGCGGATGACGCCGTCCGCCCCCCGAAGCGGGATCAGTTCGACGTCCACGTACTCCTCGCCATGGGGGGTGTGGTGCAGGTGCAGCACCCGGCTGGTCTTGCCGCTCTGGTCCGCCAGGGTGCGCGGACAGGACTCTCCGCACTGGTCGCAGGGGCGGTCGAAATGATGCGAGACCTCGTAGCAGGTACGGCCGATGAGGCCCTCGTCATCGCCGTATTCCAGGTAGTAGGCGCCGTTGGCGGCCAGGATGCGGAACTGGTCGTCCACCAGGATGCGCGGGCCGGGCAGGGCCTGGAGCAGGGGGACGATCTCGACGGCAAGGGCTGGTGGTGCGAGCGAATCCGGCATGGCGGCAAGTCAAAAATGACTTATTAATCTGTGGGCAAGTCAAGAATGACTCATAAAGCGGCCACCGGCAAGCGCTAGAGCCGGTGGGTGATGCAAAAAATGCAATCAATACATATGGATAGTCATAGGGCAAGGCGCTGGCACGCCGCCTGCTAAGGAAGGCTTACCCAGCACAAGGAAGAGGTGAATGACCATGAAGATCGCCGTCGCCAGCCAGAACCGCAAGGACGTCACTGGCCACGCCGGCAAATGCCGCAGGTTCTGGGTCTACGAGATCGCCGGCCGCGATGTGGTGGGACGCAGCCTGCTGGAGCTGCCCATTGATCAGTCCTTGCATGCCAGCCACGGCGCCGATCGGCAGCCTCTGGACGGCGTGAACGTCCTCATCTCCACGGGCATGGGGAGCGGTCTGCGGCATCGCCTGCGCCAGAGGGGAATCGAGGCCTTGGTCACCATCGAGACCGATCCGGATCGGGCCGTGGCCGCCTACCTGGCGGGCACGCTTCCCCTGGGCGAGCCCGAGCGGCACGAGGGCCTGGAGGTGGGACATCACCACGGCCCACATCGCCACGGGGCGGCCATACCCGTCACCCTTTCCACCACCTTCCCGGAGAACCCCAACCAGGAGTGAACATGAAGCAGACCCTGTTGCAAGAGAAGTATCCCGTCTTCGTCGCCGAGATCGGCAAGGACGAGACCACATGCCGGAACGTGGACGACGTTGTCGCAGTCCTACGGGAGGGCATCGCCGGTAACGAGAAGGTACAGTTCATCGGCATGTTCGATCACTACGCCCACACCCGGGCCATCGGGGGCGAGATCAATCCCGACATCCGGGCCGCCGTGGACGTGATCTTCTGCTTCGGATTCGCGCTGCCCAACCCCCAGGTGCTGGCCGTCAGGCCGCGCGCCATCGGCGTTGCGGACATGGGCGACAGGTTCGTGGTGAGCTTCCTGGAGGCCCCCATGCGGTCCGCCAACGAGTCCATGGAAACCTGGGTGAACGGCCTGCGGGACAGGGTCCGCGAGACCACCGGCCTTGACCAGGGCGGCCTTTCGATACGCGGATGAACGGGCACGGTCCGGGAGACGGCGGACACATGGCGCTTCCTACCACTGACATCCCGCGGGCCACGCGGCCATGTGGCAGGCACTCTTCTTCGGCCTGCTAGGCAGTGTCGGCGCCCTGATCGGCGCCGCGCTGCTGCTGGCCTTCCACGATGCGATCCGTGGGCGCCTGCTACCCTGTCTGCTGTCCTATGCCACCGGCACCCTGCTGGGGGCCGCCTTCCTGGGCATGCTGCCCAGGGGGCTGGAACAGGCACCCGCACAGGCCATCACCAGCACGGTCCTGGCCGGCATCGTGGCCTTCTTCCTGCTGGAGAAGCTGGTCCTCTGGCGACATTGCCACGACGGCGAATGCGAGGCGCACGGCAGGCAGGCTGGGGTGCTGATCCTGGTGGGCGACGCCTTCCACAACTTCGTCGACGGCCTGGTCATCGCCGCCGCCTTCCTGTCCTCGCCTGCCCTGGGGGTGGCGACGGCCCTGGCGGTGATTGCCCACGAGATCCCCCAGGAACTGGGCGACTTCGCCATCCTGCTGGCCGCGGGCCTGGGCAAGGCGAGAGCCCTCGCCTACAACCTGATCTCGTCGCTGGCCACCCTGCCGGGGGTGCTGGTAGGCTGGTTCTGGCTGGCCGAGGTCCGCCAGGCTATTCCTTACGTGCTGGCCGTCTCGGCAGCCAGCTTCATCTACATCGCGGTGGCCGATCTGGTGCCGGGTCTGCACCGGCGCGTCGGCGCCACCGCCGTGGCCTGCCAGACCCTGCTGATCCTGGCGGGCATCGGTACCATTGCCCTGTTCCGCTTCGGTCACTGATCCTCCTCCCCATGGCTATCGCCTTCGGCCCCGTCCCCTCCCGCCGCCTCGGCCGCAGCCTGGGCATCAACAACATCCCGCCCAAGCACTGCAGCTACGCCTGCGTCTATTGCCAGGTGGGGCCGACCCCCAGCCCGGAGATCACGCCCCGGCCCTTCCACGCGCCGGAGGAGATCCGGCGCCAGGTGGGAGAGCGTCTCGATGCAGCGCGGGCGCAAGGGGAAGCGGTGGACTGGCTGACCTTCGTCCCCGACGGCGAGCCGACCCTGGACAGCCGGCTCGGCGCCGCCATCGACGCCCTGCGCGACCTGGGCCCGCCCATCGCGGTCATCTCCAACGCCTCCCTGATCTGGCGGGAGGAGGTGCGCGCGGCCCTGGGGCGGGCCGATTGGGTCAGCCTCAAGGTGGACAGCACCGAGGATGCCGCCTGGCGGCGCATCAACCGGCCCCACGCGGCCCTGGAACTGGGCCGCGTCCTGGACGGCATGCGCGCCTTCGCCGGAACCTATGCCGGCACCCTGGTCAGCGAGACCATGCTGATCGAGGGCGTCAATGACGGCGAGGCGGCCATTGCGGACCTGGGACATTTTCTGGCCGAGGTCGGCTTCGCCCGCGCCTACCTGGCGGTCCCCACCCGGCCGCCCGCGGTCGCCGGCGTGCACGGCCCCGACGCGGCGGTGGTCATGCGCGCCCATCAGCGGCTGGCGGCCATGGGCATGGCCTTGGAACTGCTGACCGGCAGCGAGGGGGAGGACTTCGCCCATGTCGGCGACCTGGCCCGCGAGCTGCTGGCCCTCACCGCCGTGCACCCGCTGCGGGAATCCGCCCTGATGGCCCTGGTGGAAAAGGCCGGTGGCGGCCTGGACACGGTTGCCGACCTGCTGGACAGCGGGGCCTTGCGCCGCGTGGTCCACGCCGGCGAGTGGTTCTACGTCCGCGGGCTGCCCCGGGACTGAAGCCCCACCCGCGGGGCCTCGCATCGGCCAGCCCGACCCGTGTCGACAGGCAATAAAAACCCGCCTGGCAAGCCAGGCGGGTGCGAGGGGCCACCGGATGGTGGCGGGGAGGAGAAAGCGTTGTCAGGCCATGGCCGCCGCGGGTACCTCCACGCTGCGCGCCGGGCGCGTCTCGCGCTTGCCGATGGTCATCAGGTCCCAGGCGAGCAGCACGAAGCCGGTGGCGAACATCCAGCCGGACACCATGCGCCAGTTCATGCCCTGCACGAACCACACATGCGCCTGGGCCTCGAAGTAGGCGATCCAGCTGGAACCGCCGATGGCCCGCTCGACCTGCGACTGCTCGTAACCGGTCACCAGCAGGGCCATGGTCATGCCGATCATGCCGGCGTGGAGCAGGAAAATCGCCCATTTCCACTTCCAGCCGCCGGCCATATCGCCGCTCATCCAGACGTTGCCGCGCCATTTCTGCACGGCCAGGTAGACGAAGGCGATGACGATGGTGGCGTAGGCGCCGAAGAAGGCCAGGTGGCCGTGGGAGGCGGTCCACTGGGTGCCGTGGGTGTACAGGTTGATCTGCGGCAGGGTGTGCATGAAGCCCCACACGCCGGCGCCGAAGAAGTTGCCGAACGCCTGCGCGATCATCCAGGCCAGGGCCGGGTTGTTGCTGCTCTTCAGCTTGTGATGGCCGGCGTCGAACACCGCGTGCACCACCATGGCCACCAGGGGGATGGGCTCCAGGGCGGAGAAGAAGCCGCCGATGGCGAGCCAGTACTCCGGCGTGCCGATCCAGAAGTAGTGGTGACCCAGGCCCAGGATGCCGGAGCCGAACAGCAGCGCGACCTCGATGTACAGCCAGGTCTCGACGATCCGGCGACGCACGCCCATGGTCTTGACCAGGCCGTAGGCCAGCAGGCAGCCGACCAGGACTTCCCAGGTGGCCTCCACCCAGAGGTGGATCACCCACCACCACCAGTGCTGGTCCATGGAGATGTTGGGGGTGTACCACATGCCGGCCAGGTACAGGCCGGCCAGGGCGACCAGGTCCAGCACCAGGACGCCGCCGATGCCGGTGAAGCGGCCCTTCATGAAGGTGGCGGCGACGTTGTAGAAGAAGATCAGCACGCACACCACGATGCCGATGTCCGCCCAGCGCGGCGCCTCGATGTACTCGCGGCCCTCGTTGATCAGCCAGATGGACTTGAGCTCGCCCGGCCCGACCTGAACCAGGAGGTAGACGAGGACGACCACCACCACCGCCAGGGTGAACACCCAGAACATCAGGTTGCCGAGGCCCAGGCCGGCCACCGGCGTGCCGGATTCGTCCTCCAATAACCAGTAGACCGCGCCGATGAAGCCGAACAGCAGCCAGACCACCATGGCGTTGATGTGCAGCATGCGGTTGACGGAGAAGTCCAGCACGCCGAAGAGGAAGTCCGGGTTGAGGTACTGGATGCCGGCCAGCATGCCGAACAGTACCTGGGCGCCGAACAGGGCGATGGCGACGGTGAAGAACTTCACCGCCAGTTTCTGGCCACCGTTGAGGTTGGCGCTGTCGAGTGTGCCTAGTGCTGCCATGTTTCTCTCCTTAGAGGGCCGGGGTTTCAGTGGGCGCGGACACCGACTCGGGCGCGGGCGCGGGATCGGACTGGTCGATGGTCGGGAAGTTGCCGGGGAAGCCGTTGGTGTCGATGGCGCTCATCCACTTCAGGAAGGCCACCGTGGCGCGGGCCTCTTCCTCGGTGATGCCCAGGTTGGGCATGCGCCGGCCGATGGTGTTGTGGAGCTTGTCGGTGGGGTCCATCAGGAAGGCCACCATGGTTTCCTCGCGGGTCTCCTTGGAGCCCCACATCGGGTCCAGCCAGGACTTGGTCAGGTCGGGGGCGTAGTAGGCGCCGTTGCCCAGCAGGGTGTGGCAGTTCATGCAGTTCTTGGCCTGGGTGGTGAGCTTGCCCCTGCTCACCAGGGCCATGGCCTCCGCCTCGTTGAGCACCTTGCCGAACAGGGGCTCCTCGGGGCCGATCACCGGCACCTGATAGTTGCGCTTCTCGTCGAACACATAGTCGATGCGGTTGTTGATCACCGAATAGGGCGGCACCCGCTTGCCGCCGGCGGTAATCTGATTGACGGTGTCGAAGGTGAGAAAGATCAGCACCACCGCCGAGCCGGCGGTGATCCAGACGGCCATCTTCTTCCAGAAGGATTCGGATGCCCACCAGAGGGTCTGCGTTTCTGACATGGTCGTGTCTCCTTAGCGCTGTTGAGAAACCTTGATGGCTTCGTCGCCTTCCGCGTGCGTCCCCACGCACAGGTGCCAGACGGCGTGCGGGGCGACGAGGTAACCGACGAGCATGAGTCCGACGATGAAGGTCCAGTAGCCGTTGTTGAACAGGTTGGCGGCGTTGCCCAGGACCAGCACGGAAACCGCCAGACCCAGGTAGGTGGCGTAGGCCAGCGGCATCAGACGGGGCCGTCCGCTGACCCGCGACCAGGCGAACAGCAGGGCATAGCCGGCGCCGAACAGGATCACCGACGCCGCGCTGAAAAAGACGGTGAAGAAGTTGGCGAGCTCGACGGGTTCGATCATGGCGGTCTCCTGCGAGGACTGGGGTGCGGCGGATAGTAGGCGCAATACCCGAGCGGACTGCTTGACATAGATCAACCTCCCAGTCCGAGGACCCCAGCGCGGTTGACATTGATCAAGGCCGCGGGGGAAAGCGCAGGCGCATCGTTCACCCCCAACGCGTTCACGGTCTTTTCACATGGCCATATCGGCTTTTTGACGGAGGGCAGTTCGATGAAGAAGCTACTGAGCGGTTTGATGCTGGCGTCTCTGCCGCTGGCGGTATCCCTCGCCTGGGCGGCGGACGCCGCCAAGGATCACAAGGGTCTGCCGGGCGACCAGTACCTGGCGGGCGCCGGTTCCGGAGCGGGCAAGCTGGAGATGTACCAGTCCACCGATCCCAACGCGCCGCCCATGAGCAAGGCGGAGTTCGATCAGGGCCGGCAGATCTACTTCGACCGTTGCGCCGGCTGCCACGGCGTACTGCGCAAGGGCGCCACCGGCAAGGCCCTGCTGCCCGACGCCATGCAGAAACTGGGCACCGATACGCTCAAGGTCTTCGTCGGCTTCGGCACCCCCGGCGGCATGCCCGGTTTCGGCACCGCCAACGAGATGTCCGATCAGGAGATCGACGTCATGGCCCGCTACATCCAGCACCCGGCACCCACTCCGCCGGAATGGGGCATGAAGGAGATGAAGGCGTCCTGGAAGCTCCTGGTGCCGGTGGACAAGCGGCCCAAGAAGAAGATGAACAAC
>JALOTG010000086.1 GCA_025458005.1 Thiobacillaceae bacterium
TCGCCAAGGAGACCGTCGTTCCCATTATGATTTCCAGGTTGTCATTTCGTCAGGAGATGCGATGCCCTCCCCCACCAGCAAAACGCTCGCCGCCCTGGCCCTGTTCGTCGGCGGCATGGCGGCCGTCATCGCGGCCGAGGCGCTCAAGGGCGATGTCGCCAAGGGCAAGAGCCTGGCCGACGAGGCCTGCGCCTCCTGCCACGGCCCCGACGGCAACAGCGAGGTGCCCACCTTCCCCAAACTGGCTGGCCAGCATGAGACCTATCTGGTACGCGAACTGCAGGACTACAAGGCCGGCCGGCGCGCCAACGAGATCATGACGCCGATCGTGGCGGGCCTTTCCGACCAGGACATGGCCAACGTGGCTGCCTACTACGCCAAGCAGGCGCCATCCCCCGGCACGGTGACCAATCCGGCCCTGCTCGCGCTCGGCAAGCGCGTCTACCTGGAGGGTAATTCCGACAGCGGCGTGCCGTCCTGCGATGGCTGCCACGAGGAGGGCGGCGAGGGTTCCAAGCGCTTCCCGCGCGTCGCCGGCCAGCACGTCGAATACACCCTGGACCAGATCCGGCAATATGCCAGCGGACAACGCAGCAATGGCGTGAAGGTGATGCGCACCATCTCCCAGCGCATGACCGAAGACGAAGCCAAGGCCGTTGCCGAATACATGGCCAGCCTGAAGTGAGGAAACACACCATGAAACACGCACTCATCGCCCTGCTGGCCGCCGCCTGCGCCCCGCTCGTCATGCCTGCCCAGGCCGCCGGCCAGGAATCCAAGGAACCTGCCTGGAACCAGGCCGACCCGGAAATGGTCCGCTTGCTCAAGATCCAGGGCGACGTGGCCAAGGGCAAGGTGGCCTACGAGATCTGCCGCGGCTGCCACAAGGCCGACGCCTCGGGTCGCGACAATGCAGCCTATCCGCAACTGGCCGGCCAGCACGCCACGGTGCTCATCAAGCAGATGGTGGACGTGCGCGCCGGCCGGCGCGACAGCCACAAGATGCTGCCCTTCATCGAGAAGGACGTGGTGACCGGCGACGAGATCGCCCACATCGCCGCCTACCTGCGTGGCCTGCCGGTGCCGACCACGAACGGCAAGGGCGACGGCAAGCGCCTCGAACTGGGCCAGCACCTCTACGACCGCGATTGCGCCTCCTGCCACGGCAAGCAGGGCGAGGGGAACGGGGAGAAGTTCTATCCCATGGTGGCCGGCCAGCATTACACCTACCTGTATCGGGAGACCCTGGAGAGCCGCGACAAGGGTCGCCGCAACTCCAACCCCGAGATGGTCAAGGTGCTGAAGCACTACGTGGACTCGGACATCGCCGCGGTGAGCGACTACATGTCCCGTCTGACGGTCGGCGCAAAGCCATAGGGAACATCGGAACACTCCGTCGCCCCGGCGCATGCCGGGGTCCGGATGCCTGATGCCGCTCGATTCCGGCTCCCGCCGGAATGACCAAACCCGATTTTCCAGCGCTTCCCCGGTGCGGCCCCGGGGATCACTCCGCGTCCGCGCCGTTGTCCTGCTGCGCCTTTTCCGCCGTCAACTGCTCGTGCAGGAAGCGCGCCAGGTCGCTGTCCAGGTCGGCGAGCATGCGCACCAGGTAGGCATTGCCTTCCTTCTTGAAGCGCTGCTCCAGGACCGCGAGCTTGAAGGCCAGGTCGGGGGGCAGGCTGGCGGTCTCCGTTCCCCAGATGGAATCGATGATCGAGTCGCGCAGGTAGACATACAGCTCGTTGATGTCATCCTGGGTCAGATAGGCGCTCAGGGCGCGCAGGGTGGCCAGCGGGTTCAGTTCCGGCCGGGCCTCGGGTGGCGTGGCCTGGCCGGGTGCGCCTGACTGGGCCGCCGCTGGCGTCTTTCCCTGCGCGACGTCCGCGGGCTGCGATGGCTGGGCGTGGCCCGGTCCGGCCGACGCCAGCAGCGTCAGCGTCAGCAGATGGCGGCGGATCGTCGATTTCCCGGCCATGATCAATGAGTTGTTCACGGCTCAAGTCTAACCCAGTCACGCGCCATCATGCTCAAACCGTCGCCATGCGGCCGGCCGTGGCCCTCCTGGATAGGTGGCACGGCCGGGGCGACTGACGGGTATCATATCGGAGTCCTCAGCAAGCCCCCTCCCCCAGCCATGTTTGCATTCCTGGGCCGTCTGACCTGCCGCGCTCCCTGGCTCCTCGTGCTCGCGTCCCTGCTCGTCGTGGTCTTTTCGGCCCATTACGGTCGCGACGCCATGCGGCAGTTGGCCCTGGCGCCGGGCTGGGAAGTGCCGCACAGCGGCTCGGCCCTGGCGCGGACGCAGATGCGCGACCAACTGGGCAAGGACGAGGTTCCCGTCATCCTGCTGTTCCGCGCCCGGGGCGACACACCGCCCCAGGTCGACCACCCCACCTTCCGCGACGCGGTTGAGGCGGCCCTGGCGCCGCTGTCCGGCAACCCCGAGGTGTACCGCGTCGACAGCTACTACACCTCCGCCGACGCGCGCATGCGCGGCATGAATGGCGACCTGACCTATGCCCTGGCCTGGATCGAACGCGGTCAGGACGAGGGGATCAGCGCCTTTCACCGTCTGCGCGAGCAGGTGCGCAGCGATCGGCTGAGCATAGAGTTCGGCGGCGAGCTGGCCACCTACGTCGACATGCGCGAGGAGCTGGAGCGCGATGTCTGGCGCGCCGAAGTGGCCAGTTTCGTGCTGCTGGCGCCGCTGCTGGTATGGGTATTCGGTTCCGTGGTGGCCGCCTCCCTGCCCCTGGTCATCGGCGGGATCACGGTGGTGGTCAGCACCGCCCTGCTGAAATGGTTCGACCAGTACACCGAAATCAGCGTCTACGCCGCCAACGTGGTGTCCATGCTGGGCCTGGGCCTGGCCATCGACTACAGCCTGTTCATGGTCTCCCGCTTCCGCGAGGAACTCGCCCGCGGCAACGGCGACTCGACCTGCGCCACGCTCGGCACCGCCGGCCGCACCGTCGCCTTCAGCGGCCTGACCGTGGCCGCCAGCCTGTTCTGCCTGTTCCTGCTGCCGCAGCGCTTCTTCCACAACATGGGCCTGGCCGGCGGCCTGGCCATCAGCGTCGCCATGCTGACCTCGATCCTGCTGTTGCCCGCCCTGCTGAACCTGCTCGGGCCGCGCGTCAACTGGCTCGCCGTGCCGACGCTGGCGCGCCGGGCGGCGCGCCAGGAAACGGGTGGTCACTGGCATCGCTACAGTCATTTCGTCATGCGCCACGCCGGCCGGGTGCTGCTGGGCAGCATCCTGGTGCTGGCCGTGCTGGGTCTGCCCATCCTGCACATGCAGATCGGCCCCGCCGACAGCCGATCCCTGCCCGCCAGCGCCGAGAGCCGCCACGTCCAGGAGACCCTGGAGCGCCAGTTCCCCAACGCGGAACTGAGCCCCCTGATCGTGACCCTGCGCGCGCGCGGCGAGGTCCAGGCCGATCCCGCCCTCACCGCCCTGCACGCCCTGACCGGCCAGATCCAGGCCCTGCCGGGGGTCACACGGGTGGTGGGCCTGGCCAGCCTCGACCCCGGCCTGTCCATCGCGGACTACCGTCTGCTCTACCGGCACCCCGCCGACTTTCCCATCGCCGGCGCCGCCCTGACCCAGTTCGCGCGCGGATCCCACACGCTGATGTACGTCCAGTACGACCACCCGCCCGGTTCCGAGGCGGCCCGGGAACTGGTCCGGCAGCTGCGCGCCCTGCCCCTGCCCGACGGCCTCGAGGCGGCCCAGGTAGGGGGCTTTCCCGCCGAGCATGTCGATTACGTCGATTCCCTGCGCGCCGGCGTGCCCTGGGTGATCCTGGCCATCGTCGGCATCATCCTGGTGCTGCTTTTCCTGCTGTTGGGCAGCGTGGTGCTGCCCCTCAAGGCGGCGCTGACCAACCTGCTGTCCCTGTCCGCCACCTTCGGCGGCCTGGTGTGGATCTTCCAGGACGGCAACCTGTCCGGCCTGCTGGGCTTCACGCCCCAGGGACAACTGGAGGGCACGGTGCTGGTGCTCATCTTCGCCACCGCCTTCGGCCTGTCCATCGACTACGAGGTCTTCCTCCTCTCGCGGGTGAAGGAGATGCGCCTGCGCACCGGCAACAACATCAAGGCCATCGCCGCCGGCATCCAGCGCAGCGGTCCGATCATCACCAGCGCCGCCCTGCTGATCGGCATCGTGCTGGGCACCTTCGCCACCACCGACGTGGTGTTCATGAAGGCCATGGCCCTGGGCATGCTCATCTCGGTGTTCGTCGACGCCACCCTGGTGCGCATGCTGCTGGTGCCCGCCTCGCTGCGCCTGCTGGGCAAATGGAACTGGTGGGCGCCGCGGCCGCTCATGGTAATTTACAGGGCCATCAACCCCCACGAACGCCAGCCGGAGCCTCGATGACGCCCCCGACTTCCCGCGCACGCCTTCCTGTCGTCCTGATCGCCGCCCTGCTCATCGCCCTGGGGCCGGCGGGCATCTCCGGGTCGCACGCGGACCTTACCCTCAAGGGCCGCAGCGGCCTGGTCGCCCTGAACATGCCCAACCTGGGCCAGGAGACCCTCTATTTGAAGAAGGACCGCCTGCGCCGCGACCTGACCGATCGGGGACGCAGCTATTCCTATCTCTACGACCTGAAGCGCCGCGAGCTGATCTTTCTCGACCATGCCCAGCGCCAGGCGACCACCCGGACCCTGGCCGCCATGGTCAAGGGCAAGGGGGGCGGCGCGGCGCGGGACCTGAAGCTCAAGCTGATCCCCACCGGTCGCAAGCAGGACCTCGGGCACTGGAATTGCGTCGAGCATGACCTCGACGCCAGCCTGCCGGCCGAAATGGCGAACAAGGAGCAGGTCACCCTCCTGCTCACCGGCCGGCTGTGGATCGCGCCCAAGACCAAGGAGCAGCGCGACCTGGACCCGTTCGTCAAATCCGTCCAGGCCGAGGATTTCTTCATCGGCGCCAGCGCCCAGGGCCAGGTGGATACCGTCCAGACCCAGGGGGTCAAGGAGGTGCTGCGCCGCGTCCTGCCCCGGGGCATGCTGTGCGGCGCGGACCTGCAGCTCGGCTACCAGGGCGACGGCCCGATGGCCAACCTGGGCCGCCGCATGGCGACGCGCATGAGCATCGTCTACGACACGCTGTCCACGGATGCCATCGAGGACGGCCTGTTCGAGGTCCCCGCCGATTACCGGGTGACGCGGACGAACTAGCCCGCCGCCGCTCAGCGGTCCAGGTGCTGGTCGGCGTGGGAGAGGGGATCCTCCAGGGGTTCCAGATGGGTGGTCACGTGCACGTTGGGCACCGCCGCGCGGATGTCCGCCTCGATGCGCTCCAGCCAGTCATGCCCGATCTGCACGGTCCACGCGCCGGGTACCAGCACGTGCAGGGTGACGAAGCCGCGCGCGCCGGCCTGCCGGGTGCGCAGGGCATGGTAGTCGAGGCCGTGCTGGCGATAGCCGTCCAGCAGGTCCACGATCACCTGACGCTGGTCCCTGGGCATGGACACATCCATCAGACCGTCGGCCGATCGACGCAGCAACTGCCAGCCGGTCCAGACGATGTTGGCCGCCACCAGCAGGGCCAGCACGGGGTCCAGCCACTGCCAGCCGGTCAACCAGACCGCCGAGACTCCGACAATCACCCCGGCCGAGGTCCACACATCGGTCATCAGGTGGTGGGCATCCGCCTCCAGGGTGATGGACTGGTGCTTCCTGCCCACGTCCAGCAGGATGCGCGCCGTGGCGTAGTTGATGATCGAGGCCACCACCGACACCGCCAGGCCGACGCCCAGGCTCTCCAGGGGACGCGGATTGACCAGGCGCTCGATGGCGGCATAGCCGATCGCCAGCGCGGCGATCAGGATCAGCAAGCCCTCGAAGGCGCTGGAGAAGTATTCCGCCTTGCCGTGGCCATAGGCGTGGTTCTCGTCCGCCGGCAGGGCGGCCAGGGTGAGCATGGCCAGGGCCATGAGGGCGCCGGCCAGGTTGACGAAGGACTCCAGGGCGTCCGAGAGCAGGCCGACCGAACCGGTCAGCCACCAGGCCAGGCCCTTGAGCAGGATGGTCGCCAGGGCCGCGGCGATGGACAGCAGGGCATAGCGTTTCAGGGATGCGGGCACCATCGGGAGGTCATCGTCTTGCCATGGCGGGATAATGCGCCCGGCCCTCGACGCGGACAAGCCGCGCACGGGATTGGTGCAGGGCGCACCACGCGAGTGCGAAATCCCGGGCACTGGGGGGGAAGGTCGGGCCGAGGATGAGCTCGTGGAGGCCTGAATATAAGCATTTCATATTATTTTCATTAGCTGTGGTAATATATGACCAGTTTGGTATGGTATTTGCTTGAAAGACGACAACCGACCGCGAAATCTTCAAAAAACCACGCGGGAACGATTTGCTTTTTGCTTAGTGGAGAAAGTCATGGGTAAGAATTGGATTTACAAGCTGTTGCTGCTCGGCGGCGGCGCGCTGGCCCTGCCGGTCGCGGCCATCATGAGTTCCTCGTCGGCGCCGGTGGCGGCTGACGAACCGAATCCGTTCACGACGACGGGCGCTTGCCACCCGATGATCATGGAATCGGAGTGCCGCACCCTGAAGACCACCCTCGCCACGCTGCCGGCCGGCGCCGAGCGCGCCCGCCTGCTGGCGAACTACCGGGAGACCATCGCGGAGCGGGAGGCGGCCTGCAACCCCGACCACCAGAACGCCGCCATCGTCTACTGGCCACAGCGCCAGGCCATGACAGGCCATTGATCCGCGTCAACCGGCCGCCACCATCGCGGCGGCCGGATCGAGATGTTCACCCCACCATGGCGAGCCAGGCGCTATACTGCCCCGGCCCCGGCATGGGCTCTCCCCTTCCAGGCCCGACCGGATATTCCGGGCATAGCGCCTGATTTCTCTCCCGGACCGGGCAGCCAGCCGCCGGCAAGCCGATCACCTGACGCAACCCGCGTCAACCAGACCCCACACCGAAGGAGAAGACCATGCAAGCCCGCTACCTCGCCGCAGCTCTCGCCGCCAGCCTGTCCGCAACCTTGCCCGCGCACGCACAGACCGGCATGGAGGCGTTCAACCCGATGACCATGATGGCGCCGATGATGGCACCGATGGGCGCGATGATGATGCCCATGGGTTCCATGATGACGCCGATGATGAACCCGATGACCATGATGCCGGGCATGGGCATGCCCGGCGGCTTTCCGATGCCCGGGATGATGCCCGGCATGGGCATGCCGGGTGGGTATCCCACGCCCGGCATGATGCCTGGCCTGCCCGCCTTCCCGTCCCCCGGCATGGCCATGCCTGGCATGGGGATGCCGATGGCCATGCCTGGCGGTTACCCGATGCCCGGCATGACGCCTAGCCTGCCGTTTCCGGGTTTCGGGATGCCCGGCATGGGGGCGCCGGGCGGTTTTCCGATCCCCGGCATGATGCCCGGCCTGCCGTCTCCCGGCATGGCCATGCCGTTCCCCATGCCGCCGGCCCAGGGCGCCATGCCCAGCCTGCCCATGATGCCGTTCCCCATGCCGCCCATGCCCTTCCCGCCGGCGCCCGGCAACTGAGCCTCGCGGCAGCGCCTGTCCAGACCCGCCTTCAGTAATGGGGCGGGATCTCTTCCCGCAACTCGCGCCGCTCGGGCGGCGCGAGATCCTCCAGCTGTCGCTGCAGCAGGGCCACCTGCCCGCGCAGGCGGTCGATCTGCTCCTGCTGGCGGAACACGGTGCGGTTCAGTTCGTCGAGCAGGTCCTCGGCGTAGCTCAGCTTGATCTCGATCTCGGTCAGTCGGGATTCCATGTCTGCTCCTGAGCGGCCGGCGCGGCCGCAATGACAAGGATGCGCGCCCCCTGGCACGTCACCACCTGACCAGCGCGGATCTTGGCCGTCTTGCGCGCCTCGGGACGGCCGTCGACGCGGACCGCGCCGGACGCTACCAGGGCCTTGCCCTGCCCCCCGCTGTCGGCCACGCCAGCCAGCTTGAGCAGGTCGCACAGCGCGACGTATTCCCCATTCAGCCGGAACTCGACGGTCTGTCCTGGCATGCACCCCTCCCGATGGACGAAACAATTGGTAACGGTTCGAAACCGCGGCGGTAACTCCCGCTCCCTAGCATGAATGCACGAGCACCTCGCGCATCGGCGCGGCAGGGCTCGCTGAGAGAAAGGAGATGGATCATGAAAGCACGCACACGCAACCTTCTGGCAACCCTGCTCGGTGCCTTCGCCCTGACGGCCACCCTGCCGGTCCTGGCGGACGGCCGGCACGGGGACGGCCGCCACCTGTCCTACGGCGACCTGGGCTACCACGCCGAATATCGCGGCCATGGCCGGGATCACGACCGATACGCGCACCCGCGGCACCACCGCGCCTACTATCCCGTGCGGTCATTCCACCATGACGCGCCGCCCCGCGTGGTGTATGGGCCGCCGCCGGTGGTCTACGCCCCGCCTCGGGTCGTGTATGCCCCGCCGCCGGTGGTCTACGCGCCCGCCCGCTACGGTCATCCCGATCCCTATCTGAGCATCGGCGTGACCATCCCCCTGCACTGAGCACGGCCGGTCCACCACCCGGGCCCGGGCTCAGGGGTGCCCCTCCTGCAGCCGGACCGGCTCGATGTGCAGCGAGCCGGTCTCCCCGGTCACCCAGACCTGCCCGTCCTGGACGCTGCACTGCAGCCGCATGGCGCGGCTGGCCAGGGCGGCCAGGGCCTGGGTGGCGGCGGGCGGCAGGCCGAGGACGGTCAGGTTGGCCAGCCGCGCCAGCCGGTCCCGGTTCTGCTCCCACCAGACTTCGGCCGGCCGGCCGCCGTAGCTCACCACCACCACCCGCCGCGCCCGCCCGCAGGCCTTGCGCAGCAGGCGCTCATCCGGCAGGCCCACCTCGATCCACAGCTCCACGGCGCCGGTGAGGTCCCGCATCCAGAGGGCCGGTTCGTCGTCGCTGGACAGCCCCTTGCCGAAGCCCAGCGCCTCGTCCGCGTAGAGGACGAAGGCGAGCAGCCGGACCATCATGCGCTCGTCCGTCTCGGACGGATGGCGCGCCAGGGTGAGGGCGTGATCCGCGTAGTGGTTGCGGTCCATGTCGGCGACCTGCAGGTCGGCCTTGAAGATGGTTGCCTTGAGTGCCATGGGCTATGCAATTCCCCTCGATGGAAAAATCATGGATCGCCACGGCGCTGCGCGCCTCGCGTTGACGTCATCGCGAGGGGGCGCAGCCGACGTGTCGATCCAGCCTCCTGCCTTCGCCCCGAAGCGTCCATTGGCCTGCACCCCCTTGCTCTTCATGGAGTCGGTGTCCCGATGGACAATCCGCGTTCACTTTCCGGATCCTCGGCAGACGGTCACGGGACGCCGGCCTTCATGGGGCCGGGTTCATGTAGCGCAGGTGCAGGGCCTCGATCTCGGCCAGGACCTCGTCCGGCAGCGGGCGCTCCCAGGCGCCGAGGTCCTCTTTCAGCTGCGCCAGGCTGGTGGCGCCGATGATGGTGCTGGTGACGAACCAGCGCCGGTAGACGAAGGACAGGGCCAGCTGGGTGGGCGTGAAGCCGTGCCGGCCGGCCAGCTCCGCGTAGGCGGCCACGGCGGGCCGCACGTTGGGCTTCTCGTAGCGCTGGGCGAAGCCGGGGAACAGCGTCACCCGGCCGGGCGCCGCGGCGTCCGCCAGATACTTGCCGCTGAGGTGACCGAAGGCGAGCGGCGAATAGGCCAGCAGGCCGACCTGCTCGCGATAGGCGATCTCCGCCAGGCCGAACTCGAACACCCGGTTGATCAGGCTGTAGGGGTTCTGGATCGCCACCACCCGGGGCAGGCCGTGCTCGCCGGCCAGGCGCAGGAATTCCATCACCCCCCAGGGATGCTCGTTGGACAGCCCGACGTGGCGCACCTTGCCCTCGCGCACCAGCTCGGCCAGGGCCTCCAGCTGCTCCCGGATCGGCACCACCTCGGTCTCCCGCGCCGGATCGAACTGGTACTGGCCGAACATCGGCACGTTGCGCTCCGGCCAGTGCAGCTGGTAGAGGTCGATGTAGTCGGTCCGCAAGCGGGCGAGGGAACCCTCGATGGCGGCGCGGATGTTGGTCCGGTCCAGGGCCTTGGGCCCGCCGCGGATCCAGGTCATATGGCGCCGCGGCCCGGCCACCTTGGTGGCCAGGATGACCCGGTCGCGCGGCATGCGGCGCAGCCAGTCGCCGACCAGGGCCTCGGTGCGCGTCACCGTCTCCGCCCGGGGCGGCACCGGATACATCTCCGCCGTGTCGATGAAATTCACGCCGCATTCGAAGGCGAAGTCCAGCTGGGCGTGGGCCTCGGCCGCCGTGTTCTGCTGGCCGTAGGTCATGGTGCCCAGGCATACGGCGGAGACGTTCAGATCGCTGGTTCCGAGGCGGCGGTAATCCATGGGCGGGGGATCGGTGGGCGGACGGTCATTCTACCGCCCGGCCGGCCCGCGCCGCGCACCGGCCGCGCATCAGCCGCCCGGCCGACCCAGCGCGATGGCGAGGGCGACGCCGGCGACCAGCGCGGCCACGGCGACCGCCAGCGCCAGCCAGACCGTGCGCGCGCGGTTGGCCTCGATGCGCTCGATGAGCCGTGTGTTCTGTTCCGTCAGGTCCTTGATGATCTCCGCCGACGCCAGCATCAGCCCACGCAGCTCAGCCACGCTCGCTTCCGCCGCCGCGAGGCGGCCTTCCAGCTCCGCCAGGGACGCGCCGCCAGGCGGCCGGGGCGACCTGCCGGCTGTCGCGGGCGGATCCGCCTGACGCGGCCCTTTCGCGACCGCGCGCCAAAGCTTCACGGCGCCATCGGCAATCCTCGGCGCATTGGTGATGACCTCCGTCCAGGGAACGACCTTCAGAACCGTGAGCCAGCCGATTGCCATGGTGAGCCTTTCGAGAAACAGGGCGCCTCAATGGCCGCATTGATTGGCGGAGGGATGCAACGCAACGCGGTATGCACCATCGTCCACGGGGTCATTGGTGCGGTAATTGGGCACGCACTTGTTCGAACTGTGCCTGAAATTACTATGCCTTTAGAAAGTAAAGGAACCCCTGATTTAATCGCCGCCCGGTCCGAGAGGCGGCACAATATCGAAGACGCGTAACCGACTGCCCGAACTGCCGATGAAGACCCAAGCCAGCTTCTCCGACCTTGAATACGCCGCCAAGAAGAAGCGCACGCGGCGCGACCGGTTTCTTGCCGACATCGACGCGGTGACGCCGTGGGCTGAGTTGGTGGCGGTGATCGAGCCGTTCTACCCGAAAGGCGAGCGCGGCCGCCCGCCCATCGGTGTGGAGCGCATGCTGCGCATGTACGTCGCGCAGCAATGCTTCGGCCTGTCGGACGAAGGCATCGAGGACGCCATCTACGACAGCCAGGCCATCCGCCGCTTCGTCGGCGTCG
>JALOTG010000087.1 GCA_025458005.1 Thiobacillaceae bacterium
GAGAAGAGCGGCGTGGCGGCGGCCCGCGCCGACCTGTTCGAGGACAAGGACGTGATCCTCACTCCGCTGGCGGAGAACCCCACGGCCCTGGTCGAGCGCGTCGTCGCCATGTGGCAGGCCTGCGGCGCGACCGTCGAGACCATGACCGACGAGGAGCACGACCGCATCTTCGCCGCGGTCAGCCATCTGCCCCACCTGGCCGCCTTCGCGCTGATGGAGGAGCTGGCCGGGCGGGGCAACAGCGAGCTCTTCTTCCACCACGCCGGCTCCGGCTTCCGCGACTTCACCCGCATTGCCGCCAGCCATCCCGAGATGTGGCGCGACATCGCCCTGGCCAACCGCGAGGCTATCAGCGCGGAAATCGATGCCTACGTCGCCAAGCTGCGGGCTATCCGACGGCTGGTCGCGGAGGGCAGGGGTGACCAACTCATGGACCTGCTGGAGCGGGCCAGCCACGCGCGCAACGAATGGGCCAGGCGGCGCGGCACAACCAGGAAGTGAACATGGAATACATCGATCTCCCAGCGGCACGGGGGGCGCGCGGCAGCGTCCGCCTGCCGGGCTCCAAGAGCATTTCCAACCGCGTCCTGCTGCTCGCCGCCCTGGCCGAGGGCACCACCGAGGTCAAGGCGCTGCTGGACTCCGACGATACCCGCGTCATGCTGGAGGCATTGAAGCAACTCGGTGTCGGCTGGACCCGTCACGGCGACAGCGATGACTACCGTGTCGAGGGCGTCGGCGGGGTCTTCCCGGTCAAGCAGGCAGAACTGTTCCTGGGCAACGCCGGCACCGCCTTCCGCAGTCTCACCGCCGCCTGCGCGCTGGCCGGCGGCGACTACGTGCTGAAGGGGGTGCCGCGCATGCACGAGCGCCCCATCGGCGACTTGGTCGACGCCGTGCGGCAACTGGGGGCGAAGGTGGATGGCGAGCTGATCTCCAAGCCCTACGTCGAGATCACCCTGAACCTGATGAAGCGCTTCGGCGTCGCGGTGCAGCGGAACGGCTGGGAAAGCTTCGTCGTGCCCGCGACGACCTACCAGAGCCCGGGCCGCATCGAGGTGGAGGGCGACGCCTCGTCCGCCTCCTACTTCCTCGCCGCCGGCGCCATCGGCCACGGCCAGACCCGGGTCGAGGGCGTCGGGCGCAACAGCATCCAGGGGGACGTCCGCTTCGCCGAGGCCCTGGCTCGCATGGGCGCCGAGATCGACTTCGGGCCCAACTGGATCCAGTGCCGCCTGGGCTGCGCCGACAAGCTGCACGCCCTCGACCTGGACTGCAACCACATCCCCGACGCCGCCATGACCCTGGCCATCCTGGCCCTGTTCACCGAGGGCACCACCACCCTGCGCAACATCGCCTCCTGGCGCGTGAAGGAGACCGACCGCATCGCCGCCATGGCCACTGAGCTCAGGAAGGTCGGCGCCACGGTGGAGGAGGGCGCCGACTACATCCGGGTCACGCCGCCGGCGCAACTGACGCCCAACGCCGTCATCGACACCTACGACGATCACCGCATGGCGATGTGCTTCTCGCTGGTCAGCCTGGGCGGCGTGCCGATTCGCATCAAAGATCCGAGCTGCACGGCCAAGACCTTCCCGACCTACTGGGATGTGTTCGCCAAGATTTGCCAACGCTGACCCGCATGACCTCCCTCTCACCCCTCACCCCTCACCCTTCACCGTCGGCCCCGGTCATCGCCATCGACGGTCCCTCCGCCTCCGGCAAGGGCACCGTGGCCGCCCTTGTGGCCGAGGCCCTGGGTTTCCACTACCTGGACAGCGGCGCCATCTATCGCGCCACCGCCTACGCCGCCGAGCGCGCCGGCATCGACCTGGCGGACGAGGCCGCGCTGGTGGCCCTGGCCGGGCGGCTCGACCTGCGCTTCGACGCCGGCGAGGTCTACCTGGACGGGCAGGCGGTGGGCGACGCGATCCGCGGCGAGGCGGCGGGCAGCGTGGCGTCCCGCATCGCCGCGCTGCCCGACCTGCGCCAGGCCCTGCTGGCACGGCAACGTGCCTTCCGTCAGGCGCCGGGCCTGGTGACCGACGGGCGCGACATGGGCACGGTGGTCTTCCCCGACGCAGGGCTCAAGGTCTTCCTCACCGCCAGCGTCGAGGAACGTGCCCAAAGACGCTATAAACAGTTGATCGAAAAAGGTTTCGATGCTAGTCTTCCACGGATTCTGCAGGACCTTCGTGACCGGGACGCGCGTGATGCCGCCCGATCCGTTGCCCCTCTGCGGAAAACGGACCAAGCCTTGCTCCTCGACACCACCCGCATGACCATCGAAGAGGCCGTGCGACAGGTGGTGGACTGGTACGCCGGGCGCGTGGTCTGAACCGATCCGAAGGCGCTGGCGCGTCGCCCAATGCCTTCGGTTTTTGTTTTTCAACGAACCCGTGTCCGCACGGAATCACTCACCAGGTTTTTTTCCATATCCACTGCAACCGCCACCCCCACCGTCGCCACCGAGAGTTTTGCCGCCCTGTTCGAAGAGAGCATCGCCCGCCAGGAGATGCGTCAGGGCGAGGTCATCACCGCCGAAGTGGTGTCCATCGACGACAACTTCGTCACCGTCAACGCCGGTCTGAAGTCCGAGAGCCTCATCTCCGTTGACGAGTTCAAGAACGATCGCGGCGAAATCGAAGTCAATATCGGCGATTTCGTCTCCGTCTGCATCGAATCCCTGGAGGACGGCTTCGGCGCCACCAAGTTGTCGCGCGACCGCGCCCGCCGCCTGGCCGCGTGGCTGGACCTGGAGGCGGCCATGGAAGAGGGTCGCGTGGTCAAGGGCGTCATCAACGGCAAGGTCAAGGGCGGACTGACCGTCATGTGCAACGGCATCCGCGCCTTCCTGCCCGGTTCCCTGGTGGACATCCGTCCGGTCAAGGACACCACTCCCTACGAGAACAAGGAAGCCGATTTCAAGGTCATCAAGCTGGACCGCAAGCGCAACAACGTGGTGGTCTCGCGCAAGGCCGTGCTGGAAGAGAGCATGGGCGCCGAGCGCGAGCAGCTGCTGGCCAACCTGAAGGAAGGCGCGACGGTCAAGGGCATCGTCAAGAACATCACCGACTACGGCGCGTTCGTCGACCTGGGCGGCATCGACGGCCTGCTGCACATCACCGACCTGGCCTGGCGCCGCGTCAAGCATCCCACCGAGGTGGTCAACGTCGGCGACGAGGTCACCGCCATGGTGCTCAAGTTCGACCAGGAGAAGAACCGCGTCTCCCTGGGCCTGAAGCAGCTGGGCGAGGATCCCTGGAGCGGCATCGCCCGGCGCTACCCCACCGGCACGCGCATGTTCGGCAAGGTGGCCAACCTGACCGACTACGGCGCCTTCGTCGAGATCGAGCCGGGCATCGAGGGCCTGGTGCACGTCTCCGAAATGGATTGGACCAACAAGAACGTCAATCCCTCCAAGGTGGTCCAGCTGGGCGACGAGGTGGAGGTCATGGTGCTGGAGATCGACGAGGATCGCCGCCGCATCTCCCTGGGCATGAAGCAGTGCAAGGCCAATCCCTGGGAAGACTTCTCCATGAACTTCAAGAAGGGCGACAAGGTCTCCGGCCAGATCAAGTCCATCACCGACTTCGGCATCTTCATCGGCCTGCCCGGCGGCATCGACGGCCTGGTGCACCTGTCCGACCTGTCCTGGAGCAAGCCCGGCGAGGAGGCCCTGCGCGACTTCAAGAAGGGTGACGAGGTCGAGGCCGCCGTGCTGGCCATCGACGTGGAGAAGGAGCGCATCTCCCTGGGCATCAAGCAGCTGGAGGGCGATCCGTTCAACAGCTTCATCGCCACCCACGACAAGGGCGCCATGGTGACCGGCACCGTCAAGTCCATGGACGCCAAGGGCGCCGTGATCCAGCTTACCGAGGACGTGGACGGCTACCTGCGCGCCTCCGAGGTGTCCCGCGACCGCGTCGAGGACATCCGCACCCACCTCAAGGAAGGCGATACGGTGGAAGCGATGATCATCAACCTGGACCGCAAGAACCGCCAGATCAACCTGTCGATCAAGGCCAAGGACGCGGCCGAGCAGGCCAACGCCATGCAGAAGCTGGCCTCCGAGCACTCCACCGGCACGACGAATCTGGGCGCCCTGTTGAAGGCCAAGCTGGACAACCAGAACAGCGAATCCTGATCCGGGGGGGCAATGACCAAGTCGGAGTTGATCGCCCGGCTGGCGGCGCGTCACCCCCATCTGGTCGCGGCGGATGCGGAACTGGCGGTCAAGACCATCCTCGACGCCATGACCCAGAGCCTGGTCGAGGGCAAGCGCATCGAGATCCGGGGGTTCGGCAGCTTCAGCCTGAACTTCAGGCCCCCCCGGGTCGGCCGCAATCCCAAGACCGGCGAGAAGGTGCACGTGGACGGCAAGTACGTCCCGCACTTCAAGGCCGGCAAGGAGCTGCGCGATCGGGTTGACTACGGGGAGTGAGTTGCTAGCACGGGCAAACGGCGCCATGCATTGGCGCCGTTTGTTTTTTCGCGACCCGAAATGGACCGGGCCGCTACAATGCCGCGCTGAACGCGTATCGAATCGGCGAACGAGCACTGAATGGAACTCGAGACCTGGCACCTGCTGGTGCTTCCCCTCTTCTTCGCCCTGGGTTGGGCGGCGGCACGGGTGGACATCCGCCACGTGATGCGCGAATCGCGCGCCGTGCCCGCCTCCTATTTCAAGGGCCTCAACTACCTGCTCAACGAGCAGCCGGACAAGGCCATCGAGGCCTTCGTCGAGGTGGCCAAGCTGGATCCGGATACCCTGGAACTGCATTTCGCCCTGGGCGCCCTGTTCCGCCGCCGCGGCGAGCTGGATCGGGCGATCCGCATCCACCAGAACCTGGTGGAGCGCAGCGACCTGACCCAGGACCAGCGCATGAAGGCCCTCTACGAACTGGCCCAGGACTTCCTCAAGGCGGGACTGCTGGATCGGGCCGAGGACCTGTTCAAGCGCCTCGAGACCGGCATGCATGCCCTTGACGCACTGCGCCACCTGCTGGAGATCTATGTCCTGGAAAAGGACTGGGACCAGGCCATCTCCATCGCCGGCAGGCTGGAGAAGCTGGGCTGTCCCTCCCAGCACGCCGACCTGGCGCACTACCATTGCGAACTCGCCTTGAACGCCATGCTGCGCAAGGACGTGGCGGCGGCCAGGCAATATCTGGCCGAGGCCCGTGGCGCCAACCGCAAGTCCGCGCGCGCCCTGCAGTTGCTGGGCGACCTGGAGGCCCAGCTCGGCGACGACGCGGCGGCCATTGCCAGCTGGCGCGAGATGGAGGCGGCCAATCCTGCCTATCTGCCCATCATCGCAGATAGGTTATGTCAGGCCCATGCCCGGCTCGGCCGGTCTGAGGAGGGCATCGAGCTGCTGCGGGGCTACCTCGCCCGGCATGCCAGCGCCGACCTGTTCCACACCCTGTTCCATGCCGTGCTGCAAGCGCGGGGCTGGCAGGAGGCGGAACGGCTCGCCGCCGAGGAGCTCAAGCGCAACCCCGGCCTGCGCATCCTCGACGACTATCTGCAGGCGCGCACCGCCGATGGCGCGGATGGCGACCTGGAGACGCGCCTGGCCCAGGATCTGGTGCACAAGCAGGTGAGCCGCATGGCCTACTACCAGTGCAACGACTGTGGCTTCAAGGCGCGGCAGTTCTTCTGGCAGTGCCCGGCCTGCGCCCATTGGGAGAGCATTCCCCCGGAAAGGCGCGAGCATGAGTGATTCACCCATCATCGTCGCTCTGGACTATCCGGACGGCGCTCCTGCCCTCGCCCTGGCCGGCCGGCTCGATCCGGCCCTGTGCAAGCTCAAGGTCGGCAAGGAGTTGTTCGTCTCAGCCGGGCCGCGGTTGGTGGAGGACCTGGCGGGGCGCGGCTTCCGGGTCTTCCTCGACCTCAAGTTCCACGACATCCCGAACACCGTGGCCCAGGCCTGCAAGGCGGCGTCGCGGCTGGGGGTGTGGATGATGAACGTGCATGCGTCGGGTGGCCTGGCCATGCTGCGGGCGGCCCGCGAGGCCCTCGGCGAGGCGCCCGACCGGCCACGCCTGATCGCCGTCACCGTGCTGACCAGCCTGGGCGAGGCGGACCTGCGCCAGGTCGGCGTGGATGCGGCCCCGGAGCAGCAGGTCAGTCGCCTCGCGGCGCTCGCCGGCGAGGCCGGCCTGGACGGCGTCGTTTGCTCGGCCCGCGAGGCCGAGGCGCTGCGCCGCGAGCGGGGCCGGGACTTCCTGCTGGTCACGCCGGGCATCCGGCCGGCGGACAGCGGCAGCGACGACCAGCAGCGCATCATGACGCCGGCTCAAGCTTTGCGCGCCGGTGCCGATTATCTGGTGGTGGGACGACCCATCACCCGCGCCGCGGACCCCGTCGCGGCCCTGAAAAAAATCCATGCTGAAATAGCCAACTTTCTCGGAGAACCAACATGAAGATCACCGTCATCGGCACCGGCTACGTGGGCCTGGTCACCGGCACCTGCCTGGCTGAAGTGGGCAACGAGGTTCTGTGCCTGGACGTGGACCCGCGCAAGATCGAGATCCTCAAGTCCGGCGGCATCCCCATCTACGAGCCCGGACTGGAGGACATGGTCAAGCGCAACGTGGCCGCCGGGCGGCTGTTCTTCACCACCGACGTCGAGGAAAGCGTGCATTTCGGCGACATCCAGTTCATCGCCGTGGGCACGCCTCCGGACGAGGACGGTTCCGCCGACCTGCAGTATGTGGTGGCCGCCGCGCGCAACATCGCCAAGCACATGACCGGCTTCAAACTGGTGGTGGACAAGTCCACCGTGCCGGTGGGCACTGCGGACAAGGTCAAGGCCGCGCTCAAGGATGAACTTGAGAAACGCGGTGTAAATATCGAATTCTGCGTGGCTTCCAACCCGGAGTTCCTCAAGGAAGGCGCGGCGGTGGACGACTTCATGAAGCCCGACCGCATCGTCATTGGCACCGAGAGCGAGCGCGCCACCCAGCTCCTGCGTCAGCTCTACGCCCCGTTCCAGCGCAACCACGACCGCCTGGTGGTGATGGACGTGCGCAGCGCGGAGCTGACCAAGTACGCCGCCAACGCCATGCTCGCCACGCGCATCTCCTTCATGAACGAGCTGGCCATCCTGGCCGAGAAGCTGGGCGCCGACATCGAGCAGGTGCGCCACGGCATCGGCAGCGACCCGCGCATCGGCTATCACTTCCTCTACGCCGGCTGCGGCTACGGCGGTTCCTGCTTTCCCAAGGATGTCCAGGCCCTGCGCCGCACTGCTCAGGAGAACGGCATCCCGGTGCGCGTGCTGGACGCCGTCGAGGACGCCAACGAGGTGCAGAAGCAGGTGCTGCTGAACAAGATCGACGTCCGCTTCGGCCGCGATCTCAAGGGCAAGCGCATCGCCCTCTGGGGCCTGGCCTTCAAGCCCAACACCGACGACATGCGCGAGGCCCCCAGCCGGGTGCTGCTGAAAGGCCTGTGGGAGCGCGGCGCGAGCGTCTCCGCCTACGATCCGGCGGCGATGGAGGAGACGCGCCGCATCTTCGGCGAGCGCGCCGACCTGCTGCTGGTGGACAGCCCGATGGATGCCCTCAAGGGCGCCGACATGCTGGTCATCGCTACCGAATGGAAGGTGTTCCGCAGCCCCAACTTCGACACCATGAAGACGCTGCTGAACAACCCGGTGATCTTCGACGGCCGCAACCTGTACGAACCGAAGACCATCCGCGAGGCCGGCTTCGAGTACTTCCCCATCGGCCGGCAGTAAGGAACGCCGCGTAGATGTACAGGACCCTGGAGGACTGCGTCGGCCACACCCCCCTGGTGCGCCTCAAGCGCATGCCGGGCAAGACCTCCAACACCCTGCTGGTCAAGCTGGAGGGCAACAACCCGGCGGGCTCGGTGAAGGACCGCCCGGCCCTGTCCATGATCGCCCGCGCCGAGGCGCGCGGCGAGATCCGGCCCGGCGACACCCTGATCGAGGCGACCAGCGGCAACACCGGCATCGCCCTGGCCATGGCCGCTGCCATGAAGGGCTACCGCATGGTCCTGATCATGCCCGAGCACCTGTCCGTCGAGCGCCGCCAGACGATGCGCGCCTTCGGCGCCGAACTGCTGCTCACCCCCAAGTCGGGCGGCATGGAGGCGGCGCGCGACCTGTCCGACCGGCTGGTGGCGGAGGGGCGTGGCATCATGCTCGACCAGTTCTCCAACCCGGACAACCCGATCGCCCACTATGAGGGCACCGGCCCGGAGATCTGGGGCGACACGGAAGGGGGTGTCACCCACTTCGTCTCCAGCATGGGCACCACCGGCACCATCATGGGCTGCTCGAAATTCCTCAAGGAACGCAACCCGGCCATCCAGGTGGTCGGCGTGCAGCCGGAGGAGGGCGCACAGATCCCCGGCATCCGCAAGTGGCCGCCGGAATATCTGCCGAAGATCTGCGACTTCTCGCGCATCGACCGCATGATCTACGTCGGCCAGGCCGACGCGGAGGAGACCACGCGGCGGCTCGCCCGTGAGGAAGGCATCTTCGCCGGCATCTCTTCCGGCGGCGCGCTCTGGGCGGCGCTGCAACTGTCCAGGGAGGTGCAGGACGCGGTCATTGTCTCCATCGTCTGCGACCGGGGCGACCGCTACCTCTCCACTGGGGTGTTCCCGGCCTGAGCCAGCGCCAACCGCGCCAAATCCGCCCCGGTCACGCGCCGGACAACTGGTCCCGGGGCAGGACCTCGGGCGTCGTTCAGTAGCCCAGCGCTCGCGCCGCCTGCACGAACAGGAAGCTGACCGTCCAGGCCAAGGCCAGCGGCCAGGCGACGGCGAGCAGGGTGAGGCGCCAGTCCTTCGATTCCTGCCGGATGACGGCGATGGTGGACAGACAGGGGGTGTAGATGAGGGTGAAGAGCAGGAAGCTCATCGCCTGCACGCCGTCCAGGCGGTCGGCGAGGATGGCGGAGAGCTGCTCGGGGCTGGCGCTGTAGATGACCGCCAGGGCGCCGATGACGATCTCCTTGGCGACGAAGCCGAACAGCAGGGCGATGGCCATCAGGTTGTCCAGGCCGATGGGGGAGAACACCGGCGCCAGGAAGTCGGCCAGCCGGCCGGCCAGGGTGTCGGGGCTGGCGGGGACGACGTCGAACGGGTAGTGGGTGAGGAACCAGACCAGCACCACGCCGGCAACGATGTAGCCGCCGGCGCCCTGGATGAACTGCCGGGTGGCGCGCCAGCTCTCGAAGCCGAGGAAGCGCAGGGTGGGTAGGCGGTAGGGCGGCAGTTCCAGCAGCAGCGGCTCGTGGCTGGGGTAGCGGCCGCGCCAGACGAAGGCGGTGAGCAGGGCGAACAGGATGCTCAGAGCGTAGAGGGCAAGCAGGGCGAGCGGCGCCAGGGTGGGCGAGAAGACCGCCGTGGTGATGAACAGGAAGACCTGCAGCCGCGCCGAGCACAGCGAGAAGGGGATGACCAGCATGGTCAGCGCGCGCAGGCCGCGCGAGCGCATGATGCGCGTGCCCATGATCGCCGGCACGTTGCAGCCGAAGCCCATCAGCTGCATGACGAAGGCGCGCCCGTCCAGGCCCAGCCGGCTCATCAGGGCGTCGGCGAGGAAGGCGATGCGGGCGAGATAGCCGCTGTCCTCGACGATGGCCATGGCCAGGAAGAACAGGGCGATCACCGGCATGAAGGTGAGCACCGTGCCGAGGCCGTCGTAGAGCCCCTCGCCGATGAAGCTGCGCAGCCAGACGGGCAGGTGGAGCAGCAGCGGGTCGAGCCAGGCCGACTTGAGATGCGCCAGCAGCCATTCCATGCCGTCCTGCAGCGGCGTGCCGAGGCCGTAGACCGCCTGGAAGAGCAGGAACAGGACGGCGAAGAACAGCGGGATGCCCAGCCAGGGGTGCAGCATGATCCGGTCCAGCCGGTCGGTCAGCGAGGCGGGCAGCTGCACCGGGGCGTGCACGCTTTCGCTCACCAGGCGGTCGAGCGCCTCCTCGATGCGGTGGTCCTGCTGGAAGGCTTGCGGATCGACGCGGGTGAGCTCCGGGTGGTCGCGCAGGGCGTCCTGCAGGGTCTGCTTGACCTCGCTGAACTGGGTGCCGAACTTGGCGGCCATCAGCCGCACCGGGCAGGCGAGCGTGCGTTCCAGGCCCTTGACGTCGATGCGGATGCCCAGGTTGCGCGACTCGTCGGCCATGTTGAGCAGCACCAGCAGGGGCACGCCGAGCTGCCGGGCCTGCAGGGCGAGGGCGAGCTGGCGGTCGAGCTGGCTGGCGTTGAGCACCAGCACCAGCAGGTTGACCGGCTGCGTCTCCAGGAAGCGGCGCACTACCTGCTCGTCCTCGGAGAAGCCGTGCAGGTTGTACACGCCGGGCAGGTCCACCACCTCTACCATGCCGCCGGCCACAAGGATCTTCGCGGACAGCAGGTCGACGGTGATGCCCGGCCAGTTGCCGACCCGCGCGCCGGCGCCGGTGAGGCGGTTGAAGAAGGTGGACTTGCCCGTGTTGGGCATGCCCAGGAGGGCGATGCGTTTCACGGGACCGGTGGATGCTTACGCGACGGCGCGGACCTCGATGCGGGCGGCATCGCTGCGCCGCAGGATCAGGTCGGTATGGCCGGCGCGCACCTGCAGCGGCCCACGCAAGGGCGAGATCCGGATGACCCGCACCGATACACCCGGCCGCAGGCCCAGGCCGGCCATGCGGCGGCCATACTCCTGACCCACATGCAATGCGACGATGGTGGCGGCAGTGCCGGGGAGGACTTCGGACAGGGTTTTCGGCACGATCGAACAGGCCAGAACGATAACGATTCTCATCGTACACCACTCGGCATACAAATGCCATAAGAAGATGAGCAAATCCGGAAGTGAAGACCCGCTGCTTGCGTCGGGTAGGCGACTGTCAGGAAGGACGGCTATAGTGCATTCCCGCCATGGCCCTAGATCGTTGCCGAGCAAGTCCTCGCGGGCCATTGCGTGCGGCCATGGCGGATGCGGGCCGCCCGGAGGCGCAGGAAGGGCTCAAGATTATCGCCATATCGGCCGAAGTGATGGAACGAGTCGAACAAGGATACGAAGATGAAGGTACTGGTCACCGGCGGCGCCGGTTACATCGGATCTCACACCTGCGTGGAGATGCTGCAGGCGGGGATGGAGCCGGTGGTGGTGGACAACCTGTCCAACAGCAAGATGGAGGCCCTGAAGCGGGTGGAGCGCATCACCGGCAAGCCGGTGACGTTCTACCGCGCGGACATCCGTGACAAGGCTGCCCTGGCGGACATCTTCGCCCGCCACGCGGTGTCGGCGGTGGTGCACTTCGCTGGCCTCAAGGCGGTCGGCGAGTCGGTCGCGCAGCCGCTGCGCTACTACGACAACAACGTCGCGGGCACGGTGACGCTGTGCGAGGCGATGACCGAGGCGGGGGTGAAGCGCATTGTCTTCAGCTCGTCGGCCACCGTGTACGGCGATCCCCCCACGGTGCCGATCCGGGAGGATTTCCCGGTCGGGGCGACCACCAACCCCTACGGCCGCAGCAAGTTCATGATCGAGGAGATCCTGCGCGACCTGCACGTTTCGGATCCGTCCTGGCGCGTCGCCCTGCTGCGCTACTTCAACCCGGTGGGGGCGCATGCCTCCGGCCTAATCGGCGAGGATCCCAATGGCATCCCCAACAACCTGATGCCCTACGTCGCCCAGGTGGCGGTGGGGCGGCGGCCCTATCTGAACGTGTTCGGCGACGACTACCCGACCCCCGACGGCACCGGGGTGCGCGACTACATCCACGTCGTCGACCTGGCCCTCGGGCATGTCGCCGCGCTGCGCTACCTGGACAGGCACGACGGCGTGGTGACGGTGAACCTGGGCACCGGCCACGGCTACAGCGTGCTGGACATGGTGAAGGCCTTCAGCGCGGCGAGCAGGCGTGAGGTGCCGTACCGGATCGCGCCGCGTCGGACGGGGGATATCGCCCGCTGCTACGCGGACCCGAGCCTGGCGGCCGAGCTGTTCGGCTGGCGGGCGGAGCGGGGCGTGGCGGCGATGTGCGAGGACAGCTGGCGCTGGCAGAGCATGAATCCGGAGGGGTATGGGGATTGACCTGAAGCCAGTCGCGGATCGC
>JALOTG010000088.1 GCA_025458005.1 Thiobacillaceae bacterium
ACATGTCCCCCTCCAGCACCTGGGTCCCGAGCAGGCCCACTTCCTGGTGGTGGATTCCCTGCTCTCGGAAGAGGCGGTGCTGGGCTTCGAATACGGCTATGCCAGTTCATCGCCCAACGAACTGGTGATCTGGGAGGCACAGTTCGGCGATTTCGCCAACGGTGCCCAGGTGGTGATCGATCAGTTCATTGCCGCTGGCGAGGCCAAATGGGGCCGGCTCAACGGGCTGGTGCTCTATCTGCCCCATGGCTACGAGGGGCAGGGGCCGGAGCATTCCTCGGCGCGCATCGAGCGTTTTCTGCAGCTGGCAGCCCAGGATAACATCCAGGTGGTGCAGCCCTCCCAGCCGGCCCAGTTCTTCCACGTCCTGCGACGTCAGCTGCTGCGGCCCTACCGCAAGCCGCTCATTCTGATCACGCCGAAGAGCCTGCTGCGCCATCCGGCCGCCACGTCCACCCTCGATGACCTGGCGATGGGTGGCTTCCTGCCCGTGCTGGGCCCCCCTGCTGGCCAGGATCCGGCCGCCGTGGAGCACATTGTCATTTGCAGCGGACGCATCCATTTTGAACTGGAATCGCACCGAGCCGGACGACCCCAATACGCGCTGATCCGGATAGAGCAGTTGTATCCCTTCCCTGATCGGGAATTGCAATCCCTATTGATGGCCTTTACGCATGCAAGGGAGATTGTCTGGGCCCAGGATGAACCCCAGAACCAGGGCGCCTGGCGATTCATGGCCTATCACCTACGCCAAGTCAGCCAATTGCCTATCCGTTATGCCGGCCGACCCGAATCGGCCTCGCCTGCCACGGGGTATGCCGAGATGCACAAGACGCAGTCCCTGCGGATATGGCAGGACGTCTTCGGCGATTGATTCGCGCGCCGATCGCGGCAGAATTTGCCGGCCATGCGTCGCCGGGCATCGTGGAATATGCGCCGAATCCGATGCGGCGGCCAAAAAAACAACCCAAGGCATTGCCTTGGGTTGCGCTGAGGCAGCGATTCGCTTGGCGATAGTTCAGGCCAGGAAACTGTCCATCGTCTTGCCTTCCTGCAGGGCCTTCACCATCCAGCCGGGTTTGCGACCCTTGCCCGTCCAGGTCTCGCCGGTGGCCGGGTTGCGGTACTTGTAGGCACCCGACGCGCCCCTTTTCCTGCCACGCCCCCGGGCGGCATAACCCAAGTCCTCGACGGAAATGCCGAATTCGGCCATCTTTGCCTTGATCTCATTCACCACGGCGGCGATTTCCTGCTTGCGAGCTTCCTCCGCCTGTTTCTGCAGCGCGGCGATCTGATCCTGCAATTCCTTGTAGGTGGACACTGTGCACTCCTTTTTCATAAGTACCCCATATGGTACGCCGCAAGTATAGACAAAATCGCCCGCCGGTGAAAAGGAAATGAGATTTTATGCATTCCGTCGTGGCACGCCAATAGGAGCCGGCGCGCGGAACGCCCCGGCAAGAGGCAGACAATCGCCGCGCCGGAGATGACAGCGCTTTACATTCCGGATTTGCGGATTGGATGGCCAATCGGTGGCGGACCATCGCGAATACGCGGGTAATACCGGGGTGTGCATCCGGGCGTGGAAATGGCAATGCCGATGCGTCAATAAAGACGCATCGGCATTCCGGTGTGCCTGGCCCCCCGGTCGTCGTGGGGCTGGCGGACTCAGGATGGAACGACCTCGTCCTTGTCCGTCGACTTGGTCTCGACCATGACCAGCGCCTCGGCCTGGTCACTCTCGGCGGCGCGCGGTGCCCGGCGGCGGCGCCGATGCGTGGCCTGCTCCGCCGCGACGCTGGCCGGCAAGGCCGCGGCCGAGTCAGCCTCCCCGGCGGCGGACCGGGTCTCCACGATCACCAGGGGTTCCGCAACCGGGGAGGGCTGGATGGGCCGCGGACGGCGGCGGCGAGTCTCGCTCGGTCGGGTTGCTTCCTCGATGGCCGCCTCGCTGGCGGGCGCATGGGTCTCCACCAGCTCCAGTCCGGCCGTCTTCAGGTCCGGCTCCGGCAGCGGGGCCGGCTCGACCTCGACGTCGGCACGCACCTGCGCGGGCTCCGCCTCCGCCACCGGCAAGGGGAGCGAGGGGGTTTCCGTGGCCGGGGTGCCGGCCGTCTCAGGGGGGGCGAGCACGACCGGCTGCGTCATGGGCGCGGCGGATGGCGTCTCGCTGGTCACCGGCGCGGCGGCCTCGGCGATCGCCTGGTCGGCCGCCACGATGTCGATCACGGTCTGCTCGGCGATCTCGCCCGCCGATTCGACGCCGCCCTCGCCGCGCCGGCCGCGTCCGCCGCGCCGGTTGCGCCGGCCGCGTCCGTCCCGTTCCTGGCTGGCGGTGTCGGGCTCGATCTCCGGCGCATCCGGGGTGGCGGGCATAACGGACTCGGCGAGGGCGGGCTCCGGGACAGGAGGACGTTCGCGGCGGCGCTCCGACCGTTCGCCGCGCTCGGGACGCTCCGGACGTTCGGCGCGAGGCGTGCGTTCGCCGCGCTCGGGACGTTCGCCGCGGGCCGCGCGTTCGCCGCGCTCCGGCCGCTCGCCACGGGCCTGACGCTCGCCGCGCTCCGCGCGTTCAACCCGTTCCGTGCGTTCTCCGCGCTCGCGCCTGGGTTCCCGATCTTCTCGGCCCCGGCGCGGTTCGCGGGCTTCACGCTTGGGCGCCGGTTTCTTGACCTCGGGGGCGGCGGGTTCCTCCGCCGGGGCCTGGATGCCACGCAGCCAACCGACGATGCGGCCGAACAGTCCGGGTTTTGCCTTTTCCTCCACAACCTGGGGCGTCGGGGTAGGCGCCGGCTGGGACGGCGTGATGCCCTGGACGACCGGCTGCGGCCGCTCCGGTCGTTCCGCCTGGCCGGTCGCGGCGGCGGTCTCCGGCTCGGCCGGCTTCTCGGCCATCTGGTAGCTGGGCAGCGGGCCCTCCATCTGGTTCAGCTGGTCATGGCGCAGGCGGGCCAGCGTATAGCGCGGGGTTTCGAAGTGGATATTGGGGATCAGGACGATCTCCACCTTGTGGCGCGCCTCGATGTTCAGAATGTCGGTACGCTTCTCGTTGAGCAGGTAGGTGCACACATCCACCGGCGCCTGGATGTGTACCGCGGCGCTGTTCTCCTTCATGGCCTCTTCCTGGAGCATGCGCAGCAGGTGCAGGGCGAAGGATTCGGTGCTGCGCACGTGCCCGGTGCCGCCGCAGCGCGGGCAGGTGATGTAGCTGGTTTCGCCCAGGCTGGGCTGCAGGCGTTGGCGCGACAGTTCGAGCAGGCCGAAGCGAGAGATCTTGCCGACCTGGATGCGCGCGCGGTCATAGCGCAAGGCCTCGCGCAGCCGCTCCTCCACTTCGCGCTGGTTCTTGCCGCTCTCCATGTCGATGAAGTCGATGACGATCAGGCCGCCCAGGTCGCGCAGGCGCAGCTGGCGGGCCACCTCGTCGGCCGCCTCCAGGTTGGTGTTGAAAGCGGTCTGCTCGATGTCGGCCCCCTTGGTGGCCTGGGCCGAGTTCACGTCGATGGCCACCAGGGCCTCGGCGTGGTCGATGACGATGGCGCCGCCGGAGGGCAGGGGGACCAAGCGCGAGTAGGCGGTCTCGATCTGGTGCTCGATCTGGAAGCGGGAAAACAGCGGCACGTTGTCGCTGTAGAGCTTGACCTTGTTGACGTTGGTCGGCATCACGTGGGCCATGAATTGCCTGGCCTGCTCGTAGATGTCGGGCTTGTCGATGAGCAGCTCGCCGATGTCCGGCGTGAAGTAGTCGCGGATGGCGCGGATGACCAGGCTGGATTCCTGGTAGATGAGGAAGGCGCCGTTCTGGACCTTGGCGGCGCCGTCGATGGCCTGCCAGAGGAGCATCAGATAGTTGAGGTCCCATTGCAGCTCCTCCAGGCTGCGGCCGATGCCGGCGGTTCGCCCGATCAGGCTCATGCCGGGGGGAACCTCCAGCTGGGCGAGGAGGTCGCGCAGCTCGTTGCGTTCCTCCCCCTCGATGCGGCGCGAGACGCCGCCGCCGCGCGGGTTGTTGGGCATCAGCACCAGATAGCGTCCGGCCAGGCTGACGAAGTTGGTCAGGGCAGCGCCCTTGTTGCCCCGCTCGTCCTTTTCCACCTGGACGATCAGTTCCTGCCCCTCCTTGAGGAGGTCCTGGACGCGGCCGCGACCGCCATCGCCCGCTTCGGACAACAAGGCGGAGCGGGCGATCTCCTTGAACGGCAGGAAGCCATGCCGGTCGGTGCCGTAGTTGACGAAGCAGGCCTCGAGGCTGGGCTCGATGCGGGTGACGACGGCCTTGTAGATGTTGCCTTTGCGTTGTTCCTTGCTGGCGGATTCGATGTCGAGGTCGACCAGTTTCTGGCCATCGACAATCGCGACGCGGAGTTCCTCCGCCTGCGTCGCGTTGAAAAGCATGCGCTTCATTCTTACACCCCCGCGCGTATCGCGCCCCGGGGGCGATAAACCCCGCCGCGATGTTCGCGGCAGCAATGCGAGCAGGGGTCAGACGGTGGTGGGTATCGTCATTGCACTGTGGTTCTCGATCATGGGGGAGGTTTATCCTCGTACCAGACGGCATGGCCGCCCGGTGGTATCCGGGTGCGGTTCGCGCTTCAAATGCATTAATATCGCTACTTTTTACACCTAGCCGCGCTGGCATGTCGCAAATGCCGGGCACGCGTGCCGGCATGGCGGATCAGCGGTTACGGGAATTGCCGGTGAGCTGACTTAACCGGTGCTCGTGGTCGGTCGGCGCAGACGCAAAGGTGGCTGTCCGAATTTCCGCCCTTGAAAGCGAATGGAAGTATAAAAGGAATGCAAGAGGCGCGCAAAGAAGCCGTAATAAAACTTGTAATCGGCGAGGAATCCGTCGGTCAGCGCCTGGACAATTTTCTATTCAGGCATCTGAAGGGCGTGCCCAAGAGCCGGGTCTACAGGATGCTGCGCGGCGGCGAGGCGAGGGTGAACGGTCGCCGCGCCGAGCCCTCACGACGCCTGGTTTCGGGCGACGAGGTGCGCATCCCGCCGGTGCGCACGGCGCTGCCCGAGCAGACCGCTCGGCCCAGAATCGCCAGAAGCCTGCTGGACCGTGTCCTCTACCGCGACGATGCCCTGCTCATCCTCGACAAGCCCCCCGGGCAGGCGGTCCATGGTGGCAGCGGGGTCAGCCTGGGCATCGTCGAGCAGCTGCGCGCGGAGCTGCCCGAGGCGCGTTTCCTCGAACTGGTCCACCGGCTGGACAAGGAGACCTCGGGGGTCCTGGTCATCGCCCTGAAACGGGCGGCCCTGGTGGAGATGCACCGCATGCTGCGGGAGGGCGAGGTGGGCAAGACCTACCTGGCCTTGTCGGCGGGCGCCTGGCGGGACGAGGTGCGCAACGTCAGGCTACCCCTGCAGAAGTACCTGACAGGGGAAGGCGAGCGTCGGGTCGCCGTGCACGCGGATGGCCAGGCCGCCCACACCGTGTTTCGCCTGGTGCGCCGCTACGCGGACTACAGCCTGCTGGAGGCCGAGCTCAAGACGGGGCGCACCCACCAGATCCGGGTGCACCTGGCGGCCCTGAAGCATCCCATCGCCGGGGACGACAAGTACGGCGACTTCGATCTGAACCGGCACTTGAAGAAACAGGGTCTGAAACGCATGTTCCTGCATGCCGCGCGGCTGGAATTCCGGCACCCCCTGGGCGGCGCGCCGCTCAGGATCGAGGCGCCGATGCCGGAGGACCTGGGGCGTTTCCTGCAAGGGTTGGACGAGACAAGTGGCTGAACGTCGTTACGAACTGCTGATCTTCGACTGGGACGGGACCCTGATGGATTCCGCCGGCACCATCGTCGACTGCATCCAGGCCGCCTGCGCCGACCTGGGCCTGCCTCCGCCCAGCCGGCAGGCGGCCAGCCACATCATCGGCCTGGGCCTGGCCGACGCGCTTGCCAGGCTGCTGCCGGAACTGCCTGTCGAGGCGCATCCGCGACTGGTGGAGCGCTATCGCCATCACTACCTCTCCCAGGACGCCGGGATCCCCCTCTTCGAGGGGGCGGCCGAGCTGATCGGTGACCTGCATGGTCGCGGCCACCTGCTCGCCGTGGCCACCGGCAAGGCCCGCCGGGGACTGGCGCGCGCCCTCGCGCACACCGGGCTGGGCGGCTATTTCCATGCCTCGCGCACGGCCGACGAGACCTTTTCCAAGCCCCATCCGGCCATGATCGAGGAGTTGCTGGACGAACTGATGGTGGCGCCGGAGCGGGCACTGATGATCGGCGACACCAGCCATGACCTCGAGATGGCGCGCAATGCCGGGGTCGCCGCCCTGGCCGCGGGCTACGGTGCGCATCCCGCCGAGAGCCTGACCGACTACGGGGCCTTGGCGGTGTGCGAGAGTTTCGCCGAACTGGCGCGATGGTTGCGCGTCAACGCCTGATCTGCCGGGCGGCGGAGCTCGACGAGGGCGGTCTCGGCATGCGTTTCGAGGTCGAACTGCAGGGCCAGGCGCAGGCCGCCTTCGTGGTGCGCCACGGCGGGAGGGTATATGGTTATCTCAACCGTTGCGGCCATATCCCGGTGGAACTGGACTGGCAGCCAGGCGCGTTTTTCGACCACAGCCGGCTATACTTGCTCTGCTCCACCCATGGCGCGCTCTACGACCCGGCGACCGGGGCCTGCGTCGGCGGCCGCTGCAACGGGCGGGGCCTCACGCCGCTGGCGGTCGAGGAGCGCGCGGGCGGGGTTTACTTGATGGAAGAGGATGGCCAAGGCGATGGATGATCAGGAAAAACGCGAACAGAGCGCACTGGAAGGCCTGCTGCTCGCGCACCTGGACGAGCAGAGGCGCGCGCGTCGCTGGGGCATCTTCTTCAAGAGCCTGGGCTTCGTCTGGCTGTTCCTGATCATCCTCCTGGTCGCCAGCCACGATGGCGGCGAGTTCAAGTCCATCACGCCCCACACGGCCCTGATCGAGGTCTCCGGCGAGATCGGCGGCGAGGTCGGGGTGTATGCCGACGACGTGATCGGCGCCCTCAACGCCGCCTTCGAGGACAAGCACACCAAGGGCATCGTGCTGCGCATCAACAGCCCGGGCGGCAGTCCGGTGCATGCCGGGCAGATCCACGACGAGATCCGTCGTCTGCGCGACAAATACAAGAACATCCCGCTCTATGTCGTCGTCGACGACATCTGCGCCTCGGGCGGCTACTACATTGCCGCGGCGGCCGACAAGATCTTCGTCGACAAGGCCTCCATCGTCGGCTCCATCGGCGTGCTGATGGACGGTTTCGGCTTCACCGAGGGCATGAAGAAGCTGGGCGTGGAGAGGCGTCTGCTCACGGCCGGGGACAGCAAGGGCTTTCTCGATCCCTTCTCGCCGCTCGACGAACGGGATGTGGACCATGCCCGGAACATGCTGGAAGAGATCCACCGGCAGTTCATCCAGGTTGTCCGCCAGGGACGCGGCAAGCGGCTCAAGCAGGATCCCGACCTGTTCTCCGGTCTCGTCTGGAGCGGCACCCGCAGCATCGAGCTGGGGCTCGCCGACGGCCTGGGCAGCCTCGATTACGTGGCGCGGGAGATCATCAAGGCCGAGGAGATCGTCGACTACACGCCTCAGGAGGGTCTGACCGAGCGCCTGGCACGGCGGCTCGGCACGGCCCTCGGCGAGACCCTGAATCCGGAGTCACGCGGCGCGGCGCGGTTGCGCTGATGCGCCCGATGCCCTCGAACACACCGTCCGGCCAGCCCTTGTCTTCACCGACCGATCAGGCATACGCGTCCGTACCCTGCGTCTTCCACGAACGCCTGGAGTTCGCCGTCCTGCGCGGGCTCGAACTCGATCTGACCTGGTCCGACGCGGCGGGTACCCAACGCGACCGCGTCCGGCCGTGCGACGTCCATACCCGCGACGGCGCGGAATGGCTGGTCTTCCGCCGCGGCGACGGCGCTGAAGCGGTGGTCCGCCTGGATCGCATCCAGGCCATGCAGGAATACTTCCGGCCTGCACCCTGAGCCACGAGCCCCATCCGCCATTCCAACGCTTGAAATAGGGACACGCAACCCCACCTCTTGCGCGGGTTGTCATGGAGATCGTCATGTCTGAAGAATTGAGCAGTGCCCCGCAGGCGGCGGCAAACGCCGCCGAGGCCGACAGCGAGGTCATCGAGACGGCCGGAGGCGTGGATTCGACCCCGGGCCTGGAAGAGCGTCTGCGCCAGGCCGAATTGCGGGCCGCCGAGCATCACGACGCCTGGCTGCGTTCCAAGGCGGAGATGGAGAACGTGCGCCGACGCGCCCTGGAGGACGTGGACAAGGCACGCAAGTTCGCCCTGGAGAAATTCGCCGGCGAGCTGCTGGCGGTGAAGGACAGCCTGGAGGCGGCCCTGTCGGTGGGCGAGAACGCCACCATTGAGAGCGTCAAGAGCGGCGTCGAACTGACCTTGAAGCAACTGGCCGGCGTGTTCGAGAAGAACCAGGTGGTCGAAGTCAACCCGCTCGGCGAGAAGTTCGATCCGCACACCCAGCAGGCCATCGGCATGGTGGACGGCGACGGCGAGGCCAACACCGTGGCCAGCGTGCTGCAGAAGGGCTACCTGCTCAACGACCGTGTGTTGCGGCCGGCCCTGGTCATGGTCCGCAAGGGCAAGTCTTGAAGTTTGGCGCGCCAAACCCATATCGCAATCAGGTTGAAACATCATTCAAGGACTACACAGATGGGAAAGATCATCGGCATTGACCTGGGCACCACCAACTCCTGCGTCGCCATCATGGAGGGCGGCAATCCCAAGGTCATCGAAAACTCCGAGGGGGCGCGCACCACGCCTTCCGTGATCGCCTACACCGAGGACGGCGAGGTCCTGGCCGGCGCGCCGGCCAAGCGCCAGGCGGTTACCAACCCGAAGAACACCCTCTACGCCATCAAGCGCCTGATCGGCCGCCGCTTCGAGGAGAAGGAGGTGCAGAAGGACATCGGCCTGATGCCCTACAAGATCATCAAGGCCGACAACGGCGATGCCTGGGTGGATGTGCGCGACAAGAAGATCGCCCCGCCCCAGGTCTCCGCCGAGGTGCTGCGCAAGATGAAGAAGACCGCCGAGGACTACCTGGGCGAGCCGGTCACCGAGGCGGTCATCACCGTCCCGGCCTACTTCAACGACAGCCAGCGCCAGGCCACCAAGGACGCCGGCCGCATCGCCGGCCTGGAGGTCAAGCGCATCATCAACGAGCCCACCGCCGCGGCCCTGGCCTTCGGCATGGACAAGAAGGAGGGCGACCGCAAGATCGCGGTGTACGACCTGGGCGGCGGCACCTTCGACATCTCCATCATCGAGATCGCCGAGGTGGAGGGCGAGCACCAGTTCGAGGTGTTGTCCACCAATGGCGATACCTTCCTGGGCGGCGAGGACTTCGACCAGCGCCTGATCGACTACATCATCGCCGAGTTCAAGAAGGAGCAGGGCGCCGACCTGTCCAAGGACGTGCTCGCCCTGCAGCGCCTCAAGGAGGCCGCCGAGAAGGCCAAGATCGAGCTTTCGTCCAGCCAGCAGACCGAGATCAACCTGCCCTACATCACCGCCGACGCCTCCGGCCCGAAGCACCTGGTGATGAAGATCACCCGGGCCAAGTTCGAGAGCCTGGTGGAGGACCTGGTCACCCGCACCATCGAGCCCTGCAGGATCGCCATCAAGGACGCCGGCGTGAAGGCCTCCGACATCACCGACGTGATCCTGGTCGGCGGCATGACGCGCATGCCCAAGGTGCAGGAGGTGGTCAAGGAATTCTTCGGCCAGGAGCCGCGCAAGGACGTCAACCCGGACGAGGCGGTGGCGGTCGGCGCGGCCATCCAGGGCGGCGTGCTGAAGGGCGAGGTGCGCGACGTCCTGCTGCTGGACGTCACCCCCCTGTCCCTGGGCATCGAGACCCTCGGCGGCGTGATGACCAAGCTGATCCCGAAGAACACCACCATCCCGACCCGCGCCAACCAGGTCTTCTCCACCGCCGACGACAACCAGACGGCGGTGACCATCCACGTCCTGCAGGGCGAGCGGGAAATGTCCAGTGGCAACAAGTCCCTGGGCCAGTTCAACCTCGCCGACATCCCGCCGGCGCCGCGCGGCATGCCGCAGATCGAGGTGACCTTCGACATCGACGCCAACGGCATCCTGCATGTCAGCGCCAAGGACAAGGGTACCGGCAAGGAGGCCAAGATCACCATCAAGGCCAACTCGGGCCTGTCCGAGGACGAGATCAAGAAGATGGTGCAGGACGCGGAGGCCAACGCCGCCGAGGATCACAAGGCCTTCGAGCTGGCCAACGCCCGCAACCAGGCCGACGCCATGATCCACTCGGTGAAGAAGGCCCTGAAGGACTACGGCGACAAGGTCTCCGCCGACGAGAAGGCGAAGATCGAGGAGGCCATCAAGGCCGCCGAGGAGGCCATCCGCGGCACCGACAAGGCCGACATCGAGGCCAAGACCCAGGCCCTCGCCGAGGCCAGCCACAAGCTCGCCGAGCAGATGTATGCCCAGCAGCAGGGGACGCAGGCGGGCGAGGCCGGTCCCGGCGCGGCGGGCGGCAAGAAGGCCGACGAGGACGTGGTCGACGCCGAGTTCGAGGAAGTCAAGGACAAGTGAGGTTATGCCGGACGCGGGCCGTGCCCGTGCCTTAATAACTGGCCGGGTTCAAGCGGGCGCGAGCGTCCCCTGACCCGGCCTTTTCGATGGTGTTGGTGCGACTGGGACAGGCATGGCGAAACGGGATTACTACGAAGTCCTCGGCGTCTCCAAGGGCGCATCCGAGGACGAGATCAAGAAGGCCTTCCGCAAGCTGGCCATGAAGTACCACCCAGACCGCAATCCGGGCAACCACGAGGTGGAGGAGAAGTTCAAGGAGGCCAAGGAGGCCTACGAGATCCTCACCGACGCCAACAAGCGGGCCGCCTACGACCAGTACGGCCATGCCGGGGTGGATCCGTCGATGGCCGGGGCGGGGGCCGGGGCGGGCAATTTCCGCGACTTCGCCGACGCCTTCTCGGACATCTTCGGCGACATCTTCGGCGGTGGGCGAGGCGGGCGCTCCCAGGTCTATCGTGGCGCCGACTTGCGCTACAACCTGGAGATCAGTCTGGAGGAGGCGGCGCGCGGCACCGAGACCAAGATCCGCATCCCGGTGATGACCGAATGCGAGAACTGCCACGGCAGCGGCGCCAAGCCCGGCACCGAGCCGGTGACCTGCCCGAGCTGCGGCGGCTACGGCCAGGTGCGCATGCAGCAGGGCTTCTTCTCCATCCAGCAGACCTGCCCGCGCTGCCACGGCAGTGGCCGGGTGGTCGCCGAGGCCTGCACCCACTGCCACGGCGAGGGCC
>JALOTG010000245.1 GCA_025458005.1 Thiobacillaceae bacterium
CCAGACCGTCGGGCAGTCCGGTCATGCGATAAGGGGTGACGCCGTCCGGCTTGAGGTTGACGGAGTCGCCCACGGTAAGGATGGAGGTGACGCTCCAGCCGTTCAGGCCGATCTGGTAGGGAGCGACGGAGGTGGAGGGACCGGTGGCGGCCTGGGCGCCGGAGGCCAGGGCGGCGAGGGCGGCGGCCACCAGCACGGCGAGTTGCTTCTTCTGCATCGTGATACTCCTGAAAGTTGACTGTCTGGAAACGAGTACATTCAGGCAACCCGGCTGTCTGCCGCCTGCTTCAGGCGACCGCTGTCGAACAGACCCGTGGGCTTTCCGGCCCCGCCTCGCGGCGGGTGTGGCTTTGGCTTCCTGCGGGGGGGAAGTTATCCCGGCAATGTGACGGGAATATTTAGACAGGGCCGATCCGACTGGCCCGCGAGCGCGTCAGGCCAGCACCAGCTTGAGCCCGACGGCGATGGTGGCGACCTCGAAGGCGCGCTTGATCCAGACGTTGCCCTTGACGATGGCCAGGTGGCTGCCGAGATAGCCGCCCAGGATGGCGCCAGCCAGCAACGCCGGCATCCAGTCCCAGGCCACGCTGCCCAGCACGCCCAGCACCACCGCGCCGGTGCCGTTCCAGAGGATGCCGCCCAGGATCATGGTGTAGCCCAGGGCGCGCTTGTAGTCGAGGCCGAAGTGGCGCACCAGCCAGAGGGTCAGGAACAGGCCCGAGCCTGAGGAGATGGAGCCGTTCATGAAACCGACCGCGAACAAGCCCGCCAGCCCCACGGCGAGCCCCCGCCCGGTCTGGTTGCGCGGCCGGTACTCCATGCCCAGGCCGGGCCTGAGCAGGGAATAGATCCCCAGGCCCATGGTCAGCACCCCCAGCGCCAGGGTGGCGACGGCCTCCGGCACGCGCAGGATGGTGCCGGCGCCCAGGGCCACGCCGGGCAGGCCCGCGCCCAGCACCGCCACGGAGAAGCGCCGCTCCAGTTGGCTTTCCCTGAGATGGCGCAGGGTGGCGCCCAGCCCCAGGAAGACGGTAGCGATCTTGTGGGTGGCCAGGGCGACGCCGAACGGCAGGCCGAGGAAGATCAGGATGGGGAACTGAATGAGACCGGCGCCGCCGCCGGACAGGGCGGAAAAGGCATTGGCGAGCAGGGAGACGGCGAACAGGAGCAGCTGCTGCGCGGGCTCCACTCACTCCCCCGTCACGCCGCAGTTCACCGGATAGGTGACATAGATCAGCTTCAGGCCGGCCTGCGCCACGTGCCGCAACAGCCGATCGATCTTTTCCTGTTCACCGAAGAACTCGACTGTTTCCGGCAATTTGCCGGCCAATTCGAAGAAACTGTCCTCCACCAGGCCATGCCGGCCATAACCGGCACTGGCGCGGAACACGCTGCCGCCCGGGATGCCTTCCGCCTTCGCCAGGTCGAACAGCCAGTCATGGATCGGACGGCCGCCCTGTCGGGCACCTTCCCTGACGAAGAACTGCACGCATTGGCCCTGACTCATGTCACTCCCTTGGCAAGCTTGAACGTCAGCACCCCCAGCGCCGTCATGCCCAGCGAGCCGACGACATGCAGCGCGATGGCGGCCAGCCCGGCGGCGTACTGGGCGCGCGCCAGCAGGGTGAAGATCTCGGCGGAGAAGGTGGAGAAGGTGGTCAGGCCGCCCAGGAAACCGGTCACCAGCAGCAGGCGCCATTCCGGCGCCAGGCCCGGATGCTGGACGAACCAGGCCAGGGCCAGGCCGATCAGGTAGCCGCCGATCAGGTTGGCGGCCAGGGTGCCGGGCGGGATGGGCGGATAGAGGGCATTGAGCAGCAGGCCCAATCCCCAGCGCAGCCAGGCGCCGAGGGCCGCGCCGATGCCCACGGCCAGGAAGGCGGCGATCCCCATCCTCACCCTTTCATCAAACGTCCGAGGATAGGCGGCCGAAGCGCGTTACTGCAAGGCTTCCATGACGATGTCGGCGAGCAGCTTCTCGACCCCCTTCAGGGCCGTGCGCGTCGCCAGCGAGGCATTCGGCGCCTCGGGCTTGCGAAACGCCACGTGCACCAGTTGTGGATCCTGGGGCGTGGTGTAGATGGAGATGATGTAGGGGCAGAACACCATGTTGGCGGGGTCCGCCTCCATCTGCGCGCGCGACAGGTTGGTGCGGCAGAACTCCACCTGCTCGCCCTGCACGTAGACCTGCCGGGTGGCGCCCAGGTCCCTGCCGGTGCGCTCCAGCATGTCGGCGATGTAGTTGCTGTGATTGATCTTGATGCCGCGGCCCTCGATGGCCATGACCACGTCGTCGCGCACGTCCTCGAAATTGCCCCGCTTGGTCATCATGAAGATGTTGTCGGCCGCCGGCGCGAGTGCCGGCAGGAACGCGAACAGCATGGAGGCCACGAACAGCGGACCGTGTTTCGGCATGGCGATCACCCCAATACGATTGCGATGAGGCAAATTATCCAGGCAGCGGGGCATTCCCGCCAGGCGCCGCGGCTACCCCGCCGTGCCCGCCCGCCCGCGCAGCCGCCGGCCGTGGACCAGGCCCGCGAGGACGGTCAGCGCGCCGCACAGGGCGAGGGTCGGGCGGATGCCCACGGCGTGGGCCAGGCCGCCCACCGCCAGGCTGCCGAGGGGGGCGACGCCCAGGAAGGCCATCGAGAAGGTGGCCATGACGCGGCCGCGCATGTCGTCGCGCACCCAGCTCTGCAACAGGGTGTTGCTGCCGGCGGCGATCAGCACCAGGGAAAAGCCCAGCACCATGAGGATGGGGTAGGCCACGGCGTGCCAGGGGTTGAGGGCGAACAGGGCGAGGGCCAGGCCGGCGACCACGGCGGCGCGGGAGACGCGGCGCGCCAGGCCGTCGATGCCGGCGCGCGTGGCGAGGAACAGGCTGGCGGTGAGCGACCCGGCCCCGGCGCTGCTCACCAACAGGCCCAGGGTGTCGGCGCCGCCGTGGAAGATGGTCCGGGCGTAGAGCGGCATCATCACCACGTAGGGCGTGACCAGGAAGCTCGCCGACGCCACCAGCATCAGGAACAGCCGGATGTCGCGATGGCCGTAGGTGTAGGCCAGCCCCGCGCGCAGGGCGCGCAGCGGGTGCTGCGAGGCGTCGCCGCGCGGCCTGGCGCGCAGGGCGCTCAGGGCGAGCAGCACGGCCAGGTAGGAGGCGGCGTTGAGCGCGAAACAGGCCGCCTCGCCCAGCCAGACGATGACGAAGCCGGCCAGGGCCGGGCCGACGAAGCGGGTGGCGTTCATCAGGAAGGAATTCAGGGCGATGGCGTTGGGCAGCAGCGCCCGGTCGTCCACCAGGTGCACCACCAGGGACTGGCGCGCGGGCATGTCCAGGGCGTTGATGCAGCCGAGCAGGAAGGCCAGGGCGAGCAGCAGGCCGGGCGTGATCCAGCCCAGCCAGGTCAGCGCCGCCAGGACCACGGCCTGGAGCATGGCCAGGGTCTGGGTCAGCATCATCAGGCGGCGGCGGTCCATGCGGTCGGACCAGACGCCGCCCAGGGCGCCGAACAGCAGGATCGGCGCCTGGCTGGCGAAACCCAGCAGGCCCAGGACCAGGGCCGAGTCGGTGAGCCGGTAGACCAGCCAGGCCATGGCGATCTGCTGCATCCAGGTGCCGGCCACCGAGACCAGCTGGCCGGCGAAGTAGATGCGGAAGTCCCGCGCCCGCAGGGCCCGCAGGGGATGGCTCAGCAGCGGGGGACGGACGCCGGAGGGGGGCGCGTCGTCCAGCTTGGTCAGGATGCCACGCCGGTGCAGGGTGCGCGCCATCTCGGCGGCGCGCGCCCAGCTGGGCCGTTGGTAACCCAGCTCCGGCACGGTGTTGTAGGGGATCAGGTTCATCACCGCGTACTTGCCCGCGAGCAGGCGGGTGATGCCGTCCAGCTCCGCGTCGCTGTCGTTGACGCCTTCCAGGAGGG
>JALOTG010000246.1 GCA_025458005.1 Thiobacillaceae bacterium
GTCACGGCGGCCTGAGGCATGTCGGCCGCGCCGATCGATGCCTTCGTCGCACTGGGCGCCAACCTGGGCGACCCACGGCGGCAACTGCTCGACGCCCTGGAGGAACTCGGCGCCCTGCCCGCCACCCGCCTGGCCGGACGCTCGCCCCTCTACCGCAGCGCGCCGCTCGGCGGTCTCGACCAGCCCGACTACGTGAACGCCGTTGCCCGCCTGGCTACCCGCCTCACCCCCCGGGAACTGCTCGAGCACTGCCTGGCCATCGAGGCCCGCCACGGCCGGCGGCGTGCCTACAAGAACGCCCCGCGCACCCTGGATCTGGACCTGCTGCTCTACGACGGGCTGGTCATGCACGAGCACGGCCTCACCCTGCCCCATCCGCGCATGCACGAACGGGCCTTCGTGCTGCGGCCGCTGGCCGACCTGGCGCCGGACGCCGACATCCCCGGCCGGGGACGCGTCGCCGACCTGCTCGCCAGCCTGGACGACGGCGAACTCGTCCGGCTGCCCGACTCGCCCCGCCGGGCCCTCGCCCCCTGACGCCGCCGTGGTCGTCGAGCGCTTCCGTTACATCGCGGTGGAGGGTCCCATCGGCGTCGGCAAGACCAGCCTGGCGCAGAAGCTGGCCCGGCTGCTGAGCGCCGAGCTGCTGCTCGAACAGGCCGACGACAACCCCTTCCTGCCCCGCTTCTACCAGGACCGCAAGCGCTACGCCCTGCCCACCCAGCTCGCCTTCCTGCTCTCGCGCCATGAGCAGACGCGCAAGCTGGCCCAGGCCGACCTGTTCGACCCGGCCACCGTGGCCGACTACCTGATGGACAAGGACGTACTGTTCGCCCGCCTCAACCTGGACGACAGCGAATTCCGGCTCTACCAGAAGATCTACGCCGACCTGCGGCCGCTCGCGCCGACGCCCGACCTGGTGATCTACCTGCAGGCCACGCCGGCCACCCTCATGGAGCGGGTGCGCCGACGCGGTCGCGGCTACGAACGCCCGCTGGACGAGGCCTACCTGGCCGGCCTGGCGAACAGCTACGCGGAGTTCTTCTACCATTACGACGCCGCGCCCGTGCTCATCGTCAACAGCGAACACCTGAACTTCGCCCAGCGGCAGGAAGACTTCGAGCTGCTGGTCAGACGCATCCACGACATGCGCGGGACACGGGAATTCTTCAACCGGGTCATGTGACGGGGAGGATGACACGATGTATCTGCCGAAACTGCTCAGCAAGTCCGAGGCCGGCGAGAAGCTCGTCGCCCTGACCTGCTACGACGCCAGCTTCGCCCGCCTGCTCGCCGCCGCCGGCGTGGACATCCTGCTGGTGGGCGACTCCCTGGGCATGACCGTGCAGGGCCACGCCACCACCCTGCCGGTGACCCTGGAGCAGATGGCCTACCACACCGAGGCGGTGGCGCGCGGCGCCGCTGGCGCCTTCGTCATGGCCGACCTGCCGTTCGGCAGCTATCAGCGGTCCCCCGAGCAGGCCTACGCCAGCGCCGCCCGGCTACTCGCCGCCGGCGCCAACATGGTCAAGCTGGAGGGCGGCGCGGTGATGGTGCCCACGGTGCGCTTCCTGGTCGAGCGGGGCGTGCCGGTGTGCGGCCACCTGGGCCTGTTGCCCCAGTCGGTCAACGTGACCGGCTACCGGGCCCAGGCCCGCGACAGCGCCGCCGCTGCCCAGCTGTTGCGCGACGCCGTCGACCTGGAGGCGGCCGGCGCCCAGCTGCTGGTGCTGGAATCCATCCCCTCGGTACTGGCCGAGGAGGTCACCCAGCGGCTCGCCGTCCCGACCATCGGCATCGGCGCCGGCCCCTACTGCAACGGCCAGGTGCTGGTGCTGCAGGACCTGCTCGGCCTGACCGAGCGCCCGCCCCGATTCGCCAAGGACTTCATGGCCGGGGCGGCCAGCCTGCGGGCGGCGGTGGTGGCCTACGTCGACGCGGTCCGGACGGGCGCATTTCCGGGTCCCGAGCACACCTTCTGATGCGCGTCGTCCACCACGTCGCCGAACTGCGCGAGCGCCTCGCCGGGCAGGACCGGACCGTCCTGGTCCCCACCATGGGCAACCTGCACGCCGGCCACCTCGCCCTGGTCCGCCAGGCACGCGCGGCCGGCGGCCCGGTGGTGGCGAGCATCTTCGTCAATCCGCTGCAGTTCGGCGCCGGCGAGGACTACGGGCGCTATCCACGCACCCTGGAGGCCGACTGCGCCCTGCTGGAGGCGGAGGGCGCCGACTGCGTGTTCGCCCCGGACATGGCCGAGATGTACCCGGAACCGCAGACCGTGCAGGTCCTGCCGCCGCTCGCCGACGAGCTGTGCGGCGCCTCGCGCCCCGGCCATTTCCAGGGCGTCTGCACGGTGGTGCTCAAGCTGTTCAACATGGTCCGGCCCTGCTGCGCCGTGTTCGGCCGCAAGGACTACCAGCAGCTGTTCCTCATCCGGGCCATGACGCGGCAGTTCAACCTGCCGATCACCATCCTGGCCGGCGACACGGTGCGCGCCGCGGACGGCCTCGCCCTGTCCTCGCGCAACGGCTACCTCACGCCCGCCGAGCGGGCCGAGGCGCCGCGCCTGTACACCGTGCTGCGCGACATCGCGACGCGCCTCTCCTCGGATGAGCGCGATTACCCCGGCCTGGAGCGCGCCGCGCGCGACGAACTGGCCGCCCATGGCTGGCGGGTGGACTACGTCAGCGTGCGCGGCCAGGCGACGCTGCTGCCCCCGACCGGCGACGAGACCGCCCTGGTCGTGCTGGGCGCCGCGCGCCTCGGCAACACCCGCCTGATCGACAACGTCGAGACCGGCCTGCGGGTGGCCCCCGGCGCCTGAGGAAGTTATACTTTCCGCCTTTCTTTCAAGGGCTTCCCGCCATGCAACGATCCATGCTCAAGTCCAAGCTGCACCGGGTGAGCGTGACCGCGTCGGAACTCGGCTACGAGGGGTCCTGCGCCATCGACGAGGCGCTGCTGGAGGCCGCCGACATCCGCGAGTACGAGCGCATCGAGATCTACAACGTCAACAACGGCGAGCGTTTCTCCACCTACGCCATCCGCGGCAGCCTCGGCAGCGGCATGATCTCGGTGAACGGCGCCGCCGCGCGCAAGGCGGCGGTCGGCGACGTGCTGATCATCGCCACCTACGCCACCTACAACGAGGTGGAACTGAACGCCTATCAACCCAAGCTGGTGTACGTGGACGGCCACAACCGCATCGCCCGCGTCGGCAGCGTGATCCCGGCGCAGGCGGCCTGATCCTCGACACCTCCGGCGTTTCCGTACCCGATCCCAGACTTGCCATTCCCTATTCGGACACCTAAGATGGCCATATAGATAGCCATCTTAGGAAATCATGACCGAAGTCTCCATCGCCGAGGCGAAAAATCATCTGCCCCGCCTGGTCCAGCAGGCCGAGACAGGCGGCGCCGTGCACATCACCCGGCGGGGCCGGCCCGTGGCCGTCCTGCTTTCCGAACAGGAATACGCGCGCCTGAACCGTCCACGGCGGCAATTCGGCGAATTTCTGACCGCCTGGCGCCAGGAAATGCGGCAGGAAGGCATCGAGTTCCCGGATGGCAGCGAGTTCGAGGGGCTGCGGGACAAGGCCCCCGGACGCGAGGTCGACTTCGCGTGACGCCGCTGTACCTGCTCGACACCAACGTCATCTCCGAATTGGCCAAACCACGACCCGATCCCGGCGTCGATCAACGGGTACTCAAGGA
>JALOTG010000247.1 GCA_025458005.1 Thiobacillaceae bacterium
CCCCAGCTCGGGACGGCCGACGCGGCTGGAGGCGTAGGTCACCTCGGGGATGTCCATCAGGACCCGCTCCAGCTTGGTCGCGACCGTGAGCGCGGTCTCGAGGCTGGACGAGGGGGCCAGGGTCACGCGGATATTGATCGTGCCCTCCTCCAGTTCGGGGACGAACTCGGTCCCCAGGCGCGGCACCAGCCACATGGCCCCGGCGAACAACCCGAGGGCGAACGCCACCACCAGCCAGCGCGCCCGGAGCGCCCGGCGCAACAGGCGTCGGTAGAGCCATTCCAGCGGCACGAAGACGGGGCTCGCCCGATGCCGCGGCGGGCGGCGGAAGGCATAGGAGGCCAGCGCCGGCATCACCACCAGGGCCACCGCCAGGGAGGCCAGCATCGCCAGTACGATGGACATCGCCATGGGCTGGAAGAGCTTGCCCTCGACACCCTCCAGGGTGAACAGGGGTGCGAACACGACGATGATGATGATGACCGCGTAGAACACGGGCTGCCCCACCTCGCGGGCCGCCTCCTGGATGCGCAGGGCGATGCCGCCGCGGTCGGCAGCCGCAGCGAAGGGGTCTGAATCCTCCATCGCGACATCCCGTTTGACCTGATCGAGGTGGGTCGCGTCCGGTTGCGTAAGGTGCCTGAAGATGTTCTCCATCATCACCACCGAGCCGTCCACCATCATGCCGATGGCGATGGCGAGCCCGCCGAGGGACATCAGGTTCGCCGACAGCCCCCAGTAGCTCATCAGGGTCAGGGCCAGCCCCACCGAGAGCGGGACCGAGATCAGCACCAGCAGGGTCGCGCGCAGATTGAGCAGGAACAGGAGCAGCACGATCAGGATCAACACGAAGGCCTCCAGCAGGGCCTTGGTCACGGTGCCGACCGCCCGCTCGACCAGGTCCGCCTGGTCGTAGAAGGGCTCGATGGTAACCCCGTCCGGGAGGGCCTGTTGAATAGCCGGGAGGCGTTCCTTGACCCCGTCGATGGCCGCCTTGGTGTTGGCGCCCATGCGTTTGAGCACGATCCCGGCCACCACCTCGCCGAGCGCTTTTGGGGCGCCGTCGGCGTCGCGCAGGCTCATGGTCACGGCCCCCTGGCGGATCTCGCCGCCGAATCCGACCTGCGCCACGTCGGCGACGCGCACCACGACCCCATCGACATTCTTCAGCGGGATGTTGCCGATGTCGCGCAGCCCGTCCTCGGGTCCAGGTACCAGCCCCCGGCATTGCGGTTGTTCTCCTCGATGGCCTTGGCCAGGTCCTGGACGGACAGGCCGTAGGAGAGCAGGCGCTTGGGATCGGCGAGCACCTGGTACTGGCGCACCTCGCCACCGTAGGAGAGGACCTCGGTGACGCCATTCACCGGCATCAGGAGCAGCTTGACCACCCAGTCGTTGAGGCTGCGCAGGGCCAGCGTGTCGTAGCGACCGGAGTCGTCGGCGCGCAAGATGTATTGGAACACCTGGCCCAGACCGGAGGTATTGGGACCCATCTCCGGGGTGCCGACCCCAGGCGGGATCTGCTCCTTGGCCGCCTGGAGTCGCTCGAAGACGAGTTGGCGGGCGAAGTAGATGTCGGTCCCCTCCGCGAACACCACGGTGATGACCGAGAGCCCCGTCTTGGAGATGGAACGTACCTCCTCGACGGCCGGCAAGGCATACATCACCGCCTCGATGGGGAAGGTGATGAGCTGCTCCACCTCCTCGGCGGCGAGCCCAGGTGCCTCGGTGTTGACGGTGACCTGGATGTTGGTCACGTCCGGGAAGGCGTCCAGGTTGAGCTTGGGGATCAGCGCGGCACCCGCGGCCAGGGCCGCCAGGAGCCCGAGCACCACCAGGAGGCGGTTGGTGACCGCCCAAACAAGAATCCGATCAAGCATCCCTGCCTCCTTTAGTGGTTGTGGGGGTCGAAGCCGGCCTTGGCCAGCTCCGACTGGAGGAAGAAGGCGCCCTGGGTCACGACCCGGGTGCCTGGCGCCAGGCTCTCGATGACGGCCAGGCCGCCCGCGGTGCGCACCAGCTCGACCTCGACGGGCTTGAAAGCGTCGTCGCCCTCGGCCACGAAGACCTGCCAGTCGCCATCCGGGCTACGTAGCACCGCCGCCTCCGGGATCGCCAGCACCGGCTCGGCCGCGCCGACCAGGACGACCACATCCACGAATACCCCGGGGTGGAGCCGATGGCCCGGGTCGGGGACCTCGATGCGGACCGCCTGGGTGCGTGTCGTCTCAGCCAGCCGGTGATGGATCTGTGTCACCCGCCCTTCGAGCCAGGCGCCTCCCTCCCCGTAGGCGACGCGGGCCTGGTCGCCGACCGCCACCCGTCGCGCATCCCCCGGCGGCAACTGGGCCTCGACCCAGCGCACCGACTCATCCGTGATCTCGAACAGGACCCGCCCCGGCTGCACCAGCTCGCCTTGGACGAAATCGTCCTGGATAACGGTGCCAGCCTGGGGCGCCAGGAGCTCGAAGGTGCCGTCGGCGCGCTCGCCAGCATTGGCCAACAAGGCCGCGATCTGTGCCTGGGTCATGCCGAAGGAGAGCACGCGCGAGCGGGCCTTCTGACGCGCCACGCTGGCCCCCAGGTATTCGCGGTCGGAGACGAACTTGTCCCTGATCCTGTCCAGGCGCCCCCACTCCAGCTCTGCGACCACCAGGTCGCCCTGGGCCTCGGCCAGCTCCACACTGGAGAGGGTCACCAGCGGCTGCCCCTGCGCGACGCGATCGCCCAGGCGGGCGTGCCGTGCGATGACCTGGGCGGTGATCCGCGGTGTCACCTGGGCAGTGGCGTAGGCGTTCAGGCGCACCTCGCCTGGGGCCCGCACCCCGTCGCCGACGACGCGCTCCGCCAGCGGCTCAGTACGCAGTTGGAGGGTATGGCGCTGCTCCGGGGTGAGGCGGACCTCCGCCGGGGGCTCGGAGGTGTGGTCCTGTGCCTCGGTAAGGGCGGGGGGCGACTCCTGGCCAGGATCGGTGCCGGCCACCAGGGCCGGGGGCATCCCGGCCATCACGGCTACGAGGCACCAGGCATGCAGGCGCAGGACAAAGGCACGCGGCGGGGCCGCGGCGGCAACGGGCTTGGGCATCGAAGGGTCCTCGATTCGGGCCAGTGGATCAGCCACGCATCCAGCGCGGCTGCCGGGTGGTGACCGAATCAGGACCGGGGTGGTCTCAAGAGCGGGGCGAGCGGATTGGAGGCGATGGGGCAACCGGCCGCGGGGACGGGTCGATCGGCCCCCGGCGGGACCAGGGTGGGCGGTCGCTGGTGCAGCGCCACCATGTGGGCGCTGGAGTGACAGCGGTGGTCACAGTGCGTCCCGGCGTGATCGGCATCGGCTGGTGCCCCATGTAGCGCCGCCACGCTGTGCTCGGCCAAATCGAAGCCTGGCCCGGCAAAGGCCCAAGCGCTCCCGTAGCCGAGGATAGCCAGGGCCAGGATGGAGACGAGGACGCGCCTGAGCATGACGGGGGTTCGACTTGCTTTTGTGGCTGGCTGTCGGGGACGGTGCCGTCCGGGCTCCCGCCCATTGTTAGGGCAAGGCCACAGGATCGCAATGCGCGGCCAGGTAGCCAAGGTCGGGCTTTCATCTTATCATTTTCGCAAATGTCTAAATGAGCCTGTCCATGGACACATCGGCCAAGGTCATCGTCAGCCCGGTCTGCAACATCACCTGCTTCGAGCAGGAGAAGGTCGCGCGGATCAAGGCTGAGCTGGCGAAAGAGGAACAGCGGCTACCCCAGCTCGCCGAGCTCTACAAGCTGCTGGGCAACGTCACCCGGCTCAAGATTCTGCTGGCGCTCGCCCAAGGCGAGCTGTGCGTGTGCGACGTGGCCCATGTGCTCGGGCTCACCGTGGCGGCGACCTCCCACCAGTTGAAGCTGCTGCGCGACCAGCGTTGGCTCGCCATGCGCAATGACGGCAAGATGGTCTATTACCGCGTGCACAGCGAGGGGCTGCTCAAGGCGCTCAAGGGCGATCTCTGCCTGCTGGAGGAGCGGCTGGCGTGAGCGGCGCCATTGACACCCCTGCATTGGAGACCGTGCAGCGGGAGCTGGGCAGCGCGATGGCAGCGACCAAGTGCCATCGCTGCGGCTGCTTCCAGGACACGGTGCGCTTGCTCGCCGGCTCGTCCGTCCTCCCGGCCGCGCTGACCGCGCAGCTCGCCGAGGCGCAGGCCCTGTTCGAGCCCAGGCGCTACGACTGCCTGGGCTGCGACGTCTGCTGGCCGGCCCTGGCCAGCAATGCCGCCGCCGAGCTCGACCCGGCGCTGGCAACGGCCAGCCACTGCGCCACCGAGGTGCCCGAGGAGCGCGCCGGCTGGCCGCCCCTGCCCGGCGACTACCGGGTGCTGCGCTTCCAGGCCCCGGTGGCGGTGTGCACCTTGAACTCCGAGGACCTGGTGGGGCGGCTCGCCGCCGCGCGCCCGCCGGACCTGGCCATCGTCGGCAGCCTACATACCGAGAATCTGGGCATCGAGCACCTGATCAGGAACGTCCTGCCCAATCCGCACCTGCGCTTCCTCCTGGTCTGCGGCGAGGACACGCGCCAGGCCATCGGCCACCTGCCGGGGCAGTCGCTGGTGAGCCTGATGCGCGAGGGGCTGGACGAGAACGGGCGCATCCGCGGCGCCCAGGGCAAGCGGCCCATCCTCAAGAACCTGGGGCCTGAGCAGGTCGAGGCGTTCCGCCGCCGGCTTCAGGTGGTGGACCTGATCGGGACCACCGATATCGAGGCGATCACGGGCAGCATCGCGGAGG
>JALOTG010000248.1 GCA_025458005.1 Thiobacillaceae bacterium
CATGTCACTGTCCTCGGTTGGTTGATGTCGCGCCGACGGTGTCCGCACTCGGCATGCGCCGCTCCCGATCCGCCCGGCCGTGGCACGGGTCCGCCGCGACCTTGCGCACGGGGATGTCCTCCGTGCGGCGTCCGACGACCCGTATCCGGGGACCAAGCTACCTGCCCCGAGGGAACCAGGCGAGGCCTTTGTTCGTCGATATTCGTATGCCGACGGTGGGTATAAAAAATCATATGAATCAATTGGATATAAGCCAGTGCTGGTACATTTGAACGAAAGCCGACGAAGCGGCGCCGGCGCGGTTACGCCGAGCCGGGACGGCGGGGAGGGAACGGGGGGCTCAGTCGCCAGCGGGCCGGATGCCCGAGACCAGCAGTCGGAAATCGTTCAGCGCCTGCTGCAGCTTCTTGCGCGCCGGGGAGGACCGGCGGCCGAGCTGCTTGAGCACGAACTCGGCGGTGTCGATGACGCGCTGGGTGCGCGGGTTCCTGGGGCAGGTGTCGAGGTTCAGGTACTTGTCCAGGGTGCGGGTGGTGGGGGTGGACTTGTCGATGTACACCGGCCAGATCCGGCTTTCCTCGGCCAGGTCCAGCTTGCTCTTGTCCAGGTCGTGTTCCCAGCAGGCCAGCGCGCAGAGCATGACGTTGACCGCCTGCTCGCGGATGGCCGGTCGCTCGGGCGCGGATGCCTCGCCCTCGCTGCCTGTCGGCCCCGTGCCGGCGGCCGGGGACATCACGACCGGTGCGCCACGGGCCAGCTCCAGCAGCGTGTTCAGGGATTGCTCCACCGCGTTCATGCGCTGCTCGTTGCGCTGAAGGCCACTCACCATCGTCTCGGCGGACAACAGCTCGTCGGCCCTTGGTGCGGCATAGAGCATGATGGCATAGCCCCGGCCGCCCTGGGCGCCCAACGACCGGATCAGGGCGGGGCGCTCGAAGCGGCTGCCGTCCCGGCGGATGCAGGTCAGGGCATGGGTGATGCTGCAGGACGGCGCGTCGCGCCGGCAGGCCTCCCGCAACAGGCCGACTACGTCCTCGGCGCACAGGTCGCCCAGGTCCAGGTCGGCGATCTCGTCGGCGTTGTAACCGAACAGGGTAACGGCGCCGCGGTTGAAGTAGATCGCCTCCTGGTCGTCGTCGAAGCAGAGGATGGCGCTGTCGTCCAGGTCCAGCAGGCGTTCCAGGTCGCCGGTGCGGCGGCGGACCTGCTCGGCCATGGTGTTGAAGGAGGTGGCCAGCAGGGAGAATTCGCGCAGACCGGTCCGGTCCACCGCCCCGTTCAGCTTGCCCGCCGCCATCCGCTCCATGTCCCGCGCCATGCGGCGGACCGGGGCGAACAGGAAGCGGTTGAACAGCCACAGGGCGAACAGCAGGGTGCCGAAGGTCAGCAGCAGGAAGCCGCCGACGGTCACGGCCAGGGTGTGGTCCATGCGCGCGTTGAGCCGGCTCACGTCCTCGAAGCCGACCACCTTGAAGGCCGGGGAGCCGTCCGAGGCGGGCAGGATGTATTCGATGGGCAGGTGACGCGCCGTGGCCTTCGGGTCGGCGACCAGGATGGGCCGTCCGTCCGGGGTGAGGATGCTGATCGGCGTGCGCGTGATGGCGCCGATGTCGGGCAGGTTGAACACCGGGTTGATGACGATTTCGAGATAGCCGGCCACGCGCAGCCCGCCGATCGGCACCAGGGTGGAGTGCAGGGGGCCCTGGGGCGAGATCCACAGCGCGTCGATGGCCTTCAGGCGCTCGACCCCGGAACGTTCCGCCAGGCGCCGCGTCAGCGGGTCGGCGAGTTTCCCGGGCAAGCCGGCGATGCCCTTCGCGCTCTCGGCCACCGGCCGGAGGTCCAGGTCGTAGACGCGGATCTTCTCCAGATTGATGTTGGCGAAGCCGACGAAGCCGTTGATGAACGGGTCGTCGAGCAGGCCCACCAGGCGCTCGCGTCCGCCGGGGGCGCGCGCGTCGCGCAGGGCCCGGACGACCTCCTCGCTGTGGGCGAGACGCATGCCCAGGTCGAAGGTATGTCCGCGCACGGAACGGAGCATCTCCTGCGCGGCCACCTCGATGACCCGCGACAGGCTCGCGGCCTGGGCTTCCAGGGCGGCCTGCCGGAAATAGCCGCCGGCGAGCAGGGAGAGGACAGTGGCGACGACGGCGATCATGACGAAGATCATCACCGTCACGGCGCGCAGGGACAGGGCCTCGATGCGCATCAGCGCCGGCCTCCCGTGCGGCCGGATCGCGATGGGAACGGCGACCGTCCGCGCATGGTTCGGCGCGCTAGTCCGAGATCACCGGCAGGCGCTTGTCCGTCCATTCCTTCCAGCCGCCACGGAACCAGAACACGTTCCGGTAGCCCCAGCCCATGGCCTTGCGGATGGCGTCGGAGCTGCGCAGGCAGCGCTCGCCGTTGCAGTAGAACAGGATGGGTCGGTCCTTGTCCGGACAGACGGCTTCCAGATCCTCGCGCCGCAGGGCGGTGTTGAGCAGGTTGACGGCGCCCTCGATGTGGCCCTTGGCGTATTCGGAGCTCTTGCGCGAGTCGATGATCACCAGCTCCGGCCGCGCCAGGATCAGTTCCACGACCTGTTCCGCGCTGACGATGATGGCGCCGGGGACGGACTTGGGGGCATGCGGTTTCTCGGCGGCGAACAGGGCGCCGGACACCAGCCAGAGGAACAATGGCAGCAAGCCCGGCAACCAGCCTCGGCTGGTGGGCCGGCGGTAATGCCTGTCTGGAAGGAGCCTGGTCGGCATGGCTTCTCTTACCCCGCAACACGATGACTGTCGTCTATGATGCGGCAGCCATCGCGGGAAGCCAATCGCGGTCCATCCCCGGCGAACCGTGGAGGCGGACGCCTAGGATCCCCGACTGTTGCCTCGGTCCTGGCTGGAGCCGGACCAGCGCGCCGCCGCCGTCTCGTCCGACTCGCGCGCGTCAACCCACTTGCCGCCCTCGGCCGTCGTCTCCTTCTTCCAGAACGGCGCCCGGGTCTTCAGGTAGTCCATGATGAACTCGCAGGCGGCGAAGGCCTCGCCGCGGTGGGCGGCGGCGACGGCGACCAGGACGATGGGCTCGGTGGGCTTGAGCTCGCCGACCCGGTGGATGACGGTGACGTCGAGCAGGGGCCAGCGCTCGGCCGCCTCCCGGCAGATCCGCTCCAGGGCGCGCTCGGTCATGCCGGGATAGTGCTCCAGGGTCATGGCGGCCAAGCCCTGGCCCGCGTTCACGTCGCGGGTGATGCCCAGGAAGCTGGCCACCGCGCCCACCTTGGGGTTGGCGCGGTAGAGCGCCGCCACCTCGGCGTTGAGGTCGAAGGGTTCGGTCTGGACGGCGACCTTCATCTCAGCCGCCCGTCACCGGCGGGAAGATGGCCACCTCGTCGCCCTCGTTGAGCACCGTTTCCGGCCCGGCCATGTCCTGGTTCACCGCCGCGCGCCAGGCGCGGCCCTCCGCCAGCTGCTCGGCCCAGACGCCGCCGCGGCCGCGCAGCCAGTCGACGAGGTCGGCCAGGGTGCTCACCTCGGCGGGCAGATCGGCCTGTTCCCGACCGGTGCCGAACAACTCGCGCAGGCGGGCGAAATAGAGGAGGGTGAGCGTCATGCCATGAGCTCCGTGAGAGGAAGGAAGCGCACCGGATCGCCCGGCCGCACGGTCGCGCCGATGTCCAGGTCGACCAGGCCGTCGGCCCAGGCGGCGGAG
>JALOTG010000249.1 GCA_025458005.1 Thiobacillaceae bacterium
GGCATCAGGTACTCGAACATCGACCCGCTCCAGGACAGCAGGATCGGCTCGCCGCCAGGGCTGCTGAGTGCCCGCCCGAGGGCGAACCAGGTCTCCTGCGGCAACTGCCCCTGGGCAATAGCGACGAATACCCCCAGGCGGACCTCCGAGGCGAGCAGGTCGTAATAGCTCGCGTCCAGGCGTAGTTCCTCCACGTTGTAACCGATGTGGAGCAGCCGCGCGGTCTTGTCATAGAGGAAGGCGTAGTCCATGTTGGCGAGCTCGCCGGCCTGTGCGGCGAGTCGGTGGATGGCGGCGCTGCGGGCCTGCGCGCGGGCGCTGCCCTGGCCCAGACGCAGCCGCAGCTCTGCCAGCCAGGCGCTCTGGGCGGAGGTTGCACCCGCCCCGCCGGCGCCTGTCAGGGGATCGGCCAGGGCCAGGGCCAACCCGGCCAGGGCGCGCAGGCTCGGGATCTCGTCCAGGTTGGGCAGGTCGCTCAAACCCTCTGGCGGCGGTCCGACTCCGGCCCAGGGCGCAAGCCAGGCCAGCTCGTCGTGGAGCGCCCGGCATTGCCGGACCAGGGCCTGTGCCCACCAAAGCACCTCGGACTCGGTCTCACGGCCCAGGTCCTCGGCCAGGGCCTCGGCGGAGCGCACCAGGGCATCGAGCAGGCGATGCGCCGCCGTGAGCCCGGCCGGCGGGGTGACCGCCGCCGCGTCCAGGGCCGTGCGGAACTCGTCCAGGGTCGCCGGGGCCGCCTCGCCCGCCGCCTCCTCCAGAACGCCCAGGGTGTCGCCCAGGCCCGCCACCCAGTGCGGCGGGAGGATCGGGTCATCGAGCAGGGCGAGCAGGCCCGGCCTCAGGGTCAAGAGGTGGCCCCCGAGGTTGCCGCTGTCCACGGTCGAGACATAGACGGGCGGCAGGGGTTGCCGCGTTTCTGTGTCGTACCAGTTGTAGAAGTGGCCCCGGTGACGTTCCAGGGCGGCCATGGTGTCCAGGGTATTGGTGGTGCGCTCCAGCACTTGGCCCGAGGGGATGTAACCGAAGTCGTAGGCCGCCAGGTTCCCCAGCAGTGCCAGGCCCATGTTGGTGGGCGAGGTGCGATGGGCCAGGGCGTCCGCCCGGCCCTCCTGGTAGTTGTCCGGCGGCAGCCAATGGTCCCGGGGGCCGACGCAGGTCTCGAAGAAGGCCCAGGTCTTGCGCGCGATCCGACGCAGGAACCGGGTCTGCTCTACCGTTAGCTGGGCCGCGCGGCGGACCAGGGGCCGGCTGATCCACCAGGCGATGACGGGCGAAACCAACCACAGCACCAGGAGGGGCCCGGCGGCGGCCAGGGCGGCTGGGTGGGTCAGCGTCAGGTAGCCGGTCGTGGCCAAGGCCAGGGCCGGCGCGAACCACATGGCGCGGAACGAGGCGCCCAGGTCGGTGCGGCTGCGGCCCTCCTGGTCGCCGGAGGGATTCCACTCCAGCAGCCGTTGGTGTGTGATCAACAATCGCCCCAGGGTGCGCAGGACGGCATCCAGGCTGTAGTAGGCCTCGTGGGGGAGTGTCGCCAGGCCCAGGCCCACCAGGGCGAGCCGATGGCCCGCAGCCTGGGCGGTGGCGCTCAGGTGCTGGCCCAGGCCCATGTCGTCTGGCTTGCGCAGCAGGTCCAGGAGGGTTGCCAGCAGGGGTGGGATCAAGGCGACAGCGAGCACCGCCAGGGTCCAGAACCCGGGGTGGGGCGACAGTGACCACGCGAGCAGCAACAGGGTCGTCAGAACCGCCGGCACCAGGCTGCGGCGCAGGTTGTCGAAGAGCTTCCAGCGCGACAGGAGGGACAGCGGATTGGCCAGGCGCCGGCCGTCGGGGCCGGGCACCCAGGGCAGCAGCCAGGCGGCGAGCTGCCAGTCGCCACGAATCCAGCGGTAGCGGCGATTGACGTCGGCGCCGTAGCGGGTCGGATACTCCTCGTACAGGGGCACGTCGCTCAACAACCCGGAGCGGGCGTAGCACCCCTCCAGGAGGTCGTGGCTCAGGATGCGGTTCTCCGGGAAGCGCCCCTTGAGGGCCTGCTCGAAGGCGGCGACGTCGTAGATGCCCTTGCCGATGAAGGAGCCCTCCCGAAACACGTCCTGATAGAGGTCCGAGACGGTGCGGGTGTAGGGGTCGATGCCCGGCTCGCCGGCGTGCAGGCGCCCGTAGCGCGACGGCTGGCCGCCGGGCAGGCTGGCACTCACCCCCGGCTGCAGGATGCCGTAGCCGGCGACCACGCGCTGCTGGGCCGGGTCGTAGACCGGCCGGTTCAGCGGGTGCGCCATGGTCCCGACGAAGGCGCGCGCGGCGTCGCGGGGCAGTTGGGTGTCCGTGTCCAGGGTGATGACGTAGCGCACTCCAGTGAGTGCGCGCGTGTCGCCGACCACCAGGGAAAAGCCGTCGCGGTCGCCCTCCCGCAGCAGGGCGTTGAGGTCCGCCAGCTTGCCGCGCTTGCGCTCGTAGCCCATCCAGATCCGGTCGTGGGGGTTCCAGCGGCGCGGACGATGGAACAGGAAGAAGGTGTCGCCGCGGCCGCCGGCGTAGTGCGCGTTCAGGGCCTCGATGCGCGCCCGAGCCAGCTCCAGCAGGGGGGCATCCTGCGCCAGAGTCTCCTCGGCGGCATCGCACAGGTCGGTCAAGAGGCCAAAGTGCAGGTTTCCGTCTCGATTGGCCAGGAACCGCACCTCCAGGGCCTCGACCAGAGCCTCGACATTGGCCGTGCTGCTGAGCAGGGTCGGGACCACCACCAGGGTGCGCGACGCCGGCGGAATACCCTGAGAGAAGTCCATGCGCGGTAACCGCCGTGGCGCCGCCAGCAGGGGCATCAGCCAGTTCACCAGGGCGATGGCGAGTTGGCCTGTGGCCAGGGTTCCCAGCACCGCCAGCGGGAGCAGGGCCCAGACGGGCAGCGCCTCAGCCCGCGCCTGCACCAGCAGGCCCGCGGCAAGGGCCGCCGTCAGCAGGGCGATGCTGCCCAGATAGAGAAACAGGGCCGACCCGCTTGCCCAGCGGCGCAGGGCGGCCACCGGGGCCAGATGCGCCCGCATGGCCTGCTCCAGGTCACACCGGCCGCGGTCGATGAGGTAGTAGCCGACATGGGCCTCGCGGTCGTTGTCCCGAGCCCCCGCGCCTGATCCCGCCTGGGCCAGCGCGACCGCCTGGCCGGCCACGGCGTCCTCGGAGCAGCCGCTGGCTTTGGCGATGGTCTCGACGGCGTGCCGGTAGCTGTCCCGGCTGGCGAAATCCATCCCGGCGTAGGCCCCTGCCGGGTCGCCACGCAGGGTCTGCTCGACCAGGCTCAGGGCCTCGACGAACGCGCGCCAGTCCAGGGTGCCCAGCAGGCGCAGGCTGCCGATGCTGTTGCTCACGGAGACCTGGTCGGCGGCCTGCTGCTGGTTGCCGGTGCGCACCAACTGTTCGATGGACAGGCCCGATTCGATCAGTTGCTGCTCGATCCAGGTCAGCGGGAAGGCCAGGGCCGGGCCCTGGCCCTGTAAGCGGCGCGACAGCTCCGAGACGAACGGCGGGGTCAAGGGCGGGGACGAACGGGCCAGGTCCGCGATCACCAGAACGAGGTTCTTGGGGTCCTGGCGGGCCATCTGCGTCAGCTTGGTCGCCCAGGCGACCGCCAGGTCCCGGTCCCGCCGGTCGGCGGCAACGCGGGCCGCCACGCGGCGCAGATTCTCGATCAGCGCCAGGCGCAG
>JALOTG010000250.1 GCA_025458005.1 Thiobacillaceae bacterium
TACGACTACTGCCACCTCGGCCACGCCCGGGTGCTGGTGGTGTTCGACATGATCGCCCGCTGGCTGCGCGCCTCGGGCTACCGGGTCAGCTACGTGCGCAACATCACCGACATCGACGACAAGATCATCAAGCGGGCGAATGAAAACGGCGAGCCCTACACGCGGCTGACGCAGCGCTTCATCGACGCCATGCGCGAGGACGCCGCCGCGCTGGGCGTGCTGCCGCCCGACCACGAGCCGCGCGCCACCGAGCACGTCGGGCAGATGCTCGACATGATCGCGACCCTCGTTCGCAACGGGCATGCCTACGCGGCGGCCAACGGCGACGTCTACTACGCGGTCGGCTCCTTCCCGACCTATGGTCAGCTGTCCGGCAAGTCGCTGGAGGACCTGCGCGCCGGCGAGCGGGTGGAGGTGGACCCCGCGAAGCGCGACCCCATGGACTTCGTCCTGTGGAAGGCCGCCAAGCCGGGCGAGCCGGCCTGGCCGTCGCCCTGGGGGCCCGGCCGGCCGGGCTGGCACATCGAATGCTCGGCGATGGGCTCCGACCTGCTCGGCCAACACTTCGACATCCATGGTGGCGGCCAGGATCTGCAGTTTCCGCACCACGAGAACGAGATCGCGCAGAGCGAGGGCGCGCACGGCTGCAAGTTCGTCAACTACTGGCTGCACAACGGCTTCGTGCGCGTGGATGACGAGAAGATGTCGAAGAGCCTGGGCAACTTCTTCACCATCCGCGAGGTGCTTGAGAAGTACGACGCCGAGGTGGTGCGCTTCTTCATCCTGCGCGCCCACTACCGCAGCCCGCTGAACTACTCCGACCAGCACCTGGACGACGCCCGCGCGGCGCTGACGCGGCTCTACACGGCCCTGCGCGGCCTCGCCGCGGCGGCCGCGCCGATCGACTGGAACAACGCCCACGCGGCCCGCTTCAAGGCGGCCATGGATGACGACTTCAACACGCCCGAGGCCATGGCGGTGCTGTTCGAGTTGGCCAACGATTTGAACCGGTCGCGGGACGTGGCGACCGCCGGCCTGCTCAGGGCCTTGGGCGGCGTGCTGGGCTTGCTGGGGCGGGACGCGGAAGACTACCTGCAGGCCGGTGGCGGCGAGACGGCCGAGGGCTATCCGGCGGAGCGCATCGAGGCGCTGATCGCGGAGCGCCTGGTGGCGCGCAAGGGCCGCGATTTCCAGCGCGCGGACGCCATCCGCGACGAACTCAAGGCGGCCGGAATCCTGCTCGAGGACACGCCCCAGGGCACCATCTGGCGCCGGGCCTGAAGCAGCGTCGCGCGCCGGCGCGTCAGCTCTAGATCATCAGTTGGGGCAATTGCTGGGTGATGAAGCCCTGGGCCTCGTCGGCCAGCTGCGCCCGCGACTGCTCGTCGAGGCCGAGGATCTCCAGGCATCTCGCCCCCAGCTTGTCCCACTCATGATCGTTCGGCAGCTTGGCGCCGTCCTGGAGGATCTTGTCGGCCAGCTGTGCCAGGGCGGTCATGCGCAGGGCGGCCGGCGTCTCCTCGCGCAATTCCGGGCTGGGGGTGGCGATGGCGTGGTGAAACAGGATGGCCCAGGCCATGTCGTCAGACAGACGCCAGTCGGCCGCCAGCTTGGAGCCGATCACGGCATGGTTGAGGTCGTGATGCGCCTGCTCGATCTCGGTGAAGGCACGGATCTCCTCGCGTCGGGCGGCCTCCAGGGTATGCGCGTAGCCCTGTTTCTTGAGCAGCATGATGGCCATGCCGCTGTCGCGGAACAGGCCGAAGGTGTATACGTCCGACGGACGCACGCCGTCGGCGCGGCCGAGGCGCGAGGCCAGCCAGTGGGACAGCAGGGCGACCTTGAGGGAGGTGTCCCACAGTTCATCCAGGTCGGGACGGCGCGGGAACACATGCCGCAGCAGGATGCCCGCCACCATGCGGGAGGCGACTTCCAGTCCCAGCATCATCAGGGCGTCCTGTACCGCGGAGACCTTGCGCTGCAGGCCGAAGAAGGGCGAGTTGACGGTCTTGATCAGGCTGGCGGACAGGCTGATGTCCTCGCTCATCAGGGTGGCCACGCGCAGGAGATCCGGTTCATCCTGGCGCGTCTCGAGCAGGATCTGGTCGAGGATGCCCGGGCGAGGCGGGATCTCCATCCTCTCCATGGCCGATTCGACATTCTTGTATATCTGCAGTAGCGATGACATGTCCCGCCCTTGAAGTCACGCCCACCCAGACCGCATGGCTGGCGGGGCCTTGAACACAATGTGCCTGCGCGGCGTCACGATTCGGGGCCCATCATACAATGAATGCCATGCGCCGATCGCGCTGACGCGGGGGGATACACAATAAGAAAACGGCTGCCCGAAGGCAGCCGTTTTCAGGTCGGCACGCCGGCAGGATTACTTCTGGGCGGGAGCAGCGGGAGCAGCGGGAGCAGCGGGAGCAGCCGGGACCATGCCGGGGATGGCGAACATCTGGGTCCAGGCGTTCGGGTCGAACGGGTTGAACATGGTCGGCGCGGCACCGTAGCCGGCAGCCGGGGCAGCGCCGTAGCCGGCGGTGGGCCAGGCGGCCGGAGCGGCGGCGGGGACGCCAGGCATGGCGGGGTTCATGAAGCCCGACCACATCGGGCCGTAGCTCTTGGGATCCATGCCGGCGCCCAGCCAACCCATGTACATGTTCGGGTTCAGCGGGGTCATCATGAGCTGCATGGCGCGCGGATCGAGGGGCGCCATCATCCACTTCATGTACATGGCGGGGTTCATGGTGTTCATCATCATGGACCACATCTTCGGATCCATCGGCAGCATGGCCCAGCGCATCAGCTTGCCCGGATCGGTCATCTGGGTGAGCAGGGCGGTGTAGAAGTTGGGATCCATGGAAGCGGCCAGCCACTTCATGTACACGTTGGGATCGGCGAACGAGGCGACGTTGCGGTAGGCGTTCGGGTCCATGGCGGTGCCCATCATGCGGGTCCAGCCGGCGGGATCCATCATCATGTTGCCCATGGTGGTGTAGAAGGCGGGCTCGGTCACCGCGTTGGCCCAGGGCACGAACACCTTGGGATCCTTGTAGGCGGACATGTTCTGGGTCATGTCGCTCATGCGGTTCAGCCAGGCCTCGGGGGTCTGGGGAACCTGCGGGGCGGCGGCCGGCTGGGCGGGGGCCTGCGCCAGGGCGGCGGAGGACAGGGTGCCCAGGGCAATGGCGGCGATCAGGGTCTTGACTTGCATGCTTATCTCCTTGCGGTTGGTTGAGGTCAAACAAAATCTCTCAGGATGCTCTTGAGGCATCGACTCGTCATTCAAGTGCCGGGCCTGCCTCGCACAGTCCACATCGACACGGCACCATGGGAAAAAATAATCACATTCTTATATAACCAGGGTCAACGCCAAAGCGTCCCTGGAGGCCCGAGACGTATGTACCAAGTCGCGGATTTTTCGCGGTTTATGCCGACCAGGCCGAGCCGATTCCGCTCCCCCCTGGGCTTGGCGCGCAGGGATCGGCATACTCACGTGCATGAGTGAATACGCCGTCTATCTCGGGGCGATCGGCTGGTCACACCCCGACTGGCGAGGGGTCTTCTACCCGGACGATCTCCCAGCGGACTGGCTGTTGGCTTATTACAACACCCAGTTCCGGGCAGTCTATGTCCCCTACGAAATCTGGTCCCGTTGCACCAAGGAGGAACTGAGCAG
>JALOTG010000005.1 GCA_025458005.1 Thiobacillaceae bacterium
GGTGCTGCTGCGCCTGTTCCAGACCTCGCGCCGCTTCGGCATGGAGGTGCAGCCGCAGCTGGTGATGCTGCAGAAGACCCTGATCAACATCGAGGGCCTCGGCCGCGACCTGGACCCGGACCTGGACCTGTGGGCCACCGCCAAGCCGTTCCTGGAGCGCTGGATGAGCGAGCAGGTGGGTTGGCGCGGCTGGCTGGAGCGGCTCAGGGAAGAGGCGCCCTACTGGGGCATGGTCATCCCCCAGTTGCCCCGGCTGGCCCACCAGGCCCTGCGCGGCGACCACCTGGTTCGGCTGGAGACCGGCATGGAGCTGATGTTGCGCGAGCAGCGCCGCCGCAACCGCTGGCTGATGGCCATCGCGGCCCTGCTCGCCGCCATGCTGTTCCTGCAACTGCCGGTCTGGTAAGGGCCGGACGCCAGACGCCATGTCCCTGCTGGAGATCCGCGACGTCACCCGCCGCTTCGGCGCGTTCGAGGCGGTCAAGGAGGTCAGCTTCGGCGTGGAGGGCGGAGAATTCTTCACCCTGCTGGGTCCCTCCGGCTGCGGCAAGACCACCCTGCTCAGGATGATCGCCGGCTTCGACCTGCCGAACGCGGGGCGGATCCTGCTCGACGGCCGTGATCTCGCCGACACCCCGGCCGAGCTTCGGCCGATCCACACCGTGTTCCAGAGCTTTGCCCTGTTCCCCCACCTGACGGTGGCCGAGAACGTCGCCTTTCCGCTCAGGATGGCCCGGGTGCCGGACGACGAACTGAAGCGCCGGCTCGGCGAGGCGCTGGACATGGTGCACCTGGCGGATCTGGCCGACCACTATCCGCACGAGCTCTCCGGCGGCCAGAAGCAGCGCGTCGCCCTGGCGCGCGGGCTGATCAACCGGCCGCGCCTCTTGCTGCTGGACGAGCCTCTGGGGGCGCTTGACCTCAAGCTGCGCGAGGAGATGCAGCTGGAGCTGATCAAGCTGCAGCGCGAGGTGGGCATCACCTTCATCTTCGTCACCCACTCCCAGCCCGAGGCCCTGGCCCTGTCGCACCGCATCGCGGTGATGCGGGATGGCCGCGTCGAGCAGCTCGACGAGCCTTCACGAATCTATGGCTTCCCGGTCAACCGCTTCGTCGCCGACTTCATCGGCAATTGCAACCTGCTGGAGGCCGAGGTGCGGGCGGCGGACGAGGGCGGCCTGCGCCTGGCGGTGGCCGGTCTGGGCGAGGTGCGTGCCCCGCCGGACGGGGTCTCGAAGCAGGGGGACAAGGGCTTGCTGGCCTTGCGCCCGGAGCAGGTCGGCGTGGCCGGCGAGGCCGACCCGGCCTGGGGCAACCGCTTCCCCGGCACGGTGGAGGACTTCCTCTACATCGGCGACGTCACCACCTACCAGGTGCGCCTGGACAACGGCTTTCGCCTCCAGGCCCTGCTGCCCAACGCGGCGGCGGGCCGGGCGCGCTTCTTCGATCCCGGCGACCGGGTGACGGTGGGCTGGTCGGGCGCGGCGGGGCACTATGTCCGGGAAACCTGACCCCCGGCACACCCGACCGCGCGGCGCGCGGCTGACGAAATGGGTCGTCACCGCGCCGCCCACCCTGTTCCTGCTCGCCTTCTTTCTCGCCCCGGCGCTGATCGTGCTGGTCGCCTCCTTCCAGTATCCGGGCGAGTTCGGCGGGCTGGCGCCGATCACGAACCCCGGCGACGGCCGCGAGCATGGCCTCACCCTGGAGAACTACGCCTTCTTCTTCAGCGACTTCCTGTTCGCCGAGATCTTCGTCAAGTCCTTCACCGTGGCCGCGCTGTCCACCCTGGCCTGCCTGGTGCTGGCCTATCCGGTGGCCTGGCTGATCGCCCGCAGCCCCAGGCACCACCGCGACCTGCTGGTGTTGCTGGTGATCCTGCCCTTCGCCAGCAACTTCCTGATCCGCGTCTACGCCTGGATGATCATCCTCGGGCCGCAGCAGGCCGTGGCCCAGGCGGTGAACGGTGTACTGGCCCTCTTCGGCCTGGCGCCGGTGAACCTGCTCTTCTCCCCCTTCGCCGTGCTGGTGGGCATGGTCTACGTGCACCTGCCGTTCATGATCCTGCCCCTCTACACCAACCTGGAGAAGCACGACCCGGTGCTGCTGGACGCCGCCCAGGACCTGGGGGCCAACGCCTGGCGGCGGTTCTGGCGGGTGACCTGGCCGCTGTCCCTGCCCGGCGTGTTCTCCGGATCGGCCCTGGTGTTCATCCCGGTGCTGGGCATGTTCGCCGTGCCGGACATACTCGGCGGCACGCGCGACATGCTGATCGGCAACCTGATCAAGGACCAGTTCCTGGGCGTGCGCGACTGGCCGTTCGGCGCCGCCCTGTCCATCCTCCTCACCCTGGCGGTGCTGGTGCTGGCCGGGCTGGCGGCGTGGGCGGCCAGGCCGCGGGGGGCGACATGAGCAGGGAGCAGTGCCTGCCGCCAAAGGCGGGAGGCGCGAGCGGCCGCGAATGGCGCCGGCCCGCGCAAGGGAGGGAGATTTGACGGCCACTCACTTTCAGCCACGGTTCATCCTTCGGGAAACTGACGTGCGGGGGTCCAAGGCATGAGGCGCCTGCCCTGGTGGCTGATCCTGGCGGCGGCGGGCACCTATGCCTTCCTCTACGTGCCGCTCATCGTCGTGGTGGCCTACTCCTTCAACAACTCCCGGCTCAACGCCGAGTGGGTCGGCTTCACCCTGGACTGGTACCGGCTGCTGTTCCAGGACGAGGAGATGCTGCGGGCGGCGCGCAATTCCCTCTTCATCGCCCTGGTGTCCAGCGGCGTGGCCACCGTGCTGGGCACCATGGCGGGGTTGGCCATGCACCGCTGGCGCTTCCGCTGGCTGCCGCTGCTGGTGGTCACCCCGGTGGCCATGCCGGAGATCCTGCTGGGGGTGTCGCTGCTGGTGTTCTTCATCCAGGTGCTGCACCTGACGCTGGGGATGCTCTCCGTGGTACTGGCGCACATCACCTTCTCCATCGGCTTCGTCGCCATCGTGGTGCGGGCACGCCTGGCCGGCATGGACGAGAGCGTCTTCGAGGCGGCGCGCGACCTGGGGGCAAGCCCCTGGCAGACCTTCCGGCTGGTGACCCTGCCGCTCATCCTGCCGGCGGTGGTGGCCGGCTTCCTGATGGCCTTCACCCTGTCCATCGACGATTTCGTCATCACCTTCTTCACCGCCGGCGTGGGGGTGTCCACCCTGCCGCTGCAGATCTACTCCATGATCAAGATCGCGGTGACCCCGGAGGTGAACGCGGTGTCCACCCTGCTCATGCTGCTGACCCTGGTGCTGGTCCTCGCGGCCTCGCGCCTGGACAAGGGTTTGATGAGGGCCGGCCGATGAGCGCGCCCCACGTGGGAGCGGCCCCTGTCCGCGATCACAGGCGCTGGCATCGCGGACAGGGGCCGCTCCTACAAAGCCATATGCTTGTCCACGCCTTGAGGGTTGTTACCCCGGCCCAGGCCGCCGACACCCTCTACCTCTACAACTGGAACAACTACATCTCCGACGCCACCATCGCCCGCTTCGAGGCGCGCTGCCGCTGCCGGGTCGTGCAGGACTACTACTCGGACAACGAGGAGATGCTGGCCAAGCTGGCCGCCGGGGCGAGCGGCTACGACCTCATCGTGCCGACCGGCAACGCGGTGGAGGCGCTGATCCGCTCGAAGCAGCTCAGGCCCATCGACCGGGCTCGGCTGCCCAACCTGAAGAACATCAAGCCCGAGTTCCTCGATACCCGCTTCGATCCGGGCAACCGCTACTCCGTGCCCTACGCCTACACGGTCACCCTGATCGGCTACAACGAGCAGAAGCTGCGCGCCCTGGGTCTGCCCACCGACAGCTGGGCGCTGATCTTCGAGCCGAAATATCTGAAGAAGATCAAGGGCCGGGTCACGGTCCTGGATTCCCAGCGCGAGCTGATGGCCGCCGCCATGAGGTACCTGGGCCATTCCATCAACGACACGGACGAGGCCAGGTGGCGCCGCGCGCGCGACCTGATCCTGCGCGCCAAGCCCTACTGGGCGGCCTTCAATGCCTCCAGCTACATCAAGGAGCTGACCATCGGCAACATCTGGGTCGCCCACGGCTATTCCAACGACATGTTCCAGGCCCGCCAGGACGCCCTGCGGGCGGGCCGGCCGTTCAGCATCGGCTATTCCATACCGAAGGAAGGCGCGGTGCTGGCCCTCGACTCCATGGTCCTGCACCGCACCGGCCGGCACCCCGATCTGGCGCATCGTTTCATCGACTTCATGCTGGAGGGGGCCAACTCGGCGGAACTGACCAACCTGATCGGCTCGGGCAATCCCAACCGCGACGCCCTGCGCTACATCCGCCGGGAAATCGCGGATAATCCGGCCGTTTTTCCGGATGCCGAACACCTCAAGCGGCTGGAGATGATGCGCGACCTGGACCGCAGGAGCCGCCGGGTGCTGAACCGGATCTGGACCGAGATCAAGTTGCGCTGAACCGAGCGATACGTCATGGCCCCCACCATCGTCCGTCATGGTCCCTTTCGGCTGTTCTTCTTTTCCCGTGAAGAGCCGAGAATGCATGTCCATGTGGCCCATCCCGACGGTGAGGCCAAATTCTGGCTGCAGCCGCGGGTGTCGCTCGTCAACCATACCGGATTGTCCCCGCGGCAGTTGGCCGAGGCCGAACACATCGTCATGCTGCATCTAGAGGAGATTCGCCATGCCTGGCACCAGCACTTTGGCCGCTGAAGTAACCCATGTCTCGCCCAAGGGGTTCTGGCTGCTCCTGGGTGAGGAGGAACTCCTCGTGCCGTTCGATGAGTTCCCGTGGTTCAGGCAGGCCACGATCGAGCAGATTTGCACCCTGGAGTGGCCTACCGCCGATCACCTCTATTGGCCCCTGCTCGACATCGACCTTTCCGTCGAATCCATCCGCCACCCCGAGGACTTCCCCTTGAAGGCCAAGCCCGTGCAGGCATAACACGCAAAGGACCCGCCCATGCTGCTCGGCTTCGTCATCCTCTACCTGGTCATCTCCATCGGCATCGGCATGTACGCCGCCACCCGCGTGCACAACGCCCGCGACTACATCGCCGCCGGCCGCAGCCTGCCGATCTGGATCGTCATCGCCATGGTGTTCGCCACCTGGTTCGGGGCGGAGACCGTGCTGGGCATCCCGGCCACCTTCCTGGAGGAGGACCTGGGCGGGCTGATCTCCGACCCGTTCGGCGCGTCGCTGTGCCTGGTCCTGTTCGGGCTGTTCTTCGCCCGCAAGCTCTACCGCATGAACCTGCTCACCATCGCCGACTTCTACCGCGAGCGCTACGACCGGCGCGTCGAGGTGATCACCGGCATCGCCATCGCCCTGTCCTACCTGGGCTGGGTGTCGGCCCAGATCACCGCCCTGGGGCTGGTGTTCAACGTCCTCTCCGACGGCGAGATCACCCAGGCCCAGGGCATCCTGATCGGCGCCAGCGTCGTCCTGATGTATACCCTCTACGGCGGCATGTGGTCGGTGGCCCTGACCACCTTCTTCCAGATGATCATCATCGTTGTCGGTCTTTTTTACATCGCCTGGCTGATCGCCGACCAGGCCGGCGGGGTGGCCCCGGTGGTCGCCCACGCCGCCGCGAACGCCAAGTTCGAGTTCTGGCCCCAGCTGGAGGCGGTGGCCCTGATCGCCTTCATCTCCGGGCTCCTCACCATGGGCTTCGGCTCCATCCCGCAGCAGGACGTGTTCCAGCGCGCCAACTCGGCGAAGAACGAGAACGTGGCGGTGTGGGGCACGGTGCTGGGCGGGGTGGCCTACTTCCTGTTCGCCGCCGTGCCGCTGTACATGGCCTATTCGGCGCACCTCATCGACCCCGCCCTGGTCGCCCGCTGGATCGGCGTGGACGCGCAGAAGATCCTGCCCGAGCTGATCAAGGGCGACTTCCCCCTCGCCGCCCAGGTCATCTTCTACGGCGCGCTGCTGGCGGTGATCATGTCCACCGCCTCGGGCACCCTGCTGGCCCCCTCGGTGACCATTTCGGAGAACGTGCTGAAGGGCTTCGTCACCCGGCGCAAGCACCTCTCGGACAGGAAGCTGCTGGCCATGACGCGCTGGGTGGTGGCCGTCTTCGCCGTGCTGGTGACCGTCTATTCCCTGTGGTCCCTGGACCGGGAGACCACCATCCACCAGATGGTGGAGAACGCCTACAAGGTCACCCTGGTGCTGGCCTTCGTGCCCCTGGTGGCGGGACTCTACTGGCGGCGGGCCACCACCCGCGGCGCCTACCTGGCCATCGCCTGCGGCCTCGCCACCTGGCTGGGCATGGAATGGCTGGCGCCGGAAGGCGAGGGCCTCCTGCCGCCGCAGTTCGCCGGCTTCCTGGCGGCCATCGTCGGCATGCTCATCGGCGCTCTCTCCGACGGGCGCAAGCGCGCCTCCTGACCGGCCCGGTCTGCCGCGGGCGGCTGCGCCCACCCCCCGCCGGCCATGACGCTCCCCGGCCGGTCGGCGCATCGAGCCGATCGGCCTTGATGTCCCTCATCATCGTCATCCTGTTTGTCGGTTTTATTTACGTCTTTTCGCGAAAATTGTCGGATCGCTTTACAAATTTTCGCTTCCCCCCTGCCCGGCCCAGAAAGCAAGTCATTGAATAATCATGTAATTCATCGAGTGGCATGAGGGTTGCTAATGACTGTGCACCCTCATGACGCAAGGATAATCCATGAAACCGAATCTTCTCTCCCTGGCCTCCGCCGCCCTCCTGGCCCTCGGCACGACCAGCGCCGCCCAGGCCAGCGTGATCGCCTCCTGGACCACGCCGCCGAACGCCTCCAGCTACCTGGTGGGCACCAAGGTCACGCCCACCGGCAACGCCAACGCCAGTGGCGTGGTCGGCGGCACCGGCCTGGACCTGGCCCTGGTCCTCGACTCCTCCGGCAGCATGACCACCAGCAACAGCGGCAAGACCCGCCAGGTGTGGCAGCGCGAGGCGGCCATCGCCCTGGTCAATGCCCTGCCCCAGCTGACCACCTCGGTGGCGGTGGTGGAGTTCGACAGCGACGCCAACCTGGTGCGCCAACTGACCGCCCTGACCCCCGACAAGAACCTGGTCGAAAGCGCCATCAACAGCGTGGATGCCTCGGGCAGCACCAACATCGGCGCCGGCATCGACCGCGCCCGCACCGAGCTGCTCGGCGCGAACGGCACCGCCGGCCGCGCCCAGGTGATGGTGGTGATCTCCGACGGCGCGAGTTCCGGCACGCCCGCCAGCAACGCCGCCGCCGCCGTGACCGCCGGCGTGGACGCCATCCACACCGTGGGCATCCCGGGCCACAGCGCCGCCACCATGCAAGCCATCGCCACCTCGGGCAACGGCACCTACACCAACGGCACCGACGTGACCACGCTGGCCGGCCTGTTCAGCGGCACGGCAGGCAACCTGGTGGGCATCGACTACGTGGACATCCTGATGGCCGACGGCACCCTGATCAACGACATCGCCATCGACGGCCTGGGCAACTTCACCCTGCCGGAGTTCTCGATCCGGCTGGGCGACAACATCTTCACCGCCACCGCCTACGACACCGCCGGCAACTCGGCGTCGGCCCAGTTGCGCCTGATCGGGATCCAGCAGAACGTCCCCGAGCCCGCCACCCTGGCCCTGCTGGGCCTGGGTCTGGCCGGATTGGGCCTGATGCGCCGCAAGGCCTGAGCCCCCGGTCGGGGCGGTTCACCGCCCCGGATCGGTCAATGTAAAAAGGCCCGACAAGTTTGTCGGGCCTTTTTACATTTTGCGCCTCGCTCAGGCCGCCGCACGCTCCCGCGCCACCGCGCCCCAGAGCTCCTCCAGGTTGTAGTGGCTGCGCGCCGCCGGGTGCATGACGTGGATCACCACGTCCCCGGCGTCGACCAGGATCCACTCCGCCGCCCGCTCCCCCTCGGTGCCGATGATGGCGGCGCCGGCCTCCTTGAGCTTCTCCTCGACGTGGTCGGCCAGGGCCTTGACCTGGCGGGTTGAGTCGCCGCTGGCGATGACCAGGGTGTCGAACAGGGAGGTGAGCGGGCGCACGTCCAGCACGGTGATCTCCTTGCCCTTGATGTCTTCCAGGGCGGCGACGGCGACGCGGGTGAGGGCTTCGGTATCCATTCAGTCGGGGGGCTCCTGTCGGTAGAGGTGATGGTGGTCGATGTAATCCAGCACGGCGTCCGGGACCAGGTAGCGGGCACTGCGGTGCGCCCCCACCAAGGCCCGGACGCGGCTGGCGGAGATGTCCAGCTGGGTGATCTCGTGAATGAAAATGCGGCCGGCCGGGGCGGAATGCAAGTCCGCCGCCGCCCCGGCCCGCCGGCCGTGCAGTTCGTCGCGCAGCGCCAGTGGCATGGCCGCCTCCCAGGTGGCGGGGGCGAAGCCGGGGCGGTGGGCGACGGCCAGGTGGGCCAGTTCGACCAGAAGGTGCCAGTCGTGCCAGCCGGTCAGGCCCAGGAAGGCGTCGGCGCCCACGAACAGGATCAGCGGCCGCTCGCCGCCCAGCTCCCCGCGCAGCTCGGTGAGGGTGTCCACCATGTAGCAGGGCGCGGTCTTGCCGATCTCGTGCTCGTCGACGACGAGGCGCGGGTTGCCGGCGACGGCCAGGCGGACCATGGCCAGCCGCTGCGGCGCGGCGGCGGCGGGGGCGGCGCGGTGCGGCGGCGTGCCGGTGGGCAGCACGCGCACCTCGGCCAGTCCCAGCGCCTCACCCATCTCCTCGGCCAGGCGCAGGTGGCCATAGTGGATCGGGTCGAAGGTGCCGCCGAGCAGGCCAATGGGCTGCTTCACCCCCTGACGTGCCCCTCGCCCAGCACGATGTACTTCTGGCTGGTGAGCCCCTCCAGGCCGACCGGGCCGCGGGCGTGGATCTTGTCGGTGGAGATGCCGATCTCGGCGCCCAGGCCGTATTCGAAGCCGTCGGCGAAGCGGGTCGAGGCGTTGACCATCACCGAGCTGGAGTCCACCTCGCGCAGGAAGCGGCGCGCCCGGGAATAGTCCTCGGTGACGATGGCGTCGGTATGCTGGGAGCCGTGGGCGTTGATGTGGCAAATCGCCTCGTCCAGGCCGTCCACGACCTTAACGGCGATGATGGGGGCCAGGTACTCCTCGTCCCAGTCCTGCTCGGTGGCCGCCCTGATGTTCGCGCCGGCGATGGCGGCTGCGCCGAGGATCCCGAGGGTCTCGGCGCAGCCGCGCATCTCGACGCCGTGGCCGGCCAGCATGCGGCCCAGCTCGGGCAGCACCCGGTCGGCCACCCCGCGCGCGACGAGCAGCGACTCGGTGGTGTTGCAGGTGCCGTAGCGCTGGGTCTTGGCGTTCTCGACGATGCGCACCGCCTTGGCGAGATCCGCCCGGTCGTCCACGTAGACGTGGCAGTTGCCGTGCAGGTGCTTGATCACCGGCACCCGCGCCTCGCCGCTGATGCGCTCGATCAGGCCCTTGCCACCGCGCGGCACGATGACGTCGACGTACTCCTTCAGGGTGATCAGCTCGCCCACCGCGGCGCGGTCGGTGGTCTCGATCACCTGCACGGCGCTGGCGGGCAGGCCTGCGGCCGCCAGACCCTCGCGCACGCAGGCGGCGATGGCCTGGTTGGAGTGCAGGGCCTCGGAGCCGCCGCGCAGGATGGCGGCGTTGCCGGACTTCAGGCACAGGCCGGCGGCGTCGGCGGTGACGTTGGGGCGGGCCTCGTAGATGATGCCGATCACCCCCAGGGGTACCCGCATGCGGCCCACCTGGATGCCGGAGGGGCGGTACTTGAGGTCGCTGATCTCGCCCACCGGGTCGGGCAGGGCGGCGATCTGGCGCAGGCCCTCGGCCATGCCGGCGACGGTCCTGGCGGCGAGGGTCAGGCGGTCGAGCAGGGCGGCCTCCAGGCCGGCGGCGCGGGCCGCGTCCAGGTCGCGGGCATTGGCCGCGACGAGGCGGTCCGCGTCCCGCTCGATGGCCGCCGCGATGGCCAGCAGGGCGGCGTTCTTCTGGTTCGTGTCGGCCCGGGCCATGGCCCGGGAGGCCTCGCGGGCGGCGCGGCCCAAGTCCCGCATGTACTGTCTAATGTCCATGGCTTTCCTCGAAGGTACGTGGGCACCGCGCGCCGGTCAGGCCGAGGGCCAGTTGTTGCAACATCTGCCAGGCGTCGTCCCGGCCGAGCCCCTTGGCGACCCGGTCGATGCGGGCGGCCTGGCGCAGGGCGGCGCGCAGGGTGTCCGCGTCGAGCCGCTGCAGGGCCCGCCGCACGAGCGGCTGGCGGCTTTCCCAGATGCGCAGGGCGGCGAACCCGCGCGCCAGGGATTCCCCCCGTCGCGCGCCCGAGGCGAGACGGTAGAGGGTACGGATTTCCTGGGTCAAGACCCACAGCGCCAGGATGGGGGTCTCGCCCTCCTCGCGCAGTCCGGCCAGGATGCGCGCCAGGCGCACCGGCTCGCCCTTGAGCAGGGCCTCGGGGATCTGGCCGGCGTCGTGGCGGGAGACGTCGAGCACCGCCTCGCGGGCCTGGTCCAGGGTGAGGGGGCCGGGTGGCAGCAGCAGGGCCAGCTTCTCGATCTCCTGATGGGCGGCGAGCAGGTTGCCCTCCACCCGCTCGGCCAGAAAGGCCAGGGTCTCCCGGTCGGCCTCCAGGCCGCGGCCCGCCAGGCGCGCCCCGATCCACTCCGGCAGGCGTTCCAGGCCGGGCGCGACGGGGGTCACCAGGGCGCCGGCGCGCTCCAGGGCGGCGAACCACTTGGCGTTCTGGGCGGCCCGGTCGAGGCGCGGCAGGAGCACCAGCAGCCAGGTCTCCGCGGGCGGCCGGGCGCACCAGGCCTCCAGCGTCTTGCCGCCCTCCGTGCCCGGCTTGCCGGTGGGCAGGCGCAGTTCCACCAGGCGGCGGCTGGCGAACAGGGACAGGGAGTCGAAGCCGGCCAGCCACGCGGACCAGTCGAAGCCGCTCTCGGCCTGGAAGGACTGGCGCTCGTCCACCCCCGCCCGGCGCAGGGCGGCGCGGATCCGGGCGGCCGCCTCGTCCACCAGCAGCGGCTCGTCGCCGCTCACGGCATAGACCGGCAGCAGGCCTCGGCCGAGGGCGGCGTCGAGCTGTTCGGTCTTCAGGCGCATGGGCTGGACGGGCCGGCGCGTGGGCGGGAAGATGGCGTCGCCCCGGCCATCAGCGTTTCACGTAGGCCAGCCGCTGCAGGATCTGGCGCAGCATGTCGCGTTCCATGTCGCGGTGCAGCAGGGCCTCCTCGCTCTCCTTGGCCAGGGCCTGGGTGTCGTCGTAGGAATAGTCCCGCGTGACGCGCAGGGGGGTGGGGGCGAGGATCTCCAGGCCGGCGGCGTCCGTGGCCGAGAGGGTCAGCCGGTACTCGATGCGATATTCCCGCACCTTGCCGCCGCCGGACAGGGCCAGGATGTCCTTGCGCTTCTCCTCTCCGGCCAGGCGCACGGACACCTCCGCCTCCTTCGCCCTGCCCGCCAGCTGCTTGCCATGGCCGCGCAGGTCCTCGGCGAGCAGGGGGGCCATGAAGGAGCTCCCGCCAGCGTCCAGGTGGACGATGTTGAAGGGCAGGTGATCCTGGCCGCGCAGCTTGAAGCCGCAGCCGCCCAGGAGGCCGAGGGCCATGGCGGCCAGCATGATGTTCAGCAGGATGCGTCGCACGCCTTCCTCCTTCTCCGATCAGACGACGATGTTTACCAGCCGGCCCGGCACCACCACCACCTTCCTGGCCGGCCTGCCTTCCATGTGCCTGAGGGCCTCCGGGCTGGCCAGGGCCGCCTGCTCGATGGCTTCCCGCCCGGCGTCGGCGGCTACGCTGAGCTTGCCGCGCAGCTTGCCGTTGACCTGCAGCACCAGCTCGACCTCGTTCCGGACCAGGGCGGCTTCGTCCACGCCCGGCCATCGGGCCTGCATCAGGCAGGCGCCCGGCCTGAGGGCCATGAGCAGCACGCGGCAGATGTGCGGGACGATCGGCGCCAGCATCAATACCACCGCCTCCAGGGCTTCCTGTTTCACACCGCGCGTGAGCCTGTCCTCACTTTCCAGCCGGACCAGGGCGTTCATCAGTTCCATGACGGCGGCGATGGCGGTGTTGAACTGGCGGCGCCGCTCGATGTCGTCGCTGACCTTGGCGATGGTCTGGTGCAGCTGGCGGCGGAAGTCGGCCAGCGTGTCCGGCAGTTCCCCGCCCGCGAAGGCATCCCCCCGTTCGCCCTGGAGGTGGTCGTGGACCGTCTTCCACAGCCGCTTGAGGAAGCGGTGCGCGCCCTCGACGCCGGCGTCGCTCCATTCCAGCGACTGCTCAGGCGGCGCGGCGAACATCATGAACAGGCGGGCGGTGTCGGCCCCGTAACGGTCGATCAGGGCCTGGGGGTCGACGCCGTTGTTCTTCGACTTGGACATCTTCTCGATGCCGCCGATCACCACCGGCTGGCCGTCGGCGATCAGCCTGGCGGCGACGATGTGCCCCTTGGCATCGCGCTCCACCTCCACCTCGGCGGGGTTGATCCATTGCTTCTTGCCGTCGGCGCCCTCGCGGTAATAGGTCTCCGCCACCACCATGCCCTGGGTGAGCAGGTTGGCGAAGGGTTCGTTCGTGCTCACCAGCCCCTCGTCCCGCATCAGCTTGTGGAAGAAGCGGGCATAGAGCAGGTGCAGGATGGCGTGCTCGATGCCGCCGATGTACTGGTCCACTGGCAGCCAGTGGTTGGCGCGCCCATCGAGCATGGCCTGGTCGTTGTCCGGGCAGGCGTAGCGGGCGTAGTACCAGGACGACTCGACGAAGGTGTCCATGGTGTCGGTCTCGCGCTCGGCGGCGCCACCGCATTTCGGGCAGGCGCAGGCCGACCACTCGGGCATCCGCTTCAGCGGCGAACCGATGGCTATCCTCACGTCCTCTGGCAGCACCACCGGCAACTGGTCCTCGGGCACCGGCACGTCGCCGCAGCTGGGGCAGTGGATGATGGGGATGGGACAGCCCCAGTAGCGCTGCCGCGAGATGCCCCAGTCGCGCAGGCGCCAGGTGGTGCGCCGGTCGCCCAGGCCGAGGTTCTTCAGCACCAGGGCGATCTTCTCGATCGCGTCCTGGGAAGTCCGGCCGGAGAAGTCGCCGGAGTCGAACAGGATGCCGTACTCCGTATACGGCAGGTGAGGGGTGAGGGGTGAGGGGTGAGGAGCCCCCCCCTCAATCTTCTCTACGCCCTCCTCACTTTCGGGCCGTATCACGGCCCGAATCGGCAGGCCGTATTTCTCGGCGAAGGCGAAGTCGCGCTCGTCGTGGGCGGGCACGGCCATCACCGCCCCCTCGCCGTAGCCCATGAGCACGTAGTTGGCGACCCAGACGGGGACGGGCTGGTTGGTGAAGGGGTGGTGGACCACCAGGCCGGTGTCCATGCCCTTCTTTTCCATGGTCGCCAGGTCCGCCTCGGCCACGCTGCCCTGCTTGCATTCGGCGATGAAGGCGGCCAGCTCGGGATTGCTGGCGGCGGCCTGCCGGGCCAGGGGATGCTCGGCGGCGACGGCGACGTAGGTGACGCCGAACAGGGTGTCGGCGCGGGTGGTGAACACCTTCAGCACCTTGTCCCCGTCCAGGTGGCGTGCGCTCAAGGGGAAGTGGATCTCGACGCCGAAGCTCTTGCCGATCCAGTTGCGCTGCATGGTCTTCACCCGCTCCGGCCAGCCGGGCAGGTTGTCCAGCTCGCCCAGCAATTCCTCGGCGTAGTCGGTGATGCGGAAGAAGTACATGGGGATGTCGCGCTTCTCCACCAGGGCGCCGGAGCGCCAGCCGCGGCCGTCGATGACCTGCTCGTTGGCCAGCACGGTGTGGTCCACCGGGTCCCAGTTCACCGTGGCCAGCTTCTTGTAGATGACGCCCTTCTCGAACAGGCGGGTGAACAGCCACTGCTCCCAGCGGTAGTAGTCGGGCCGGCAGGTGGCCAGCTCGCGGCTCCAGTCGATGGCCAGGCCGAGCGACTTCAACTGCTTCTTCATGTACTCGATGTTGGCGTAGGTCCAGCCGGCCGGGGCCACGTTGTTGGCGATGGCGGCGTTCTCGGCGGGCAGGCCGAAGGCGTCCCAGCCCATCGGCTGCAGCACGTTGTAGCCGCGCATGCGCTGGTAGCGGGCCAGCACGTCGCCGATGGTGTAGTTGCGCACGTGGCCCATGTGCAGCTTGCCCGACGGGTAGGGGAACATGGACAGGCAGTAGTACTTGGGCCGGCCGGCGTCCTCGACGGCGTGAAAGGCCTGCTTTTCCTCCCAGTGCTGCTGGGCCTCCGGCTCGATGATCTCCGGGCGGTAGATGGGGTCCATGGGGTCGCGCATGCTGGGGCGCCAGCGGTCTCGATGGAAAGCGGGGATTATACCCGCGGTGGGGTGACACGCCGCGCGGGCGGCATATATACTCCCATGGCGAGGTTATTGAAGATTTCTTTGTCGATTAAAGGAACCCCAAAATGTCCAAGAAGCATCCCGTCGTGGTGGTGACCGGCTCCTCTGGCGCGGGCACCACCACCGTCAAGCGCGCGTTCGAGCATATCTTCTCGCGGGAGAAGCTTTCCGCCGCCGTCATCGAGGGCGACAGCTTCCACAGTCTGGGGCGGGTGGAGTTCAAGGAGGCGATGAAGAAGGCGGAGGCCGAGGGCAACAAGCATTTTTCCCACTTCGGCCCGGAGGCCAACGATTTCGACGCCCTCGCCAATCTGTTCAAGACCTACGGCGAGACCGGCGGCGGCAAGAAGCGCTACTACATCCACAGCGACGAAGAGGCCGCCGACCACAACAAGCGCCTGGGCACCAGCCTCAAGCCGGGCGAGTTCACCCCCTGGGAGGACGTGCCGGCCAATACCGACCTGCTCTTCTACGAGGGCCTGCACGGCCTGGTGGTGACCGACAAGGTGGACATGGCCCAGCACGTCGACCTGGCCATCGGCGTGGTGCCGGTGGTGAACCTGGAGTGGATCCAGAAGATCCACCGCGACGCCAAGGAGCGCGGCTACTCCGCCGAGGCCATCGTCGACACCATCCTGCGCCGCATGCCGGACTACGTGAACTACATCACGCCGCAGTTCTCGCGCACCCACATCAACTTCCAGCGCGTGCCCACGGTGGACACCTCCAATCCGTTCATCGCCCGCGACATCCCCACCCCGGACGAGAGCTTCGTGGTGATCCGCTTCGCCGACCCGAAGGGGGTGGACTTCCCCTACCTGCTGTCCATGGTGCACGACTCCTTCATGTCGCGGCGCAACAACCTGGTGGTGCCCGGCGGCAAGATGGGCATGGCCATGGAGGTGATCCTGGAGCCCATCATCCACGGCATGGTGGAGCAGAGCAAGAAGGGCTGAGACGCGCCCTGACGCTGAACGAGGCCGGCCCGCGCCGGCCTTTTTTCATGTCGCGCCGAACCCTCATGGATTGCCGACCCGGCTGCGGCGCCTGCTGCGTCGCCCCCTCCATCTCCAGCCCCATCCCCGGCATGCCCGCGGGCAAGGCGGCCGGGGAGCGCTGCGTCCAGTTGACCGCGGACAACCGCTGCCGGCTGTTCGGCGCGGCCGAGCGGCCGGACGTCTGCGCCGGCCTGCGCCCCGCGCCGGAGATGTGCGGCGCCTCGACCGAGGCGGCGCTCGCCGGGCTGGCCGCCCTGGAGGCGGCGACCCGGCCGGAGCGGCCGATCTCCTCCCCACCTTTGGAGCACTGACCCGCGATGGATCCCCAACTGCTGCTCACCGCCCTGATCCTGGGCATCGTCGAGGGGCTGACCGAGTTCCTGCCCATCTCGTCCACCGGCCACCTGATCATCGTCGGCAGCCTGCTGGACTACACCGACGAGCAGAGCAAGGTGTTCAAGATCGTCATCCAGCTGGCGGCGATCCTGGCCGTGTGCTGGGATTACCGGGCGCGGATCGCGACGGTGGCCGGCGGGCTGGGTTCGGATCCGGTCCAGCGGCGCTTCGTCATGCACCTGCTGGTGGCCTTCCTGCCCGCGGCGGTGCTGGGGGTGATGTTCCATGGCCTGATCAAGGCCTATCTGTTCAATCCCCTCACCGTCGCCGGGGCGCTGATCGCCGGCGGGCTGCTGATCCTGTACATCGAGAAGCGCGCCTACCACCCGCGCATCCAGAGCGTGGACGAGATGACCTGGCAGACCGCCCTGAAGGTGGGCTTCGCCCAGGCCATGGCCATGTTCCCGGGCGTCTCCCGGGCCGGGGCGACCATCATGGGCGGGCTGGTGTTCGGCCTGTCGCGCAAGGCGGCCACGGAGTTCTCCTTCTTCCTGGCCATCCCCACCATGCTGGCGGCGACCGTCTACGACCTGTACAAGAACTGGGACCTGCTCTCGGCGTCGGACCTGCCGGTGTTCGCGGTGGGCTTCGCCGCCTCCTTCGTCTCCGCCATGATCGCGGTGAAGGCCTTGCTGCGCTTCGTTTCCAACCACACCTTCGTCGGCTTCGCCTGGTACCGCATCGTGTTCGGCCTGGTGGTGCTGCTCACCGCCTACACCGGGCTGGTGGAGTGGAAGGCGTGACGACGACCGCTATCCCGCCGCCACGACCTCCCCGGTGAGCCTGGCGATCTCGCCCAGCAGCGCCTCGTCCTGATAGGGCTTGCCCATGTAGGCGTTGACGCCCAGATCCAGGGCGTGCTGGTGGTGCTTCTCCGCCGTGCGCGAGGTGATCATGATGATCGGCAGGTCACGCAGGCGAGCGTCGGCGCGCACCGCCCGGGTCACCTCGAAACCGTCCATGCGCGGCATCTCGATGTCCAGCAGCATCACCGCCGGGATCTCGTCCTGCATGAATTCCAGGGCCTCCACCCCGTCCTTGGCGGTGGCCACGCGGTAGCCCTCGCGTTCGAGCAGGCGGCTGGTGATCTTGCGCACGGTGAGGGAGTCGTCCACCACCAGGACCAGGCGCGATTGTTCCTCCGCCGCCTGGATCTCTTCCTCCGGCAGCGGCTGGACCGGGGCGCGCTCGGCCAGGGCGAAGGGGTTGAGGATCAGGGCGATGCGCCCGTCGCCGAGGACGGTGGCGCCGACGATGCCGGCGATGCGCGCCACCTGGGCCCCGGTGTTCTTGATCACCGCCTCGTAGTTGCCCTCCATGGCGTCCACGCGCAGGGCCAGGCGCTCGTCGCCGGCGCGCAGCAGCAGGAGGGTGCGGAAGCGGCCCTCGGCCGGCTGGGGGCGGCAGTCCGTCAGTTCGGCCAGGCTGCGCAGGGGGTAGCGTTCGTCCTCGAAGACCATCTGCCCGGCCTCGTGCAGGGCATTCAGCTCCTCGACGCGGACCTCGCGCACCAGCGCCACCAGGTTGGCGGGCAGGGCGTAGGTCTGGCCGCCGGCCCGCGCCAGCACGACGGGGGCGACGGCCAGGGTGAGGGGCAGGCGGATGGTGAAGCGGGTGCCGAGCCCGGCCTCGGTCTCCATGCGCACGCGGCCGCCGATGCCGGCGATCTCGTTCTTCACCACGTCCAGGCCGATGCCGCGGCCCGCCACCTCGGTGACCCGCTGGGCGGTGGAGAAGCCGGGCGTGAACAGGAAGGACTCCAGGCGCTCGGTGGAGATCACCTCGCCCGCGCCGACCCAGCCGAGGGCCTCGGCCCGGGCGCGCACCGCTTCCAGGTTGACGCCGGCGCCGTCGTCGGCGACGGTGATGAGGATCTCGTTGCCCTCCTGGCGGATGGCCAGGTGGATCTCGCCGTATTCCGGCTTGCCCGCCGCGCGCCGCTCGTCTGGCGGCTCCATGCCGTGGGCCACGGCGTTGCGCAGCAGGTGCTCCAGGGGTGCCACCACGCGGTCCAGGACGGTGCGGTCCAGCTCCGTCTGGCCGCCGTCGATCTCCAGCTGCGCCTTGCGTTGCAGTTCCTTGGCCGCCTGGCGGACGACGCGGTGGAGGCGCTCGGCCAGGGAGTCGAACGGCACCATGCGCATGCGCATCAGCTCGTGCTGCAGGGAGCGGGTCATGCGCGATTGCAGGTGCAGCGTGCGGTCCGCCTCGTCGATGCCGGAGAGCAGGTTGTCCTGGGCGGTGGACACGTCGTTGACGCTCTCCGCCAGCAGCCGGGTGAGCTCCTGCAGGCGGCTGTAGCGGTCGAACTCCAGTGGGTCGAAGTGGCTCTCGTCCATCTGCGACAGGCGGGTGCGCATCTGGCTCTCGGCCTGGATCTCCAGTTCGCGCAGCTGGCTGCGCAGCCGTTCCACGTTGGCGGTCAGTTCCTGGGCGGTCTGCTTGTAGTTGTTGAGCAGGTTCTCCACCCGCGCCCGGGCGATGGCCACCTCGCCTGCCTCATTGAGCAGGGTGTCGAGGATGTTGGCCTTGAGCTTGAGGGTCTGGCGCAGGCGCAGGTCCTCCTCGGTCACTGCCGGGGCGGTCACCGGAACCGGCGGCGCGGCGAGCGTCTCGGGCGGCGCGGCGGCCAGCGGCTCGGTGGCCGCCGGGGCGGCTTCGGGGGGCGTGGACAGGGCCTCCACCATCTCCGCGAGGGTGTCGTATTCGGCCTCCAGCCCATCGAGGAATTCCGCCTGGGGGGCGCCATCGCCCTGCTCCAGCAGGCGGGCTTCCAGGATGTGGGTGCGCTCGCCGAGGCGCATGGCGCCGGCCATGCGCGCGCTGCCCTTGAGGGTGTGCAGGGCGCGTTGCAGGGCCTGCCGCGCCGTCGCGTCGCCGGGTTCCGAACGCCATTGGCGCAGATTGGTGCCGATGCGGGGCAACAATTCCGCCGCCTCGTCCAGGAAGATGGGCAGCAGTTGCGGGTCCAGGTCGTCCTCGGGGAGGGCACGGGGGGCGGCCTGGGCGGCAGCCTCCGGCTCGGGCTGCGTCGGCTGATCGGCTGTAGCCGGCTGCTCGGGCAGGTCCGGGCGGACCTCGGTCCGGGCGGCGACCGTGGGCGCGGGCACGGGGGGGGCGGCTTCGATTTCGGCGGCGGGGGCCATGACCTGCGCTTCCGCGGCCGGCTCCGCGTCCGGTGGCGGGGCGAGGGCGTCAAGACGCTCGGGGATCTCCGGGCTGCCGTCGGGCAGGCTGCCAGCCTCGATTTCCTGCAGCATGCCGGCCAGTTGCGCCAGGATGTCCTGGAGGACGGAGACGGCGGCCCCGTCCAGGGGGCGGTCCTTCCCGGGCCAGGCGCCGGCCCACAGTTCCACGGCGTGCACGGCATCGGCCAGGGACTGGAAACCGGTGGTTCGCGAGATGCCGGCCAGGGTGTGGGCGGCGCGGATGAGGGCCTCCCAGGCGGCTGTGTCAGGCCCGTCGGCGACGCGTCCGAGGTTCTCGTGCAGTTCGCCCAGGCGCTGCAACGCCTCCTCGGCGAAGACGCGGTACAGGGCGACCGGCAGGCTGTGGCCGCCGATGTCCATCATCTCTTCCTCGCCGGCGGCCGCTGCGGACGTCGGCGCGCCGGCTTCAGACTTTGGGGGTGGCGAGGCCTCCGGCGTTCCGCCGCGCAGTGCCCGGGCGCGGGCAAGCAGGTCGCCGGCCTCGACCCGCGGCTGGCCGCCAGCCTCCAGGACCTGGACCCAGCCGCCGAAGGCGTCGGCGACCTTTTCCAGCCAGTCGAGCAGTTCCGGGGTGGGGGCCTTTTCCGCACGCAGCCAGTGGTTGAGGGTGTCCTCCACCTGCCAGGCCACCTCGGCCAGTTCGGTCAGCCCCACCATGCGCCCGCTGCCCTTCAGGGTATGGAAGCTGCGCCGGACCGAGGCGAAGGCATCATTGTCGAACGGGCTGACATTCAGGCGCGCCAGCTGGGCGACGATGTTGCCCAGCACGTCGTTGGCCTCCTCGATGTAGACGTTGAGCATCTCGGCGTCGATGGTCTCGTCCGTGGCGCCGGCCAGCTGGGCGGCCTCGGCGCTCGGCGCGGCCTGGGCGGCGCCGGCCGGCGCGCCGATCTGCTGCACGACCGAGCCGATGGCCTGGGCCGGGGCGTTCTCCTTGAGGGCCTGGATGGCCTGCTGGGCCTGTTCCTTGAGCTGGACGTTGCCGACCAGGTCAGCGTCGCGCGCCAGCTTGCTGAGGCCCTCGCCGAGGGCCTGGCGGTCGGCCTCGGTCGCCTCGCCGCCGGCCAGGCGGGCCGCCTCTTCCTGCAGGCGGGCCGTCTCGGCGCGGATTTCGGCCTCCACGCTGGCCTCGGGGGAGGGCAGGGACTCGCGGCGGGCGAGCAGGCCGGTCAGCTTCTGGGTGTCGTCGCGTCCATAACGCAGGGCCTCGACGTACAGGCCCAGGGTGGACAGGGCCTCGGCCACCCAATCCAGCTCCTCGGCGCTGATCGGATAGTCCGGATCGGCGAAGCGGTCGATCCGCTCCAGGCTGGCGCGGGTGAGGTCCGCCGCCGTGCCGAGCTGCAGGATGTTGAAGGCGCCCAGCACCTGCTTCATCAGGCCCGGCACCAGCGGCACGCGGCCGCGCTCGCTGGCGTCGCGGAAGAACTTGTCGAGGATTTCCTCGACCTGGTTGAGGTTGGCCTGGATCTCCTGGGACACATGGGCGACGATGAGCCGCTCCTGGGCCTGGCGCGAGACCTCGTCGAGCATCGGCACGTCGGCGGGGATGCGCGAGACGTCGTAGTTCGGGTCGATGGCCGCCTGCAGCCGCTGGGTCTGCACGTCCGCCTGGCGATCGAACTCCTGGCCCAGCGACTCGAAGTGATCGATGGCGTTGTGGGTGAGCAGCATGGCGGTGGCCATCTCCAGCTGCAGGGCCTCGTTCTGGGCGGTGTCCGCCACACTGGACGAGCGCTTGGCCACCGCGTGCACCATGCGCAGCAGGGCCTTGAGGGAATCGTTGGGCAGCCGCACGGCGGCCTCGAACATCTCCAGGGCGGCGCTCTGGAAGGGCTCCAGGTTGTCCTGGCGTCCGCCGCAGTATTTCATCCAGGCATCCTTGGCCCGGTTCAGGGCCTCGCGCAGGGCGTTCAGGTGCGGCCGCCAGCTGGCCTCGGCGCCACCGGCCTCGGCGCCGATCCCGGCCGTCATGTAACGGTCGAGGTGGAAGATGCGCCGGGCATCCAGGGCCCGTCCGTCGATGCCCTTGTCCTGGGCCAGGTAATAGAGCACGTCGCGCAGCAGGCGCTCGGCGAGCTGCCGCGAGCCTTCGGCGAGGCGGCGCATCTGCAGGTCGATCCGGCCGCACAGCCGCTTGACCCAGAAATCCACCGGCAGGGCGCCCCGGCGCAGCGACTCGAGCAACCCCGCCACCAGCCACCAGAAGGTGTACTGGGTGGCGCCGGGCGCCAGCCTCTCCAGTTCCCGCACCGCCTGGTCCATGTACATCAGGCCGACGGTCGCTTCCTTGTCCTGCAGGAACATCAGCAGGCCGCGCTGGTACTGGCCGCGGGCGCGGCGGATGGCCCGGTTGAGGGCCTCCTCGTCGAGGGGCGGGGCCTGGGGCGCGGTGCGGCCGACGCGCAGGGAGACGTCGGGGAAGAACAGCTCGCTCGGCGCCGGCGGCTCGGCGCCGCGCTGGGCGAGGACCCGGGCGTAGATGCCGGCGAGCTTGAGTTCGGCGTTCGGGGCGCCGCCCATCAATTCGTCCAGGTAGACGAGCAGGGCATCGATGGCGTCGATCGCCACCTCCGCGCTTTCCGGGCCGCGCCGTTCCGCCTCGTGGACCATCTCGGTGAGCAGCCGCTCGGCCTCGCCGCAGAGCAGGGACACCCCCTGCAGATCGACGATGGTCAGCGCGCCGGATACCTGGTGCAGGTGGGCCGCGGCCGCCTTGAGCGGGTTGGTGTCCTCGCCGTTCCAGTCGGCGAGGGCCTGGCGGGCCGCCCCGAGGGCCTGGTCCACCTCCGCCTTGACCCAGGTCAGGGGCCCCAGATCGAAATCCATGTCCTCGCTCATCTTTTGCTGGCCCTCAGAGTTTGAAGCCTGCCACCGACACCTTGAGTTCCTCGGCCAGGGCGGTCAGTTCGTCCATGGACTGGGCGCTGCGCTTGGCACCGGTGGAGGCCTGCTGGGTATCGTTCAGGATCTGCTGCATGTTGGCGGTGATGTTCTCCGCGGTCCTGGCCTGGGCCTGGGTGGCCTGGGAGATGTTCTGGATCAGCCGGGCGAGCTGTTCGGACACCGTCTCGATCTCCTGCAGGGCGTGGCCCACGGCATCGGCCCGGGTGGCGCCCTCCACCACGCCCTGGGTGCTGATCTCCATGGCGTTCACCGCGTCCTGGGTGTCGCCCTGGATGGTCTTGACGATGGCGCCGATGCGCCGGGTGGCGGCGCCGGAACGCTCCGCCAGGCGCTGCACCTCCTCCGCCACCACCGTGAAGCCGCGCCCCGCCTCGCCGGCGGCGGCGGCCTGGATGGCGGCGTTGAGGGCCAGCACGTTGGTCTGCTCGGTGATGTCCGAGATCAGCTCGACGATCTCGCTGATCTCCTGGGAGGATTCGCCCAGGCGCTTGATGCGCTTGGAGGTCTCCTGGATCTGGTCGCGCAGGCCATTCATGCCGGCGATGCCCTCGCGCACCGAGTCGCCGCCACGCCGGGCGACGGCCAGCGAGTTCTCGGCCACCTGGCTGGACTCGGCGGCGTTGCGCGAGACCTCGACGATGGACTGCGACATCTGGGTGATCGCCTCGCCGGTCAGGGTGATCTGGCGGGATTGCCGCTCCGCGGCGCCGAGCAGGTCGTCGGAGACCTCCTTGGCCTCGTTGGTGGCGTGGGTCAGCTGGTCGGTGGCGCGGTGGATGTTGTTGACCAGGGTGCGCAGCTCCTCGATGGCGAAGTTCACCGAGTCGGCGATGGCGCCGGTGATGTCCTCGGTCACCGTGGCGCGCACCGTCAGGTCGCCCTCGGCCAGGTCGCCCATCTCGTTGAGCAGTTTGAGAATGGCGTCCTGGTTGCGCCGGTTCTCCCGCGCCGCCTCCTCGGCACGCCGACGCGCCTCGGCCACGTTCAGGCTGCCCAGCACGATCAGGCAGGCCAGCGCCACGATGCCGAACAGCAGCGCCAGGATCAGGGTGGCGCCGGCGCCCAGGCCTTCGTAGCGGGTCGTCAGCCGCTGGGTCATGGTCAGCAGCTTCTCGCTCTCGTCGAAGATCTCGCGCGCGGCGCGCTTGGCCTCCACCAGCAGCGGCATGTTCTTCAGGATGCCGTTGACCTGCTCCTCCAGGATGACGAAGACGTCATTGAGTTCGCGCAGTTTCTCCTGCGTCGCCCGATCGGACACCGGCAGCACCCCCAGGCTGGTGCTGCCCTTCAGCAGGGCGTCCAGCACCTCGCGGAAGGTGCGCACGTCCTGGCCGAGCTGGTAGGCGGTCTCCGGGTTGATGATGTCGGAGGAAACCAGGGCGTTGACGTTCTTGGCGATGCGCTGGGTCCACAGGGCCTGCTGGTTGGCGAAGGCGAGCTGCCGCTTGGAATCGGCCGGCAGCAGGGCGATGACCTGCTCGGTGAGGTCGAGCAGTTCGGTGTTGCGCGCGTTGATCTGGGCGAGGGCCTGGGAGAACTGGATCAGCTGGGCCTGCTGGGAGTGCAGCGCCTCGATGTTCTTCCTGGAGACCTCCCAGCGCTTCTTCAGCTCCGCCAGGTCGGGCTGGATGGCGCCCGGCGACGCGGGGACGCCGAGGCCCCCGTCGATCAGGGCGCCGAGGCCCTCGGCGAACTGCTTGCGGCTCTCCTCCAGCTGGGCGAAGGCGGTCTTGTTGCCGAGCACGGCCTGCTGGGCGGTCTTCGAGTAGCGCTGCGACAGCATCTGCAGCTGGGTGGCGATTTCCACGTACTTGCCGCGGTTGCCCACCTGGTAGGTGTGCCAGACCGCCGCGCCGAGGCCCAGGATCAGGGCCACCAGCAGCGCCAGGGTGAGAGCTCCGGTGCGCTGGTCGGCGGGCAGCCGATTGACCAGCGGCAGCCGCTCCGGATCCAGCGTGGCCCAGCGGCCGAGCAACGCGGACAGCGCCTCGCCCCATCCCTTGCCGACCGATATCTTGGGCAGCTTCAACGCCATTGCTTGTTCTCCTCGGTATCCGTTATCGATCCGGCAGCCCGCGCGCGGTGCGCGAGGGCAGCTGCGTCATGCCCGCTCAGGCCCCGGCATCGAGGAAGGCGGCAGAGGCCACCAGCCTCTCCATGTCCAGTTCGATCCATTCCGTGCCGTCCGCGCCATGCCAGCGGCCCTTCCACCAGTCCGGGTCGTCCTCCTGGCGGGCCGCCTCGGACATCTCGGACAGGTTGCGCAGACCCAGCGCGCGTTCCATGCGCAACGCGGCATTGATGCCATATCGCGGATGCACCAGCAGCAGGCGGCTTTCCCCCGCGGGCATGACCTCGGACAGGCCGGCGAAGGCGGCCAGGTCGGTGCAGCCGTAGACCGTGCCGCGGATGCTGGCCAGGCCGGCGAACCAGGGCTTCGCCCAGGGCACCGGGCTGATCCCGGCCACCGTGACCACCTCGTTGATCTCGGCCAAGTCCGTCAGCCAGTGCCGCCCGCCCGCCTGGAAGCCCAGCTTGGAGGCGGGGTTCCGGCTCGACGCGGTGCGGAACCGCTCCGCCAGCTGGGCCTGAAAGTCGCGCAGGCTCTGCTTTTCGGCCATCGCTGCGATCCGGCCTCAGCTCAGGGCCTTGATCTTGGCGAGCAGATCGTCGGCGGCGATGGGTTTCACCAGGTATTCCGCCGCGCCCTGGCGCATGCCCCAGATGCGGTCGGTTTCCTGGTCCTTGGTGGTGCACATGATGACCGGGGTGTCCTTGGTGTCGGCGTCTCGGCTCAGCATGCGGGTGGCCTGGAAGCCGTTCAGTCCGGGCATGACCACGTCCATCAGGATCAGGTCGGGTCGGTCGCTCTTGGCCCGCGAGATGCCCTCCTCGCCGCTGTTGGCGGTGATCACGTCGTAGCCGTTCTTGCGCAGGATGTCGGTCAGGTAGTAGCGCTCGGTGGGGGAATCGTCCACCACCAGCACGGTGCGGATGGCCATGCGGGCGTCTCCTTGTCAGTTGGGCCGGTGCTGACGCACCGCGCTGAGCAGCGTGTCCTTGGTGAAGGGCTTGGTCAGGTATTCGTCGGAGCCCACCAGCCGGCCGCGCGCGCGGTCGAACAGGCCGTCCTTGCTCGACAGCATGATCACCGGGGTGGCGCGGTAGCGGGAATTCTTCTTGATCAGGGCGCAGGTCTGGTAGCCGTCGAGGCGGGGCATCATGATGTCGACGAACACCACGTCGGGGTGATGGTCGGTGATCTTGGCCAGGGCGTCGAAGCCGTCCTCGGCCAGGATCACCTCGCAGCCCGCCTGCAGCAGGAAGATCTCCGCGCTGCGGCGGATGGTGTTGCTGTCGTCGATGACCATCACCTTCACGCCCTTCAGTTCCGGGGAGTTGTCCACGCGTCCTCCTTGCTTTCGAGTTTCATGCGCCGCGTTCGAGCGGGTAACCCGACGCCTTCCAGTCGGGAATGCCGGTGCGGAACCAGTAGACCTTGGTGTAGCCCCGCCTGACCATATAGCGGGAGGCCTTGTAGCTGTACCAGCACTCCGCGCCGTTGCACTGGAAGATCATCGGCGCGTTCTTGTCCTTGGGCAGTCGGGTGAGGTCGAAGCGGTCCAGCGTGTCGTCGGCGTCCGGCTCCTTGGGGCTGTTCAGCTCGTAGGTCACGTTGATCGCGCCGGGGATGTGCGCCTCCCGGTAGTGGCTCTTGGGACGCACGTCGTAGAGGGGGACGCCCTGGCCGATCAGGGTCTTGGCCTGGGCGGCGTTGATGAGGGTGGCGCCGGGCAGCACCTCGGGGGTGTAGAAGCCGCGCGTGGAGACGAACTCGAAGTCCTTGTCGCTGGCGGCCGCGAAGGAATCCAGCTTGACCCGCCGCAGCCGGGCCTCCATCTCCTGCCCGACCGAGATGAAGGCCTCGCGCACGCGCGCCCTCAGCGCCTCGTCCATCTTGTGGCTGACCGCCACGCCCGCCATGGGCACCTGATTGAACGCCTTGACCACCTTGGTGTCCTTGCGCTGGGCCGCCCATTCCCGGGCGACGCTCTCCTTCACCGCGGCCAGGTCGGCCTGGCCGATGTCCATGGCGTACATGACCGCGCCATACTGGTTCATGTGCATGACTCGGCCGAAGTAGCTGTCGGGGGTGGTGCCCAGGGCGTTGAGTTCGCCGCGCACCAGATAGCTCACCAGGGATTCCCGGTGCGGCATCGCCACCGGCTTGCCGCGCGCCTGCTCCAGGTTGGCGATGCGGGCGCCCGAGCGGGACACCAGCATCACCCGGGTGTTTTCCCGCGTCCTGGCCACCGGCGTGTAGCCGTGGCGCATGGCCAGGCCCACCATCTGGGCGGGGGCCAGCAGCAGGTCGTAGCTTTCGGTGCGGATGCGCTCGCCGACCCGCTCCGCGTTCTGGGTCATGACCAGCTTGACCGGCTGTCCCAGCCGCGTGCTCAGTTGTCTGGCCAGGTCGCTGAAGACGCTCTGGGTGGTGAAATGATCACGTTCCTGGTCGTAGTCCAGCGTGACGTTCAGGATCAATTCGGCGCGCGCGCTGGCCATCACGGCCAGGGTCGCCAGCAACAAAGCCAAGCGTCGCATCGTTACCTCCTCGCGCTCGAGCGCATGCCAGGTATGTGTCCGCTGTTATCGGCAGGCGGGATCAAATCTTTACCATCTCGAAATCGTCCTTGCGGGCGCCGCATTCCGGGCAGGTCCAGTTGATGGGGATGTCCTCCCAGCGCGTGCCGGCCGGGATGCCTTCCGCCGGCAGTCCCTTGGCCTCGTCGTAGATGAAGCCACATACCACGCACATCCAGGTCCGGTATTCCATGTCAGCGCTGCGATCCGCCTCGGCTGCAGTAAAATTCAATTTTGCTCCAAAGACTTTGCCAAGCAAAGCCAGACGCCATGCGCGATACGCCGCCCCTCGTGATGACCTTCGCCGGGACCGACCCGACCGGCGGCGCCGGACTGCAGGCGGACATCCTGACCCTGGCCAGCCTCGGCTGCCATCCCCTGTCGGTGGTCACCGCCGTGACCGTGCAGGATTCCCTGGGCGTGGAGGATTTCCTGCCCCTGGAGGCGGACTGGGTGGTCGACCAGGCGCGGCGCGTCCTCGAAGACATGCCGGTGGCGGCCTTCAAGGTGGGCATGCTGGGCAGCGTGGAGGTGGCCCTGGCGGTGGCCGAGGTGGTGTCGGACTATCCCGGCGTGCCCCTGGTGCTGGACCCGGTGCTGGCTTCGGGGCGGGGCGACGAGCTGGTCACCGAGGACCTGCTGGCGGTGATCAAGGACACCCTGCTGCCACAGACCACGGTGCTCACGCCCAACAGCCTGGAGGCACGTCGCCTGGCGATCGACGACGCCCTCGACGAGGATGAGCCGGACCTGGCCGAATGCGCGCGACGCCTGCTCGACCTCGGCTGCGAGTACGTGCTGGTCACCGGCTCCCACGAGCAGACGCCCCAGGTGGTGAACGTCCTGTACGGCGAGTCGGGCATCATCCAGACCCTGCGCTGGGACCGCCTGCCGGCCAGCTACCACGGCTCCGGCTGCACCCTCGCCGCGGCGGTGGCCGGCCTGCTGGCGATGGGCCTCGACCTGCCGGAGGCGGTCAAGGAGGCCCAGTCCTTCACCTACCAGACCTTGCGCGGCGCCTTCCGGGCCGGCATGGGTCAGGCCATGCCGGATCGCCTCTACTGGGCCCACGAGGGCGGGGATGAACCAGGCTGAGGCGGGCCGCCTCGCCGGACTGTACGCGGTGACGCCGGACTGGCCGGACACCGCCAGGCTGCTGGCGGTCACCGAGGCGATCCTGGCCGGCGGTTGCCGCCTGCTGCAGTACCGGCACAAGACGGCCACGGACGGGCTGAGGCTCGAACAGGCCCTCGCCCTGCGCGCCCTGACGCGGCGCCACGGCACCCGGCTGATCGTCAACGACGACGTCGAGCTGGCGCTGCGGGTGGCGGCGGAAGGCGCACACCTGGGTGGCGAGGACGGCGATCTGGCGGCGGCGCGGCAACGGCTGGGACCGGAGCGCTTGCTCGGGGCCTCCTGCTACCAGAGCCTGGCCACGGCGCGCCAGGCGCGGGCGGCGGGCGCCGACTATGTCGCCTTCGGCAGCTTCTTTCCCTCGCCCACCAAGCCCCGGGCCGGTCGGGCCGAGCTGGCCCTGCTCGCCGAGGCGCGGCGGACAATCGACGCGCCGCTGGCGGCCATCGGCGGCATCAACCTGGACAATGCCGCGCCGCTGGTCTCGGCCGGCGCCGACCTGCTGGCCGTGATCTCCGCCCTGTACGACGCGCCCGACCCGCGCGCCGCGGCCGAAGGCTTCAATCGCATGATCCTGAAAGGAACGATGGCATGACCTCGCGTAACGACACCCTGTTCGAGCAGTCCCAGAAAGTCATTCCCGGCGGGGTCAACTCGCCGGTGCGCGCCTTCCGCTCGGTGGGGGGCTCGCCGCGTTTCTTCACGCGCGGAGCGGGGGCGCGGGTGTGGGATGCCGATGGCAAGGCCTACCTCGACTACGTCGGCTCCTGGGGGCCGCTGATCCTCGGGCATGCCGACCCCGACGTGGTGCGCGCCGTCCAGGAGACCGCCGCCAACGGCCTGTCCTTCGGCGCGCCCACCGAGATGGAGCTGGAGATGGCGCAGCTGCTGGTGAGCCTGCTGCCCGGCCTGGAGAAGGTGCGCCTGGTCAGCTCCGGCACCGAGGCCACCATGAGCGCCATCCGCCTGGCGCGCGGCTACACCGGGCGCTCCACGCTGATCAAGTTCGAGGGCTGCTACCACGGCCACGCCGACAGCCTGCTGGTGAAGGCCGGTTCCGGCGCGCTCACCTTCGGCCAGCCGAGCTCCGCGGGGGTTCCGGCGGAAGTGACCGCCCACACCCTGGTGCTCGACTACAACGACATCGAGCAGGTCAACCGGGTGTTCGCCGAGCGGGGCGGCGAGATCGCCTGCGTCATCGTCGAGCCGGTGGCCGGCAACATGAACCTGGTCACCCCGGCGCCGGGCTTCCTGGAGGCGCTGCGCGAGAACTGCACGCGCCACGGCGCGCTGCTGATCCTCGACGAGGTGATGACCGGCTTCCGCGTCGGGCCGCGCTGCGCCCAGGGTCTCTACGGCATAACCCCGGACCTCACCACCCTGGGCAAGGTCATCGGCGGCGGCATGCCGGTGGGCGCCTTCGGCGGCCGCGCCGAGATCATGGACCATCTGGCCCCCCTGGGGCCCGTCTACCAGGCCGGCACCCTGTCGGGCAACCCGGTGGCGGTGGCGGCCGGCCTGGTCACGCTCAGGAAGCTGCAGGCGCCCGGCTTTCACGACACCCTGGCGGCGCGGACGCGGCGGCTGACCGAGGGGCTGGTCGCCGCCGCGCGGGAGGCGGGGGTAATCTTCTCCGCCCAGGGCGTGGGCGGCATGTTCGGCGTCTATTTCGCCGCGCGACCGCCGGCCAGCTACGCGGAGGTGATGGCCTGCGACAAGGAAGCCTTCAACCGCTTCTTCCACCTGATGCTGCTGGAGGGGGTCTACCTCGCCCCGTCCGCCTTCGAGGCCGGCTTCGTCTCCGCCGCCCACACCGAAGCGGACATCGACGCCACCATCGCGGCGGCCGGCCGGGCCTTCGCCCGGCTGGCGCCCTGACCGCCATGCACGACGAGCTCTCGCCCGAGGACCTGCTGCGCCTGCAGGTTCTGCTCGCCCAGGATCTCAAGGCGGTGCGCCTGGACGATGCCAACACGGCCCTGGTCGCCCTGACCGACAAGGGCGAGGCGACCGTGCCGCTGCATCCCACCTGCCGCCCGGACCGCTACATGCGCCTGGTGCAGGAGCTGCTCTCCGGCCACGCCCTGGGCTCGCCCGGCGGCTACCCGATCTACCTCACGCGCTGGACGCGGCACGGCCAGATGGAGACGGAAAACCTCGGCAAGCTGCTGCTCATCGGCGAGCCCGAGGCGGTGGTGGCGGTGGTGCACTCGCCGGCCCTGACCGACCAGCTCGCCGAGTACGCCTGGTGGGCCATGCCCACCATCGAGAACGCCCGCCTCATGCTGCGCCGCGAGGCGGTGTCGCGGGGCCGCATGGGCAAGGTGCTGGTGGACTTCCTGGTCGAGCACCTGCCGTTCCTGCAGGACGACCATCTGGCGATCATGGACACGGTGGCCGTCCTGCTCGCCTCGCCCGCCCTCGACGCGGAGCAGCGGGCGGCGGTGTGGCGTCGCGGCAAGCAGACCAACAGCTATTACGTCGCCTTCCTCGAACAGGCCGCGAACGATCTGCCCGAGATCGGCGCGGCGGGCCGCGACGCGCCGGGCCGGGAGTGCCTGGACGGGCTGGTCGCCGCCGGCAACATCGCGGCGGCCATGCTGGCGCGGGCGCGTTCGGCCCAGGGCCAGGCCTTCCTGGCCGCGGCGGCCGAGGTGCTCGCCCGGCCCGAGACCCAGGAGGTGGTCAACCGTCTGCTCAAGGCCCTCGGCGAGCGCTTCCGGCCGGCCGGCATGCAGATGGACACCGATCCGCCGGGGCTGGAGGCGGCGCGGGCGGCCTGCCCGGAACTGGCGGCCGAATGGGACGCCATCGCCGCCCTCGCGCGGGTGTCCGATGCCCTGTCCACCCCCATCTTTGCCCGCACCACCGCCATCGGTTCCCTCATGCGCCGCAAGATCGAGCCGCTGGTGGCGCCGCTGCGCGCGCACATCCAGACGCTGCGCGGCCGGCCGGACGCCTGAAACGCAACGGGCGCGCAGCTGAGGACAGGCGCGCGCCCGGACTGCCGGCCGGACCGGCCGGCCCCGCCGGGGGATTGTGCTACTGGCGGCCGGCCGGTCGGGTGAACTGGTTGAGCCACATGCCGGGATCGAAGGGCATGGCCGGCGTGGGGGCGTTTGACGCCGCCGCAGGCGCAGCGGGCAGGGCGAACGGGAAGGTCGGCGCCGGCTGGGCGGCTTGCGGCGCGCCGAAGCCAGGCATGGGGAAGGGCAGTGCCGGCGCCTGGGCCGCCGGCATGAAGGGATTGGCCGGGCCGGCGGACGGGTAGCCTGGCGCCGCCGCGCCGAACATCGGCACAACGGGGTAGGGGCTCTGGCCGCCGAAGGGCAGGCTCGGCGAGAAGGCCGGCGGCGCGAAGGGCAGGGGCAGGCTCTGCTTCAGGTAGGGGTTGCCGGCGAACGGTCCGCCCAGGTAGGGATTGCTCATCTGATTGATGTGCTGGTAGGACATCATGTTCGGGGCCATCTGCATGGCCGGATGCATCACTCCCATGCCCATCGGGCTGCCCATCATCATGGGCGCGGCCATGCCCATGCCCATCGGCCCCATCATGCTCACGGGGTTCATCATGGTGGCCGGGCTCATCATCCCCATCGGGTTGATCATGGTGGCCGGATTCATCATCCCCATCGGGTTCATCATGCCGTCGAATGCGTGCCCCAGAAGCGGCATGCCGGCCAGCAGGGTCTGGGCGAGTACGCGTCTCATCCTGTGTCTCCACGTGTCCTGTCGCGGTGGGTGGCCTACAGATCACCCTCGGCGGCGGCCTTCATGATGTTGTCCATCTTGTCGCGTATGTCGCGAGCGTAATTGATCAACTCGGTCTCGCCGGCCATGCCCATCTTGCCGGCGATGGAGTCGAGCCAGGAGGTGTCCCAGTCCAGGGTCATCACCCAGATGTTCTTGTCCGCGTCCTCCATGATGCCGATGCGGCAGGGCAGGTAGACCAGAGACTCCGGCGCGTACCTGAGTATCGCGCGACCGGCGGCGATGTCGCAGTAGTGGAACACCTCCACCCGCGGCGCCTCCATGTCGCCCAGCACGGCCTGGAAGTCCTTCCACATGGGCGAATGGCCGACCAGCTTGAAGTTGACCTGGTTGGCGCGCAGTTTCATTGACTCCACCACGTCGTCGAAGGACAGGCCCGCCTTGACCTTGTACTTGGTGGCCATCAGGTTCATCACGTCCTTGACGTCCATGCGGGTGGCCAGGCTCATCATCGGCATCATCTGCTTCATCAGCTTGGCCTTCTCCTCCGGCGAGATGATGCCGGACATTTCGTAAGGCCGGGTGCCGCGGGTGGCGGGGGAGACCGGCAGACTGATCGGTCCGGCGGAGACCGGGACGTGCTGCAGGTAGGGGTTCGCGGCTTGCTGGG